>NZ_LT963430.1:697701-1046552 GCF_900199405.1 Beduinella massiliensis
AAAGCGAAACGCCGGGGGGTCTTTTGCTGATTTTGCAGATGAAAATCGGCTGATAACTTTTAAAGCCAGCCTTTATATGGGGACGGCGGAGCCCTTGCAAATCAAGTCGCTTTTGCGCCCCTATTTAGATCACGAACTGGGCGGGCGAAAGGGTCGATGACGGCGCGTCCGTTTGCTTTGGTTCTCATAATCTCCCCGGCAAACTGGGAATAAGCCTGGCAGAAAAAACCTGATAGACGACCTGTTTTCAATTAACGCGACCATCCAAAATGATGTTCCACTTTCCTTGTTGTTTCATTCACAGGGCTTTCTGCATCCCTTTCAAGCCAAAAATATTTACTGGACTTGATTTGTTCGCATCTTTCCAGGTTGATATCCTTTAAGGTCGCGTTAAAAAGGGCTTTCGCTTTTTTCACATGAGAGGCACTGTTAATGAAGTTATGAAATCCCGCATGATCTGGACGCTTGCAATAATCGTCGATCAAATCCGTAGGATCTTTTATCAAAAAAGCAACCCTTGAGGGTTCAGTCAATTGATCTGCTTCTTCAACAGTCAAATGGCAGTCGCACAGGATAATTCGATTTTGTGAAAGCCGGATTAAATCCAGCAGAACAAAATCGAATTGCTCTCTTGTATTATCAAGAAGCCATTTCCTGTATTCCTCAACGGTCCGTCCAAAGAATTCATCCGCATCTTTGAATTTTTTGTTCATAGAAGGTTGAAATTTGGGATGGGACATCTGTTGATGGGTTTGAAATTCTTCATCCATATGGTACACCATCAAATCATGCTTTTTCCCCAATTCACAGGAAATCGTCGTCTTCCCGCCGCAGGGGGTTCCCGTTATGAAATATACATTTTTTAAATATTCTTTCAATACGTTATCTTGAAATATCACGTGAATTTCTCCTTCGTTCTAAATGGTTTTAAGCAGATCAATCCTATCACGTTCCCACGAATGCTTTTGCGATATATTATGGGTATCCGGACGGGAAAGAAACAGAAGGGAGGCGAAGCAAAATGAGCTGAAGCTCAACATCCGAAATAGGGACAGGGTGATTTTTGCCGTCGTCATGCCGCTGGTGGTGGCGGAATACCGGAGCGCAAAATCCTGAAACGCTTCCGTTGCCCGGCCGGCCCGGATGCTTACAGGTGTATCTGGAAGCCCTCGAATGCGAACAGGCCCTGCCCCTGCCGCAGGAGGCCCCGCCCGTCGAGCTCCCCAAACGCGGCCTCGACGTCCCGGAGGATGCCAACGGGCAGGTTCAGCGCGTGGTGCGCGGGCAGCACCCTTTGAACGGACAGGCGGCAGACCCGCTTCACGGAGTCGTAGAACTGCCGCGGGTCCGTGGTGGGGTAGAAGGCGTCCAGGCACCCGCCGTAGATCAGGTCGCCGGTGTAGAGCCAGCCCCGATCCGGCTCGTAGAAGCAGCAATGCCCCGGCGAGTGGCCGGGCGTGTGCACGACCTGGAGCGACCTGCCGCCCAGGTCCAGCGTGTCGCCGTCCCGAAGGAGCCGCTGCGGCTCGCCCCGAAAGAGCCGGTAGGCGTCCGGGTCGAAGCCCGCCGGAAAGGCGCAGGGCCTGAGCAGCAGGTTTTGCCGGACCGCCTCCAACGGCACGGGAAAGCGGACGGCCAGCCAGTCCCTTTCCGCCTCGTGCACCGCGATGTTTGGGAAGTGCCGGTGCCCGCCGATGTGGTCCCAGTGCGCGTGGGTGGTGACGGCGAGCACGGGCAGCGCGGTCAGGCCGTCCACCGCGCGGCGAATATCGGAGACGCCCAGCCCCGTGTCGATCAGGAGGGCGCGCTCCGTGCCCAGCAGGAGGTAGCAGTGCGTTTCCTCCCAGTGCCGGTATTCGCTGAGGGCAAAGGTGTCCGGGGCGATCGTCTCGATCGTGAACCAGTCATCCACGGGCGATCACCTCCCCGCCGCGGCCGTCGAACACCTCGTCCTCGGGCACGCCCTGCTCCTCGATAAAGACCCGCCTGCGCAGCCCGTCCGCCGCCGCCACCAGCTCCGCGTCCGTCCCGACCCAAAGATTGCTTTCCTTCATGGGTTTCCCGACCTTTCATCCGTCTTCCCGCCGTCCCGCAAAGCGCGGGGGAAGTTCTGCCCCTCATTATACACCGCCCTGGCAAGCGGCAAAAGGGGCGAAAGCCGCGCCGCTCTCGCCCCCTGGGGGAAGGATCAAGCCTTTGTTTCCCTACGGCAGGGGCTCCTTCGGCGCGGCGGGCTCCCGGCGCAGGGACTCGATGTAGGGGGCGACGATCGCCAGCGCGGTGTGCCGCTGCTCCGGGGTCAGCCGGGCCAGCTCCGCGTGCAGCCAGCTTTCGCCGCCCGTGTCCGCGCCCAGCAGCACCTCGTCCGGCGTGGTGTGAAGGAGCTGGCACAGCGTGAGCAGCCGCTCGATCGACATGCCCACCGTGCCCCCTTCGATGTCCGTAATCGTGCGTACGGAACAGCCCGCCTTTTCAGCGAGCTTATCCTGCGACAGCTTGCATTCCATGCGCTTCCCCTGTAAGAACGCGCCGGAACGCTTCCGGTCGTAGTTAAAAACGGACATGCCCTGCACTCCCTCTTCGCTGTTTTCCCTATTATCTCTTATTTCACGCTTGATATGTAGAAGGTGAAAATGTATAATGTATTACGGCAAAAACGTCACTGTTTATACGTAGAGATAAAACATTTAGGGGGCTGTTCAGGATGAGGACATGGCAGGATGCGTACGAGGCGTGCCCGAGGTTTGACGAGAGCGACATGTACCGGACGGCGGAGGTGGACGCGATCTACGCGCGGAAGATCGAGCTCATGGAGCGCCTGCTCGCGGCGGTCGGCCCGAAGGACCGGGGGCTGGTGGAGGACTACGCGGACGTGATGTACGAAGAGGCGGAGGCCGAGTGCCGCTACTACTTCCAGATGGGCTTTGAGGCTGCGCGGCGCTGAGGCCGCGGGGCGGGCGCCGTCTTCCGGGCGGTCGGAGGGTGTGCGGGCCGGCGGGGCGGGGGGGCAAGAGCCCAGGGCGGATGCGCGCCGTGGGGTGCGGAAAAAAAGTCAGCGCGGGAGCGCTGCCGGCAGGTGCGCGGGCACCCGGAACCGGCGGCGCCCCCGCGCTTTTTCGCTTTTGCGGGAAGCGGCTGGGGAGAGAAGGTTTGCGTGAAGGCTGTGAACGCTGTGAAGGCTGACGGAGTGAGAGCGCATAGAGAAAAAAGGGATAATAAGAGCGGCCTGCGCAGCCTTCACAGCGTTCACGCGCTTACGGCAGGACGCTGCGGAACGCGACCGCCCGGCCGACGATGTTCACCTGGCGCGTCTCGTCCGGCCCGCCGATGCGGATCGGCGCGTAGCGCGGGTTCTCCGCCCGCAGCTCCACCCGGTAGACGACGTTGCCCTCGTCGTCCAGGTCGCGCAGCTTGAACACGCGCTTGAGCGTCAGCTCCCCGTCGATGGCCACCGCGGCGATCTGCCCGTCGTCCACGTCGTCCTGACGGCGCACGTACACCAGGTCGCCGTCGTAGATGCGCGCCCCGATCATGCTGTCGCCCCGGCAGATCATCGCGCTGTCGCAGGCGAGGCCCTCGTCCACGTCCACCAGCTCCGCCTCCGCCGGGGAATAGATCGGCTCGCCGCAGGCGATCTCGCCCAGCAGCGGGATCCTGCGCCTTCGCGCGATGGGCAGCAGGTCGGGGTGGGCGAGCGGCGCGGGCTCGTCCGTCCACCCGGCGAGGTACGCGGGCGTCGTTTGCAGCACCCGGGCCAGGGGCTCGAGCACCGTCGTGGGCAGATCCTCGATGTAGCCGCTTTCGTATCGGTAGACCGTGGCGCGGTTTTTTCCCAGGGCGGCCGCGACGTCCGCGACCGACAGCCCCAGGAGGAGGCGGCGCTCCCGTATTCTTGATCCCGGCTTCATTGGCTGAACCCCCTTGCGTTGATTGTGGGTTCAGTATACCACGATATTCGCATATTTGCAACTAATTTAGGCGAAATGGCAGGATTTATTGCATTAAATGCGAAAAATGGCTTGACGGCCACATGCGGACGTGCTATACTGCTGTTGTCGCACAAAATGCGAAATGCAAAGGGAGGCGGTCTGGAGATGGACGTGCAGCGGCTGCGCGAGGCGATGAAAAAACGGGGGGAGACCGTCACGTCGCTGGCGGAGAAGGTGCAGATGCACCCGTCTACGCTCTACCGGAAGCTGAAGGACGCGGGCGAGCCCATCACCCTGCGGGAAGCGGGGGCGATCCGGGAGGCGATGGGGCTGAGCGGGAAGCAGGCGGCGGCCATTTTTTTTGCGGCGGATGTCGCATGTGATGCAAACGAGGTGGACGAGGCGTAGAGGCCGGGCGCGGACGGGCCGCGCGGGCAGCGCAGGCAGCGCAGGAAGACGGGGGCGTGCGGACGGGCCGCGCGGGGCGGAGCGATAGACGAGGGCGAATGGACGCGCGGAACGGGAGGGAACGGCGTGAACGTTGGGGGCGTATTGCTGCTGGCGCTGATGATCTACCTGGTGGTGGACCGGGAGCGCGTGGAGGCGGCGCAGGAGCGCGCGCTTGAGCGGATGAAGCGCGGAGACGGGCGGGATTGAGGCCGGGCGGCTTCGGCGGCGGATGCGCGCGGGACGGCGCGGGGGGGAGGGACGAACGGTGGAGGAGCTTGCGATCAGCGCCGGGACGAGCCGGTGCGAGACGAGCTGGCGGACGCTGCGCCTGACGTGGGCGGAATTTACCGCGCGGCTCGAAAGGCCCGTGCGCACGGCGGAGACGGCCGTGCAGTACGCGGCGATGCCGCCCGGGGAGCGGGTGCGGGCCAAGGACGTTGGCGGCTTCGTCGGCGGGGTGCTTTCGGGCGGCGCGCGGCGGGCGGGGAGCGTGGAGAGCCGCTGCCTGCTCGCGCTGGACGCCGACCACGCGATGTACGCGGAGGAGGAATGGGAGGGCGCGGGGGAGGCGCGCTTCGCGCTCTGGGAAAACTGGCGCGCGCGCTACGGCTTTGCGGCGGCGCTGCACAGCACCCACAGCCACACGCGGGCGCACCCGCGCCTTCGCCTGCTGATCCCGCTGAGCCGCCCGGTCGCGCCGGACGAATACGAGGCGGTGGCGCGCCGGGTGGCGTTCGACCTGGGCATCGACGCCTTCGACGACACGACCTACCAGCCGGGCCGCCTGATGTTCTGGCCCAGCGTCTGCCGGGACGGGGAGTACGTGCTGCGGCTCTGCGAGGGGCCGTGGCTCGACCCGGACGCGGTGCTCGCGCGCTACGCGGACTGGCGCGACACCGCGCGCTGGCCCGTGAGCAGCCGCCAGAGCCGGGCGCTGACCGCGCGCGCCGGACGGCTGGGCGATCCGGGGCTGAAGCCCGGGCCCGTGGGCGCGTTCTGCCGGGCCTACGACGTGCCCGCCGCGATCGGCAGGTTCCTTTCGCACGTGTACGCCCCCGCGCGGGAGCCGGGGCGCTACACCTACCGCGCGGGCAGCGCCTACGGCGGCGCGGTGGTCTACGACGGCGGGCGGTTCCTGTACAGCTACCACGACACGGACCCGGCGGGCGGCCGGCTGCTGAACGCCTTCGACCTGGTGCGCGTGCACCTGTTCGGGGAGCGGGACGCCGGGACGCCGCCGGGCACGCCGATGCGCGCGCTGCCCTCCTACGCCGCGATGCAGGCGCTTTGCCACGCGGCAAGCGGGGAAGGCGCGCCGCCAAGCGCGGGGGAGAACGCCGGGGAACGCGCGGCGCGGCGAACGGGGACGGAGCCCGGCGGGGAGCGGAAGGAACAGACCGCGCAGAGGGGAAACGCGGGGGAAAGCGCGGGGGAACCCGCCTGCGCGGATGGAGCCGCAGTCCCCCCGGAGGCGGGCGCGAAGGAGGGCGCGGCGCGCGTGTCCGTCCGGGAAGCCGCCGTCGCGCTCTCGCGCAGCCCCGACGACTACACGGAGCAGGGCACGGCCGTGGCCTTCGCGGACGCCTACGCGGACGCGCTGTGCTGGCAGGACGACCTGCGCTGGGTCGCCTGGGACGGCACGCGCTGGGCCCCGGACGCGCAGGCCGAGGCGACGCTGTGCATGATGCGCTTCACCGACGAGATGATGGCGCGCGCGAAGGCGGGGCTTGACGGCGCGCCGATGGGCAGCGCACAGGCGCGCGAGGCGGAGGCCGCCCTGCGCTGGGCCGTGAGCTGCCGCAGCGCCACGCGCATCGGCCGGACGCTGCGCCTCGCGCAGGCGCTGATGAAGCGCCACGCGCTCAGCGACTTCGACGCGGACCCCTGGCTGCTCAACACGCCCGGGGGCATGGTCGATCTGCGCACGGGCCGCATGCGCCCCCACGACCCCGCCGCGCTGTGCACGGCCATCACGCACCTCGCGCCCGCGCCGGAGGCGGACGCGCCGCGCTACACGCAGTTCCTCTACCGCATCACGGGCGGGGACGGGGAGCTGTGCGACTACCTGCAGCGCGTGGCGGGCATGGCGCTCGTGGGCGAGGTGTACGAGGAGGGCATCACCATCTGCCACGGGCCGGGCGGCAACGGCAAGTCCACCCTCTTCGGGCTGTGGCAGGACGTGCTGGGCGACTACGCGGGCACGATCCGCCCGGAGCTGCTGGTGCCCCGGCGCGACAGCTCCGAGCCGTTCGGCCTGGAGCAGGTGCGGGGCAAGCGGCTCGTCGTCGCCAGCGAGACGGACGAGGGGCTGGGCCTCAACCAGAGCGTGCTCAAGCGCCTGGCCTCGCAGGACCAGATCAGCGCGAACCCCAAGGGGCGCGACCCGTTCAGCTTCCGCCCGTCGCACACGCTCATCATGCACACCAACCACCTGCCGCGCATCCGCTCTGTGGACGAGGGCACGCGCAGGCGCATCGCGGTGCTGCCGCTGACGAACCCCATCGGCCGCGCGGAGATGGTGACGGACTTTCGCGCGCGCCTGCTTCAAAGCGAGGGCCCGCAGATCCTGCGCTGGATGATCGAGGGCGCGCGGATGTTTTACGAGGACCACATGAAGCTGAGAAAGCCCGAGGCCGTGCAGGCCGCCTCGCGCGAGTACCTGAGCGGCGAGGACTGGCTGCGCGGCTTCCTCACGGAGCGCTGCGTGCTGGGCGAGGAGGAGGCCGTGCCCGGCGGGCTGCTGTACGAGGCGTTTCACCAGTGGTCGCTCGAAAACGGCGAGCGCTACCCGCGCCGCAGCCGCGAGTTCGCCTCCGCGCTGAGGAGCCGGGGGTTCGAGGCGCGGCACACGCGCGCGGGCAACGTCTGGGCGGGCGTCGGCCTGCGCGGCGAGCCCGCAGAGCGGGGTGGAACCGCACCGCGGGACGGAACCGCACCGCGGGGTGGAACCGCACTGCGGGACGCTTTCAGAGAGGGGGGATTGGATTGAACGAGGCACAATGGCGCAGGCCGCGCCCGACGCGGACGCACGCGCAGCCGAGGGGCCGCCGCCGGAGCGCGCAGGCGGTCTTCGCCGGGCCGCTTTCGCAGGCGCAGCGGGACGCGCTGGTGCTGCGCTCGCTGGGGCTGGTCTGGGCGGTGGTGCGCGAGCACTACGGCCACTTCGCGCCGGAGCAGCAGGGCGAGCTCTACCACTTCGGCGTGGTGGGGCTGGTGAAGGCCGCGCGCGACTTCGAGCCGGGGCGCGGCGTGCGCTTTGGCACGATGGCCTATCCCTACGTGCGCAACGCCGTCGCGCACGGGGTGCGCGCGGGCTTTGGGCGGGTGCACATCCCGCACAGGCGGCGCAGGGATTACGCGCACCTGATCTACGACGAGGACGGGGAGGCGGCGCTGATGCGCATCGCCCCCTGCGAGCGCGCGGCGCTGTGCGGCCTGCAGGCGGGCGTGCTGCTGCTGGAGAACGCGGACGCGGGGATCGGCTTGTACGACCGGGCCATCGAGCTGGCGGACCTGCGCATGGACCTTTCTGAGGCGATGCGCTGCCTGACGGACGCGGAAAGCTACGTGGTGATCGAGCACGTCGTGAACCGCACGACGCTGCGCGAGCTGGGCGCTGTGATGGGCATGAGCTACGAGGGCGTGCGCAAGGTGGAGCTGCGCGCGCTGAAAAAGCTGCGCCAGGAGATGACGGAGCCGCGCGGAAAGCGGCGGTAGGCGGGCGAAAAGGGGCTTGCGCCGCGGCGGCGGACGTGGTATACTCCGCTTGGGAATGAAGTGCTCCCAAGGCTTTGCCTGAACTGCCGATTCGGCTGATGACTTCTGTGATGTTGCGTCGCAGAGGGCGTCGGCCTTTTTTGCGTCTATGGGAGCAGGGGAGGAATACAAAATGCTCGAATCTCTCGCGCTCGTCTTTCTCGTGGGGCTGCTCGCGGCCTCGATCTGCCGCCGCGCCCGCCTGCCGCGCATCGTCGGGATGCTCGCCGCGGGCTTGCTGCTGGGCCCCTGCGCGCTGAACCTGCTGTCGGGAAAGCTCCTTTCGGTGTCGGGCGACCTTCGGCAGATGGCGCTCGTCGTCATCCTGCTCAAGGCCGGGCTGTCGCTGGACGCCGGGGAGCTGCGCGAGGTCGGCCGCCCGGCGCTGCTGCTCGCCTTTCTGCCCGCGTGCTTTGAGATCGCCGGGGTGGTGCTGCTGGCCCGGCCGCTGCTGCACGTCACGACGGCGGAGGCGGCGCTGCTGGGCGCGGTGCTCGCCGCCGTGTCGCCCGCCGTCGTCGTGCCGCGCATGGTCGCCCTGATGGAGGCGGGCTACGGCACGCAAAAGCGCATCCCGCAGATGCTGCTCGCGGGCGCGTCGCTGGACGACGTGTTCGTGATCGTGCTGTTTTCCACGTTCCTGCGGGTCGCGCAGGGGGGCTCGGCGCGGGCGGCGGACTTCGCGGGCATCCCCGTGGCCATCGCGCTGGGCGTCGCGGCCGGGGCGGGCGCGGGCCTGCTGCTCGCGGCGCTGTTTGAGCGGCGGCACGCGCGCGGCGCGGGGGTGCGGGGCAGCGTGAAGGTCATCGTGGTGCTGGCCGCTGCGTTCCTGCTGGCCGCGCTGGAGGACAGGCTGCCCGTGCCCATGTCCGGCCTGCTGGCGGTGATGAGCATGGCCTGCGCGCTGAAGCTGCGCTGCCGGGGGCGCGTCGTCCGGCAGCTCGCGGACAGGTTCGGCAAGCTCTGGCTCGCGGCGGAGGTACTCCTCTTCGTGCTGGTCGGCGCGGCGGTGGACGTGCGCTACACGCTGGGCGCGGGGCCGGGCGCGCTGCTGCTGATCGCCCTGGCGCTGCTCTTCCGCGCGGCGGGCGTGCTTTGCTGCGTTGCGGGCACCGCGCTGCGCCCGGGCGAGCGGCTGTTCTGCGTGCTCGCCTACCTGCCCAAGGCCACGGTGCAGGCCGCCATCGGGGGCGTGCCGCTGGCGGCGGGCCTGTCCTGCGGCAATCTGGTGCTCTCCTGCGCCGTGATCGCCATCCTGCTGACCGCGCCGCTGGGGGCGCTGGGCATGGACGCAAGCAGCCGGCGGCTGCTCACGCGCGCGGACGCCGCCCCTGAGCCATGAGCGGCCGGGGGCGCAGGGCGGGGAAGCGGGCGCGGGCGCGGGGAAGCGCCGCCTGCTGATAGAAAAAGACCAGGGCGGTGAACCGCAGCGCTGCGACGAGCAGCTTGAGGGGATACAGCGGGGAAAGCGTGAAGGCGAGGTAGAGATCGTCGGGGGAGGCCAGCAGCCGTTCGATGTGGGGCATGCTGAGCAGCAGGAAGAACAGCCCGTCCGTCACCAGCAGCGTCGAGACGAGCGCCGGGGCGCGGCGGCGCAGGCAGGCGGCGGCATCCCGCAGGCGCGCCTTGCCCCGCGTGAACTCGATGAGCGGCAGCGCGAAGGACTGCAGGAGGAGCGGCAGCAGCAGCGGCGCGAGGTAGAGCAGCAGGCTCAGCGGCGCGGGGGCGGTGTAGAAAAGGTCCGAGAGCTGATGGCCCACGCGCGAAAGGAACGCCCGGGCGAGCTGCACGACGGCGCAGAGCAGCCAGGCGCGCGGCCAGGCGAGGGGCGCGAGGAACGCGCGCGCGGTGAGCCGCTCGCGGAGCACGAACGCGGCGCGCAGGAAGTGAAGCGCGCACAGCGTGGTCATCAGGCCGAGCAGGCGCACCGCGAATTCAGCGATTGCGTACAGCGAGGGGGAGTAGAACGGCAGGAAGTACAGGAAGATGTCGCTGCTGGACAGGTACCAGGGCAGGAGCAGCAGGGCGAGCGCGGCGAGCAGCGCGAGGGGCCGCGCGGCAATGGAGCGCAGCGCCGCGCGCAGCGGGTCGAGCGGGGACAGGCGGGTTGGGCAGGGGCGGAAGGCCCGCGCCCTTTTTTTTGCTGCCGCGGGCTGCTCGAGCAGGAAGGCGAGCGAGGCGTCGAGCAGAAGCGAGGTCAGGCAGGTGACGAGATAGCGGAGGATGCCGATGGGGGAATAGGCGCTCGGGGCGGCGAGCGCCGCCGCCTGCGCGTCGGCCAGGGAGACGCCCGCGCGCAGAACGCCCGGCAGGTACGGCAGCAGGAAGAGCAGCGAGGGCAGCACGAGCAGGAGCAGCAGGAGCGCGAGCAGCGGCCCGCTGCGCCGCCACAGCCCGCGCACGAGCGCGCGCACGCCGCAGGCGCCCGCCGAACGGGCGAAGGCCGCGGGCATGTATACGGCCATGAGGAAGGGGAGCAGGAGCGACGCGAAGAGCAGCAGCGTCCATAGCGGCTTAAGCTCCGGCAGAAAGAGATACAGCAGCGCGCCCGCAAGGAGGATCAGCACAAAGACGCCGAGTAGGAGCAGGAGGCTGGCGAGCGCGAGCAGCGGGCCGCGGCGAAGGCCCCAGGTGAAGGGGGCGAAGAGGGTTTTCAGGCGCGGCGGTTCCCCATGAACGAGGGTGCAGACGCACACGCGCAGCGTGCCCACGTGCAGCAGGATGGTGAAAACGAGGTAGAGGGGCACCGCGACGGCCCAAAACGCGAGCGGCGGAAGCAGGAGGTCGAGAACGTCGTACATGGGCAGCAGCCGGATCAGGGCCGGAAGCAGCAGCAGGGCGAGCGCCGCAGGCCGCGCGCACAGGGCGCGCAGGGCGGAAGCGAGCGCGCAGCGCGCGGAGGGGCGGGCAGCGGACGGGGATGTGGACATGGCGGCGGCAGGGGGAGGACGGATTGCGTTCCCCCCTACTTTTTTCTTTAGGGGAATCGGAGCGCGGAAGGAACTTATTTGGAGGCGGCAGCGGGCACCGCCCGCTCGTAGAGGAAGCCGAGCGCGGCGTAGCGCGGGAGGGAGATGAGGATGGAAAGAATGTTGGCGACGAGCGTCCAGGGGGTGAGGGCGTCGGTGGACTGCACGAGGGCTAGAATCTGCAAAGTCGCCTGATCGAAGGTCGGGGCTGCAAGAATCACGGGCAGTATTGGGACAAAGGCGACGATCACGATCAGCAGATCGACGCACAGAAAGATGGCGCACAGGGAGCCGACGGAGCGCGCGGGGCACACGAAGAAATCGCGCAGGCGGCACTTGCCGCGCATGACGGCGAGCAGCACAGTCGAGCCGTTGAACCAATACACGTCTACGGCGGAAATCATAAAGATGAGCAGGCTGCCGAGAAACATCTGCGCTGACTTGCCGAAGATGGAGAAGAGAACCGTGAACAAGATGGCGACGGCGAGGAAGATCACCGGGTAGAAAACATGCACGAAGAGGGCCCGGGGATAGGCGGTGGGCCAGCGCAGGGGCTCTATGAGCGAGGAAAGGCCGGGGCGCTCGCCGCGCACGAAGACGCGCAGCACGTACAGCGCGGCGGCTGTGTCCACGAGCGTGGAGAACACGAGGAGGGCGTAGCGCACGGCCTGCTGCAGCAGAAAGCTCGAATCCGGGATCAACGTGGGCGGATAGTTGAACGCCTGCTCCAAGACGTAGGCGAGCGCGCACGCGCCCAGCGCGGGCAGCAGCGCGAGGGGGCGCGCGCGGAAGGCGGCAAAGGCCGCGCGCACGGGCGCGAAGGCGGAGGGACGGGCAGCGGACGGAGATGCGGACATGGCGGGGGGCTGGCTCCTCTACACATCTCCCCGCCCCCCGGATCGCGCCCCGCCTCGGATGCCCGCGGCTGGCTGGAAAAAAACGACAGAGTTGGCCAGGGTGCGGTGGCCATCGGTGGGCGGCAGGGGGAGGACGGATTGCGTTCCCCCTACTTTTTTCTTTAGGGGAATCGGTGCGCGGAAGGCGCTTATTCGGAAGCGGCAGCGGGCACAGCCCGCTCGTAGAGGAAGCCGAGCGCGGCGTAGCGCGGGAGGGCGAGAAGGTGGGGTAGGAGCCCGAGAATGAGCAGCGCGAGGCGGCGGGACGGGGATGCGCTGACCGCCTGCAGGATGGATGGAAGCAGCGCGTCGATCTGCTCGTAGGACTGGAAGAGAGCGGTCGGGGGCAGGGCAAAGACGAGGGGGAGGAGCAGCGTCGGCAGCTCAAAGATCACGGCGAGGACGAACAGGGAGCCCAAGGAGCGGGCGGGCCGCACGAGAAAATCGCGCAGGCGGCACTTGCCGCGCGTGACGGCGAGCAGCACAGTCGCGCTTTCCGTCCAAATCTGATAGAGCATGAACAGGGGGAGCGAAAGGAAGGAGAGAAACGCAAAGGAGGACGAGCGGCCCACATCGAAGAAGAGCGCGATAGGGACGGTGACGGCGAAGAAGAACAGAGGCGAGGCGAACTTCACGAGGAGGAGCTTGGGATAGGCGGAAGGCCAGCGCAGGGGCTCCGCGAGCGTGGAAAGGCCGGGGCGTTCGCCGCGCACGAAGACGCGCAGCACGTACAGCGCGGCGGCTGTATCCGCGAGCGCGATGAGGGCGCGAAGGGCGAACTCCGCGACCAAATGCAGCAGGGGGATTGATTCCGGCACCCGATCGAGCAGGAAGCCGCACGGCAGACACACGGCCTGGGTGAGCAGGTACGCGCCCAGCGCGGGCAGGAGCGCGCGGGGGTGCGCGCGGAAGGCGGCAAAGGCCGCGCGCACGGGCGCGAAGGCGGAGGACTGGGATGCGGACGCAGATGCGGACATGGAGGGGGCCTCCTTCGGGGTTCGGCGTGTACAGTGGAGCAGGGAGGACGGATTACGTTTCCCTGCTATTTGTTTTTTGGAGAGAGACGCCCGCAGCGGCCGCGCGCGGGGAATCGGGGGCGCGGACGGAACTTATTTGGAGGCGGCAGCGGGCACAGCCCGCAGGGGCCCGTTCGGAGGTAGAGCGCCCGCAGCGGCCGCGCGCAGGGAAGCAGGGCGCGGAAGGCGCTTATTCGGAAGTGGAGGCGGGCACAGCCCGCTCGTAGAGGAAGCCGAGCGCGGTGTAGAACAGGAGGAAGCGGAGGGGAGAAAGGATGATGGGGACGACCGCGCTGGGGGTGAGGGCGGCGCTGGACTGCACGAGGGATTGAACCTGGAAAGTCAACTGCTCAAAGGTTGAAGCCGCAAGAATTTCGGGCAGATTGGGAATGGAGTAGACGACGAGGAACGGCAGATCGAGGCACAGAAAGAGGGCGAAGAAGGAGGCGATGGAGCGCGCGGGGTACATGAAGAAATCGCGCAGGCGGCACTTGCCGCGCGTGACGGCGAGCAGCACGGTCGAACCTTCGAACCAGCACAGGCTGACGGTGATGAGCACAGGGAGGAACAGGAGAATGAGAACCACCTGCGTCGATTCTTTAAAGCTGGCACAGAGAACCGAAAGCAAGACGGAGAGGGCGAGGAAGATTACCGGAAAGAGAATCTGCACGAAGAGCGCCTTGGGATAGGCGGCGGGCCAGCGCAGGGGCTCTATGAGCGTGGAAAGGCCGGGGCGCTCACCGCGCACGAAGACGCGCAGCACGTACAGCGCGGCGGCTGTGTCCATGAGCATGGAGAGCGCGGCGAGGGCATAGCGCACGGCCTGCTGCAGCAGGAGGTTCGTGTCCGGAATCAGCGGGGGCAGGAAGTAGTTGCACACCCACCTTAAGACGTAGGCGAGCACGCACGCGCCCAGCGCGGGCAGCAGCGCGAGGGGGCGCGCGCGGAAGGCGGCAAAGGCCGCGCGCACGGGCGCGAAGGCGGAGGGGCGGGCAGCGGACGGGGATGTGGACATGGCGGAGGGCCTCCTTTGCGATACATTATTTTTGGATTTAGGAAAGGGGACGCAGCGTATTGACGGAGCCGTGTTTGTCAACCGTGGACGATTTGTATCTGTGATGGACAAAATCCCATTCATAGCGGTCGTGCGTGCCGCCGATGCACTCGAGGGTGTACGCATACGGTTTGGCACGGGGCAGGATCTGCGCCAGACTTTCCATATCGAGAAATTGTGACAGGACAGGCGTGTCAATCGGCTGCAGACCCTGGCTCATGCGATACGCATTGTATAAAAATTGAAGGATGCTAAACGCCGGATTGCCGATAAAATCGGCAACGTCTCCCGCTTCGGGGTTGATGTGTTCCTTGATCTTAAATGAATAAGTATACACATCGGTCGGGGCGTTCTCGCCATCCTTGACCTTGAAGTTGGCGTCGGCGTTGCTGTTGAATACGATCGTAAAACCGTTTTCCATGTTGTCCAGAAAACGAATATCCTGATACGCTGAGGGATTGGGGATGTCATAGCCTTCGCTGATTAAGAAGAGCAGCATGTTATCGATGTAGGGCTGCGATTCTTCTGTCTTGGGGATGTGGTAAAATACGCCGTCTTCCGACTGGCCCAGCGACCTAAGCGCGTTTATGGTGTCGTGCGGATGCTTGCGAACTTCCTGCGCGAGGCCGGCGTATTTGTCGTCGAGCTTTTGCGAGCGATTCTTGTCGTAAAAGGTCACCTCCCCGTTTTTGTCCGGTCGAAGAATGTCAAGCGCCGCACCAGAGGATGGCGTCGAGGGCGCCTGAAGGCTCTCCCCCTTATACGTGGGCCCCGTAAGAAGCGTCATTTCCTCGGTCGTGAGCTTTCGCCCCAGAAACAACTCGAGATTTGCGATCAACTTGTCCTTTTTTTCGCTGGCGGACGTGCTGCCCTTGCCGGTCGTCGCCTCCTGTTCCTCTGCGTTTTCCTGCTGCTCGGTCGGGTCGGGCGTGTCGGTCGGGGCGGGCGTCGCGACCGGACTGGGCGTGCCCAGCGGCATGGGTCGCGGGGGCGTGTCGTCGGCCGGTGCTTCGGGGGTGTGCACATCCTGCGGGTCGGGCGCGCGCAGCGGCATGGGCTGCGGGGCCGCGTCGTCCTCCGTCGGGGTCTTGCTGCGGGAGGCTATGCCCGCGAAGGGCCAGCCCTTTTCGGCGAGCTCCGCCAGCAGCGCTTTCCCGGCATCCTCCTCTTCCTGCGGCGCGTAGACCGAGGCCCCGGACAGTCCCTTGCCCCCGTCCTTCGCGGCGAGCTGCAGCCGCGCCAGCTCGTTGAAGGCGACGAACCGGCGCTCGTCCTGCGTTCGCGGCACGTAGACGCCCCGCGCGTTCCTTTCCGGCACGGCGCTCAAGAAGTCGTGCTGATCGTGGAAGAGAAAGTCGTCCAGCTCGCTTGCGTTCAGGTGCTCGACGCCCAGCATCCTCGCCGCGTCGCGCCCGCGCTTCGCCAGGACGCTCTGGTCGATCGCCATGCGCTTCTGGGCAGGGTTTCCAGCGGTAATATTCTGCGGAAATTTGTGCAAACCCTCCCTAAAACGCTGCTTTTGTTCGCCGTCGGTCAAAATTTGTTCGCGTTTGTTCTTGTCGTCGTTCAAGTTTCTCATGGGTTCCCATCCTTTCTGCTCTGCGGGCCGCCTTCGGGTGGCCCGCTTTTTGCGCCCAGTGTTTTACCAACATAGGCCCCTTTTTTCAACTCGAAAATGAAAATAAATACGGAAATTTTGGTTGACATCCGCACTGGCGGGCTTTGCGGCCCGAAAAGGCGGGTGTCAACCAAAATTTGTGGGAAAATTTTCTGTTTTGTGGTTGAAAAAAATCGAAATGTTGGTAAAACATAGGGCGCAAAAATTGCAATCACGACGCCTGAGCGCGAGCGCGGACGGCGCGGAAAGGGGGAGGAGCCGATGCGGACGGAGGGGCCGGGCCCGCGGGAGAGGCGGGCGGCGCACCTGTACTACGCGGAGGGGAAGAGCCAGCGCGAGGCGGCGGAGGAACTGGGGATTTCGCAGAGCACGGTGTCGCGGATGCTGCGGCGCCCGGCGGTGCAGGCGTATGTGGACCGTCTGACGGAGGAGGCGACGCGGGACACGGCGCGGATCGTGAAGCTGGCGAGCCTGCGGGCGGCGCGGCGGGAGATCGAGCTGCTTTTGAGCGAGAACCCGACGGCGTGCCTGGCGGCGTGCCGGGACCTGCTGGACCGGGCGGGGCTGAAGACGCTGGGGGACCAGCGGGTGCGCGTGGAGCTGGAGGGATGCGAGATCGGGATGATCGGGGAGGTGGAGGAGCATGCGGATACGCCTGAGCTACCAGCCGACGGCTAAGCAGCGGATGTTCCACGGGTCTACGGCGTTCGAGGTGCTGTACGGGGGCGCGGCGGGCGGGGGGAAGAGCTACGCGTGCGTGTGGGACGCGCTGCTGCGGTGCCTGAAGCACCCGGGGACGGAGGCGTACCTGTTCCGCAAGACGTACCAGGAGCTGGAAAAGAACCTGATCGCCACGGCGCGGCGGATCATCCCGCCGGAGCTGGGGCGGTACACGTCGTCGAGCTACACGTACCGGCTGGTAAACGGATCGGCGCTGCGGTTCTGCCACTGCAACCACGAGGCGACGGACAAGCTGCGGTATCAGGGCGCGGAGATCCACTGGCTGTACATCGACGAGCTGACGCACTTTCAGCAGGAGACGTACGAGTACCTGCGAACGCGCGTGCGAGCGGGGAAGAGCCTGGGCATCCGGCCGGTGGTGCGGTGCACGTCGAATCCCGGAGGGCCGGGGCACGCGTGGGTGCGGCAGCGCTTTGTGGATTCGGCGCCGCAGGGGACGCTGCACGCGATGCCGGTGTATTCGGAGGTGCTGGGGGAGACGCAGCAGCGGACGGTGCAGTACATCCCGGCGCTGGCGACGGACAACCCGCACATCACGAAGGACTACATCTTCGAGCTGGAGCAGAAGCCCCCGGCGCTGCGGGACGCGCTGCTGCTGGGGCGCTGGGACGCCTTTGAGGGCCAGGCGTTCCCGGAATGGGTGAACGATCCCTCGCACTACGGCGACCGGCTGCAAACGCATGTGGTCGCGCCGTTTGAGATACCGGCGCACTGGCCGCGCTACCTCTCGTTCGACTACGGCTACAGCAGGCCGTTTTCGTGCGGGGTGTGGGCGGTGGGGGAGCGCGGGGAGGTGTACCGCTACCGGGAAATTTACGGCTGCACGGGCGCGGCGAACGTGGGGGTGCGGCGCTCGCCGGGCGAGATCGCGATGATGATCGAGGAGGGGATCGCGGACGAGCGGCGGGAGGGCGTGCGGTTCTTCGGGGTGGCGGACCCGAGCATCTGGGACGGGAGCCGGGGCACGAGCGTGTACGAGCAGATGCGGGCGGCGTCGCCGGGGCTGTACTTCGCGCCCGCGGTGAACGCGCGCATACCGGGGAAGGCGCAGGTGCACGAGCGGCTGAAGTTCGACGCCGCGGGGCGGCCGATGATGCAGGTGTTCACGACCTGCCGGGACTTCATCCGGACGTTTCCGGCGCTGGTGTACGACGGGCGGCGCGTGGAGGACATCGACACGGAGGGGGAAGACCACATCTACGACGAGACGCGCTATTTCCTGATGTCCCGGCCCATCGCGCCGGGGGCGGCGCAGGCGCAGCCGCGCGCGGGCTACGACCCGCTGGGATGATAAAAAACGACGAGGAGGCAGACAGAATGACGTTCGGGCAGATCAAGAAACGGGTGCTGGAGCAGGCGGGAGAGAACGCGGAGGACATCGCGGAGTTCGACGCGCTGATCGACCAGTACGTGAACGAGGGGTACCACTACGCGGTGCAGCGGGGGTACAGGCCGCGAAGCCGCGCGGTGCTGGACGCGCGGGAGGCCGTGGAGGGCGTGAGCGCGGCGCGGTTTGCGCGCGCGCTGGGCGTGGAGGACGTGCGCTGCGGGGATCGCCGCGTGCCGTACTCGCTGGAGGACGGGATGCTGAAAATCGCGGCGGGCGCGGCGGGCGGCGGGAAGGAAATCGAGGTGGTGTACGTGCACGACGAGCCGGACCTGCTGGCGGATAGGGACACGCCGCGCCTGCCCGCGTGGGTGCACGGGGCGCTCGCGGACTACGCGACGTGGCGGCTATTGTCCAACGGCAGCGCGGGGCGGCAAAACCGCGCGGAGTTTTACCGCCAGCGGTACTACGAGGCGTTTTTGCGCCTGCGGCCGGAGGGGCTGCTGACGGCGGGCATCGAGAACATGCACGGGCTGCGGGAGTGCACCTGATGCGGGGAGACACACGAAAGGAGCGGAAAAGATGATGGAGACATGGGAGAGCGCGCGGGTGCTGGAGACGCAGGCGCTGAGCGCGGAGGACGAGGCGATATTGAAGCAAGGGCTCTCGCTGTTCGAGGAATTCCGGGGGAAGCACCGGAACGTGCACGAGCAGGCGCGGCTGTGCAGAAGGCTGCGGGCGCTGCAGGACGACACGCTGCCGCGGGAGACGCCGCGGCTGAACACGCTGAACGCGACGGTGGACAACGTGGTGGCGGATCAGATGGACAACCTGCCGGAGGCGAAGATGATGCCGGAGCGTCCGGAATTGCAGGAGAGCGCGGACATCCTGACGGACGTGGTGCGCTACGCGCTGTACCAGAGCGCGTTTGACGAGCAGTACGCGCAGTTGATGGAGGACTGCGCGGTGACGGGCTCTGGGGTCTTGCAGATCTTCTGGGATGAAGAATTGGACGACGGGCGGGGCATGGCGCGATGCGAACGGTGGGACATGGAGAGCTTCTACCCGGACCCGATGTTTTCGGACATACAGGAGGGGCGGGCGGTGTTCAAGACGGCGTTCTACCCGCGGGAGTGGTACGAGCAGCACTACCCGGAGAAGGCGCGGTACATCGGGGGCGACGCGTACTGGGAGCCGCGCGCGGGGTATACGCCGGAGGGCGGGGCGCCGATCCTGCTGATCGAGTACTGGTGGCGGACGTACGACAAGCGGGCGAAGCGCTACAGCGTGCACATGGCGCAGATCGCGGGCGGGGCGCTGCTGTACCGGAGCCATGAGAGCGTGTACAGCCACGGGCGTTACCCGTTCGTGCTGTTCCGGTATCGCCGCCAGCAGGAGTCGGCGTTCGGGATCGGGCTGATGGACGACTACGCGGACCAGTGGCGGGCGACGTGCCGGTACGCGGGGTACATCGACGAGAACGCGCGGGCGTCGAGCCGGCAGCGGTTCATCTACCGGGAGGACAGCGGTCTGGACGGGAAGGCGCTGGCGGACTGGAGCCGGGACTTCATCGGGGCGCGGGGAGCGATCGACGAGGGTGCGCTGCGGAGCTTCCAGGCGGCGCCGCTGAACCCGCAGATCATGAACTTCATGGCGTACCTGGTGGACACGATGAAGCAGGACAGCGGGCAGAACCAGTTTTCGCGCGGCGAGGCGGGGCTGGGCGTGACGGCGGCGAGCGCGATACAGGCCTTGCAGGAGGCCGGAGGAAAGATCACGCGGCTGCACACGGCGGGGTACATGGAGAGCTTCCGCCAGGCGGTGGAGCAGATGATCTACGTGCTGTCGGACAGGATCACGGAGGAGCGGGTCATCATGGTGGCGGGGCAGGACAGCGCGGGGACGCTGCGGCCGCGGCACGTGAAGCTGCTGCCCGCGCGGCCGAGCCTGCCGGAGGCCGGGATGCCGGGACAGGCGATGCCCGCGATGGGCGCGGGACAGGACGGCGCGGAGGCCGGGATGCCGGGTCAGGCGATGCCCGCGATGGGCGCGGGACAGGACGGCGCGATGGGCGCGCTGGCTGGCCTGAACGGCGACGGAGCAGAGGCCGACATTGCGGCGGCGCTGCAAAGTGCGCTCGGCGGCGCGGAGGCTGGCATGGCCGCGATGGGCACGGGGCGCGCGATCGAGCGGCCGCCGTACAACGTGCGCGTGCAGATACAGCGCAGGAGCCCGCTGCAGATTCAGGCGAACAACGAGTTCGTGTTGCAGGTGGCGCAGATTTGCGGTCAGGCGGGTCAGCCGCTGCCGCCGCTGGCGGTGGTGTCGCTGTTGCAGGGCATCGACAACAAGCAGGAGGTGCTTTCGGCGCTGCGCGAGGCCGACCAGACGCGCACGCAGATGCAGCAGTTGCAGGGAGCCGTCGAGCAGCTTCAGGGAATGCTCGAACAGGAAGCCCAAAAGACGGAAAGATTGAAGAGGGCGCTCATGTCCCAAAAAGATATGATCAAGCCTGCCCAGAACAAAGCTGCCGCAGGGCGACAGGATGTTGCCGCTCCAGAGGGGGAGCTCCCACCGCGAGGTGAAGCGGCGGGGAGGCAGTCGACACCGGGGGCCGTGCCGCAGGACGCAGGAATGCAGCCGCCGGAGGTCGCACCGCAGGAAGCGGGAATGCAGCCGATGCCGGAAGCCGCGCCGCAGGGAGACGCGGCGGGCCCGGAACAGGAGGCGGACGCGAAGATGCAGGCGCTGGCGCAGATGCTCGGAAGCATGCAGGCCGGGCAGGCGTAAGGGAAGCGCGAAGGGATGCGAAGACCGCCCCTGCGGAGAGCAGGGGCGGGGTTTAACAGCACGAGCGAAAAAGGGGGAGAGCGCGGGATGACGGAGGAAGAGAAGAAGCGCAGGGGAGAAGAGCTCAAGCGCAGACGGCAGGCGGAAAACAAGGCGAAGGGCGCGCATAAGACGAGCGCGCGCCTGGACGCGCCGCGGGCGACGACGGGGCAGGAGGACACGAACGCCGCGCTGGAGGCGGCGGCCCAAGGGGGCAAGCGCCCGAAGAATGCGGGCGCGCCAAAGACAGCGGGAAGCACCGGCACATCCGCTAAGGCAACGGGCATCGCCGCCAACGGGGAAAAGGAAACGCAAACGACGGAGCCATACGGCCCGCAGCCGCCGGAGGGCTTGCGCCACGACCCGGAGATGGACGAGCAGTTTGTGGACAGCCTTATTCAGGCGCGGCTGCGGGGCCCGCAGGCGGTGGCGGAGTGGGTCGGCGCGCTGACGAAGCCTGCGCAGACGGAGGCGACCGCCACGCAGAAGCGTTGGGCGGATGGACAAGGCGAAACGACGGAGGCAACGGACGCAACGAGCGAGGCGGACGTGAAGACGCTGCCGGATTTCCTCATGAAGCAGCAGGAAGCGTCCCAAAGGTTGGAAGAGGACAGCGTTCCCGGCGAGGAAGAAGTCCAGGGCGAGTCGGATTTGCCGAAGCCGCTTGAAACGATGGAAGCGGCTACGCTGGAAACACTCACGACGCCCCAGGCAACGACCGACCCGAACGCGGCAGCGGACGATACAGAAGCGTCGTCAGAGGACGCGGAGTGGAGCGAAACGCAGCCAATAGAAACACAGGACGATCAAAGTGCGGAATTGCCGGTCGCAGAGACGGATTCGTTGGTCGTGAAAGAGGAACCGCTTTCAGAGGTGGAAGAACAGAAAAAGCGATATGCAAATCGCGAAGCATTCAGGGCGGGAGATTACTCGTTTGTCGAGGACGTTCAAGTACGCGAGCAGATCGTCGAGATGAACCAAGCGCTTGAAGAACTGAACGCGGACCTGCAGGAGGTTACAAAAGAGTATCGGGGTGCTTCCGGGAAAAATAGAAAAAAACTGGGCAACGAGATCGACCAAATGCGCTCCGAGCGCGATTCGTTAATGCGGGAAATGGCCGTGCTGGCATTCCCGGAAGAGGAAACGCAGGAGTATGTCATATGGACTTACGAAGGGGAAAAGCTGGATACTCTGCAAAAGGAGGAAGACGCCCTACGCGAAACGTACCAACAAAACATAGACGAATTGAACGAGAAAATGTACAGGACGGGGGGTTCAGGGCGCGAGTATTGGGAGCTATCGGCGCAGGCAGACAGCCTGTTTGAGGAATTGAACGAAAAGATCATGGAGATTAACCGCGAGCGCGCGCTGTACACGGCGCACATGCCTCGAACGCAGGATGCGCTGAACGCGCGAAATACCGCAGACAACGCATGGCTCGATCTGCTTTATGAACGCGAAGCCGCAAAAAGAGACGGGAACGATGAACTCGTTCAGGAACTGAACGAGCGGATGGAGAAAGCTGGATATGTGACGCGCTGGCCGGAAGAGGCCGCAGCGATGATCGAGCTGTCAAAGGAGCACGGCGACGACACGGTGCGGGAAATCCTTAACATTACAGATGGGCGGGAACTGACCGACGCAGATTATCTGAAAGCGGCGGAAACGAACAAAAGTTTCTGGGATTGGGCGGTGTTCGATTACTTCGACAGTTTTCAGAACACCCAAATGAATCAGCAGATACTTTCACAGTTTATCATACAGGGGATTACCAACCCGGAGTTCCCCTCGATAGACTCGGAGGAGGTGCTCGATCTCTACGCCAGAGCCATCATTGGAAAAGACGCGGGCTATGATCAGACGGAAAGTGTAAAAGACGTTTTGGGCGGGTTGGTGGCTGCTCCCTCCGGAGCGATACAGGGGGCAGTCGAGCCCGTTAACGCTTTGGCCTACACGACGGCAAGCCTGTATTATATGGCGAACAAGGACAAGTACGGCGGATCGATCACGTGGGAACAAATGCGGGCGCTCGACGTCGTCTTTGACAGGATATGCTCTACGAGCGATGTGATAGGCAACGTTCAGGAGGCGCTGGATGTAGACCTAAGCGAACGTGGAAAGGCGGTTCAGACGTTAAAGAGTATTGCGCAGAATCTAACGACGCAGGCACTTTTGGCTATGACTGGCAGCAAATTCGGCAAGTTTCTTGCCAATACATTTTCAAACTCATTGCCGGGGGCAGAAAGGCTGGCACAGATAGGACGCCTTGCCGTGCAGGACGTCGGGTTTGGCGTGATTGAATACAAGAATGGCGTGGAGCTGGCGCTGGAGGCGAACGCGTCCTACGATGAGGCTGTACTGTCTGGAGCTGTAGCTGGAATTATTTCACCGGTAGTAAGGAGAATCTTTGATGCCGGCGCTAGGCTTACGGGCGTTGAGCCGAAAGACGCAGTCCAGGGCCTCATAAAATATTTCACCAGCAAGGGCAAAAACATAAAGTCCGAAGGGGCGGTACTGGTGTCGCTCTTGGGTGGAACCGTAGAGCAGTTTGCAGAGCCTGTGCTGCAATCCTTACAGCAGAAGCTGATTTATGACCCAGATCGTCCATTGGTTGGAGAGGGCGGCGTCGTCGATGTACAGCGGATGTGGGATGACTTCGTAGAAGGTGCCTTTAGCAGCTTGATCGTGGAGTCGATCGGATACCTCAAAGGGAATAGCAAGTCGATAGACAAGCCGATAGACGAAGGCAGTTCACAGAAGGCCGAGGACATAGCGGCTGCTGCCGCGGCGCTGGGAAACGATCAGGCGAGCCCGAAGACGAATGATATGGCGGTCGGGCTGATCGACTCCGTGGTAGAAGGTGACGACGGTTCGACAAAGTGGATGCGCATAGCGCTAGACGACGCGCAGCTGGAAGACTTCGTGAAAGCTACGATGTACGGAGAGGCAGAGGCGAGCCACACGATCGCACAGGAAGCGGATGGCGCGGCGCAGAGCGCCCGCAAACGAGCGGATGCTCTGGCGGAGGAAACGATTAAGGCATCGGACAATGTGGACGCCTGGCTGAACGAGATGCTTCAAAATCCGACGGATGACAACGTGGATGGGTACGTGCAGGCGATCATAGAGCTGAAGGGCAATCTTCAGGAACAGGCGAGCGCCGAAGCGTTAGCCGGATCGCTGGAGAGTGAGGCGAATAAACAGCATCATACGGCGGATCAAAAGGATAAGGAGGCGAAGGCAGAAGTAGAAAAGACATTGCCCACCGTTTTGGATGTTAACCACAAATTGAGGGAGCTTCAGCCGGAGGCGCGCGAGGCGATGACCGAGCTGTGGGGGCAGAATATCGCACAATACGGTCTGGAAGAGGGAACCAAGCGTACGGTGCAGGCGCTGGAAGCGCAGGACGTGCAGGAAACCGGCGTCGAAAAAAATATTGCCGATTCCGAAGAAAGGCTAGAGACAAACAATGTAAAAGATGATATAATCGAGATGGAAAAAGACGAAAATACGTTCGCTGATTCCGAAGAGAGGGAGAACCCGGAAGAGGCGACAGAGGCGACAGAGGCGACAGAGGCGACAGAGACGGCGGAGGGGGATGATGGCGGCGGCAAGCCGGTTATCAGCGAGGCCGACCGGACGAAGATAAGCAACTGGGGTTATAAGCCCAGCGACGAGCTATACCTGAAATACAAGGCGGTTTACGACGACCCGAAGTACTTCGAGCAGGAGACAGGCGATGCCATTTATCCGGGTCAGCGGGGCGACCCCAATACCGACGGCTTTACCAACGGCAAATACGTGGAAGTGGTGTTGAAGCCGGGCACGATCATCGACAGATATGGCGGTGAAAAGGGAAGTTATTTTTCTCCGGTAGGTACGTCGTTTGAAGCCAGAGCGCTGCCGCCATTTATGGAAGGGGCTCCCTATGCGAGATTTATCGTAAAGGAGCCGCTGCGCATAAAGATGGGGGAGATTTGCCCTTGGTTCGGGCAGCCTGGCGGGGGAACCCAATACCTTTCGGAGTATAACGTATCACAACTTTTGACATTGAATATTATTGGATATGCTTATAAGGAGGAACGATGATGCTGAGTTTTGAAGAGCTAAAGGAGCTCGTCTTCACGTTGGGCAGGAAGATCGGTTTGGAGGATGATTCAAAGCTATATCCAATGTTCAGCAAACGTGCAGTTCCTTTTGGCGAAGGAGGTACTGTCTATATTGCTAACAACAAGTATCATTACGTAGTACAGGATCATGGCCGGACGGGTGAACAATATGAGAGCACGGATGTGAATGATATTCTATATCCGGTGTTTAAGGACATCGTATGGCCGATGTCGGTTGCTTCCGAAAAAAAATATTTCAGCGACGATGTGGACTTTAGACGGCTATTTTTGAAAAAACAGCTGGAGCTGCTGGAAGTCGTTAACCCGGATTTTGCCGCGAAGTACCTAAAGGAGATCAAGGTGGTTTTGAAAGACCATCCATTTGATGATGGGAAGGGAAAAGACCTCTTCTAAAGGATTTCGTGAGACAAAGGCAGGGTTGCCGCCGCCCCGAAGATGGCGGCGGCAACCCGCTTCACCTTCTTCTACAAAAGAACCGCGCCCTTCATCAAGAGGGACGCGGTTCTACTTTGTCCCCATACATCAGCGGCGTCGAGGCAGAAAATGCCCCGACGTTTTTTTGTTTTGGCCGTTGCGCCGCGGGAGACGCCGCGGCTGAACACGCTGAACGCGACGGTGGACAACGTGGTGGCGGATCAGATGGACAACCTGCCGGAGGCGAAGATGATGCCGGAGCGCCCGGAATTGCAGGAGAGCGCGGACATCCTGACGGACGTGGTGCGCTACGCGCTGTACCAGAGCGCGTTTGACGAGCAGTACGCGCAGTTGATGGAGGACTGCGCGGTGACGGGCTCTGGGGTCTTGCAAATCTTCTGGGACGAAGAATTGGACGACGGGCGGGGCATGGCGCGATGCGAGCGGTGGGACATGGAGAGCTTCTACCCGGACCCGATGTTTTCGGACATACAGGAGGGGCGGGCGGTGTTCAAGACGGCGTTCTACCCGCGGGAGTGGTACGAGCAGCACTACCCGGAGAAGGCGCGGTACATCGGGGGCGACACGTACTGGGAGCCGCGCGCGGGGTACACGCCGGAGGGCGGGGCGCCGATCCTGCTGATCGAGTACTGGTGGCGGACGTACGACAAGCGTGCGAAGCGCTACAGCGTGCACATGGCGCAGATCGCGGGCGGGGCGCTGCTGTACCGGAGCCATGAGAGCGTGTACAGCCACGGGCGTTACCCGGTCGTGCTGGTCCGGTACCGCCGCCAGCAGGAGTCGGCGTTCGGAATCGGCCTGATGGACGACTACGCGGATCAGTGGCGCGCGACGTGCCGGTACGCGGGGTACATCGACGAGAACGCGCGGGCGTCGAGCCGGCAGCGGTTCATCTACCGGGAGGACAGCGGTCTGGACGGGAAGGCGCTGGCGGACTGGAGCCGGGACTTCATCGGGGCGCGGGGAGCGATCGACGAGGGTGCGCTGCGGAGCTTCCAGGCGGCGCCGCTGAACCCGCAGATCATGAACTTCATGGCGTACCTGGTGGACACGATGAAGCAGGACAGCGGGCAGAACCAGTTTTCGCGCGGCGAGGCGGGGCTGGGCGTGACGGCGGCGAGCGCGATACAGGCCTTGCAGGAGGCCGGAGGAAAGATCACGCGGCTGCACACGGCGGGGTACATGGAGAGCTTCCGCCAGGCGGTGGAGCAGATGATCTACGTGCTGTCGGACAGGATCACGGAGGAGCGGGTCATCATGGTGGCGGGGCAGGACAGCGCGGGGACGCTGCGGCCGCGGCACGTGAAGCTGCTGCCCGCGCGGCCGAGCCTGCCGGAGGCCGGGATGCCGGGACAGGCGATGCCCGCGATGGGCGCGGGACAGGACGGCGCGGAGGCCGGGATGCCGGGTCAGGCGATGCCCGCGATGGGCGCGGGACAGGACGGCGCGATGGGCGCGCTGGCTGGCCTGAACGGCGACGGAGCAGAGGCCGACATTGCGGCGGCGCTGCAAAGTGCGCTCGGCGGCGCGGAGGCTGGCATGGCCGCGATGGGCACGGGGCGCGCGATCGAGCGGCCGCCGTACAACGTGCGCGTGCAGATACAGCGCAGGAGCCCGCTGCAGATTCAGGCGAACAACGAGTTCGTGTTGCAGGTGGCGCAGATTTGCGGTCAGGCGGGTCAGCCGCTGCCGCCGCTGGCGGTGGTGTCGCTGTTGCAGGGCATCGACAACAAGCAGGAGGTGCTTTCGGCGCTGCGCGAGGCCGACCAGACGCGCACGCAGATGCAGCAGTTGCAGGGAGCCGTCGAGCAGCTTCAGGGAATGCTCGAACAGGAAGCCCAAAAGACGGAAAGATTGAAGAGGGCGCTCATGTCCCAAAAAGATATGATCAAGCCTGCCCAGAACAAAGCTGCCGCAGGGCGACAGGATGTTGCCGCTCCAGAGGGGGAGCTCCCACCGCGAGGTGAAGCGGCGGGGAGGCAGTCGACACCGGGGGCCGTGCCGCAGGACGCAGGAATGCAGCCGCCGGAGGTCGCACCGCAGGAAGCGGGAATGCAGCCGATGCCGGAAGCCGCGCCGCAGGGAGACGCGGCGGGCCCGGAACAGGAGGCGGACGCGAAGATGCAGGCGCTGGCGCAGATGCTCGGAAGCATGCAGGCCGGGCAGGCGTAAGGGAAGCGCGAAGGGATGCGAAGACCGCCCCTGCGGAGAGCAGGGGCGGGGTTTAACAGCACGAGCGAAAAAGGGGGAGAGCGCGGGATGACGGAGGAAGAGAAGAAGCGCAGGGGAGAAGAGCTCAAGCGCAGACGGCAGGCGGAAAACAAGGCGAAGGGCGCGCATAAGACGAGCGCGCGCCTGGACGCGCCGCGGGCGACGACGGGGCAGGAGGACACGAACGCCGCGCTGGAGGCGGCGGCCCAAGGGGGCAAGCGCCCGAAGAATGCGGGCGCGCCAAAGACAGCGGGAAACAGCGGCATATCCGCCGAGGACGCAGGCGTGCTCCCAAAGGCGGCGGACATCGCCGACGCGAAAGCGGAAGAAGCCGGGCAGACGGAGAACCTGTCCGACGCCACTGAACAGGCGGCGACCGGCGATGAAGGGACGGTTTTCACGTACAAGCCGGGGAAGATGTACGACACGCCCGCGGGGCCGCCGGTGAGCCTGATGACAAGCCCGGGCACGGGGACGGCGCAGATGGGAACCGACGGGGAGACGCCGGAGGGTGAGCGCGGCAGCTCTAGCAAGTTTGGTGTCCCCCCGAGTGCCTTTAAAGATCTTATGGACGAGATGGAGGCCGACAACGATAAAAATTATTACGAGACCTGCCAGCAGAACATACGGGACTGTACGGAAGCGATCGACGCCCTGTACGCGCAGGGGCTACCCCAGAACGTAATCAACGAACGGATCTACGAGCTGGAAAATGAGCGGGACGAGAAGAACGCGAAGGCGAAGGAGGAATGGGAGAACACCAATAAGTTTATCGAAGAGAAGCGCGAGACCGGGCGGATCGGGGAGGGCAACCCGCATGCGGGCCCCGAGGAGCGCGAATACACCGACGAGCAGGCGCTGCTCCTCTACACGCAGGGGCGCGCCTACATGCTGGACGACAACAGCTACGCCTGGGCCGCGCAATGGTATGAAAACCATCGTGACCTCGTCGACGGAGTCATCGCCTTGCGGGAGGACGATGGGGTGGGCGTTGAGCTTTATGACAATGGGATCTATGTCTTGGGCGAGGGCGCGGCGAAGCTGCGTGACTTTGCGAACGATCCCTACCTGCCCGAAGAAGACGCGATGCGCCTGCTCCTGCAAATGGGCGAGGATCAGGATCGCGCGCGTGAGGGCGGCTTTAAGAACCTGGACGCGTACTACAAGGCGGTCCCCGAGGCGCTTGACGCCTACACGCCCTACATCGACCTGGCCGCGCAAAACAAGGCCGACGAGGAACGCGAGCGGCAGCGCTTGCTGGAAGAACAAAAGGCGAACCTCAGGGCCATGGTTGAGGGGGCACTGCACCGGACGGCACTGGACATGGCGACTGAAGAGGACCAGCAGGTGCTGGATTTCGTCAACGCGCAGCCCGTCGGCATGGGGATGGGCGACGAGGTCTTCGACGACATGATGAACCAGATTTCCTCCGTCGCCATGAACGATCCGCAGGTTTATGACGAAATGCGCGCGGTGATCGAGGAGCAGGAACGCTACGCTTCGGCGATGGGGATGAAGCTGGACGAGTACTGGGAAACGTACCCGGATGCGGCGCAGAACATCGCGCAGTACGACGAGGCGGCGCGGCAAAGGCTGGAGGTGAAGTGGAATACGCCGCCTGACGGGAACGCGGTGACGCTGGGGATCGCGGCGTTGAACTTCCTGCTGGGCGAGGACGTGGTGCGCGAGACGAGCGACAACGAGGGCGTCGGACTGTGGACGACGATGACAAGGGGCATAAAGGACGGCACGCTGAATTTGGGCGCAAGCGTGCTGGATGCGATTTATTTCGGCGCCTGGGGGCGCGCAGCGGAAGAGAACGCGGGCATCAACACGGACAAATATCGCCGAAAATTCGGAACGCGGTGGCGGGAATACTTGCGGGAGGACATGTTGAGTATCATCGCCAGGATGTCGGACGAGGACGAGCGTGCTTATTGGACCCATCAAGTGGAAACCGCGCGGGACATCTCGGACGTGGGGCTGGACATGAACTGGCTGGGCGAAAAGATACGAAACAAGAGCGGGGATTTGCGAAACGAAGTGAAGCTCAGCTCCTATTACATGATGGAAAACGCGACGCCGACAGAATACCTCGGCTATACGGTGGCGCAGGGCGTGACGGAGGGCATAGAGTGTCTGACATTAATTAAAGGGACAATAGCGGTCACGGGTTCCACGATCGCGGGAACGGCTGGCGTTCCCGGGGTAATAGAATACGGGCGGAGTACGGGCAGCGTCTACAGAGAGACGCACGACTGGAAGCTCAGCCAATCGGTAGGCGTGGCGAACGCGATCGTAACCGCGGTGACAGATACGCTGTACTATGAGGGCTATAAGGGGCTGATGCAGCTAAAGGATTTGTCGAGGATTGGCGGATACAAGGCTGTGAGCGACATCGGTGCGCCGGCGGTGCGCACGATCGGCAAAACATTGGGATACGCAGGGCTCGCGGTGGGTGCCGGGGGCGGGGTTAAGTTCGTGGAGTCGACGACGATGCAGACACTGGACGCGTACCTGCTGGGGGAGGAGATAGATCCGGGAGAAATATTCGATCAGGCGCTGCGGGAAAGCTGTATGGGGGCGCTCATTATGCCGGTGCTGGCAATCTATATGAGGGGCTCCGGGAAAGCCCAAAGCCTTGCGGGACAAATCCTGCGCAGCGGTCAGCCCATCACGCGGGATATGTACACTAACGTGATGACGGAGTGGCGTGCGGAAGCGAGCGCGGGAACGGATATCGCAATCTCGGGCGCGAATATGGCGGTGCCGAACAGGAATACCGGAATGCCGTTTGTGAACTTCGACGTAACGGGTAAGGACGCGGTGATGTCAGGAACGGAGGTCACGGGGACAGGCATCGCGCCGGCCGAAACCGGGATTGCGGCGACCAGCACAGACAGCGCAGCGCCGAACGTGGACAAGGTCTTCTTTTTAGAACTGTCGAAGGCGAGCGTACAGGCGGAAGCGGACGCGCTGACGGTGCAGGGAGTGCAAAGCGGCCAGCTCATCACCGACGAGGTGCTGTCTGCGCAGAAGACGAACAAGCAGGAGACGGAGACGGCGGACAAGCTGGCGGCGCAGGCGGCGGAGTACGAAAGCACGGCGGCGCAGCACGACCGGCAGGTACAGGAGGCGACGGAGCAGCTTCTGAGCGGCGAGGGCGATTCGAAAGCGCTGGGCGAAAAGATTCAGAAGGAAGCGGAGGCGCGGGACGAGGCGCAGGGGAAAGCGGATGGACTGCGGGCGCAGGAGCAGGAGCACCGGGGCCTGGCGCAAGAGGCGCAGACGCAGCTCAACGATCTGATGCAGCAGGGAATGAACGAGCTGCGCAGGCAGAGCCTGTCACAGGCGGTCGCGAACAACGTGCTGTCGATGGAAACGATCCAGATGCAGGCGGCAGCGCGCGCGGGCGGCGTGGCGGCGGCGTACGAGGGGCTCGACACGAAAGACCGGAAGGTGAAGCGGTACATCGGGGACTTCACGCGGCGCACGGGCGTGGAGGTGACGTTTGAGAAGCTGGGGCCGGGGATCGAAGGGTACTACGACCGTGAGAACGGGCGCATGGTGCTTTCCAGCAAGCTGGACGGCGCGTCGGCGGTGAAGGCGGTGAGCGTGCACGAATTGACGCACCACCTGGAAGGGACGGCGGGCTACGACGAGTACGCGGCGTTCGTGCTGGAAAGCCGGTACGGTTCGGACGAGGCGGCGCTTTCGGAGGCGATAGCGCAGACGACGGAAGCGTATGCGCGCGCGGGGATCGAGCTGGACGAGGACGGCGCGAGGCGGGAGCTGGTGGCGCAGGCGACGCGGGAGGTAATCTACGCGGACAGCGCGGCGGTGGACCGGCTGGTGCGGACGGACCGGAACGCGGCGCAGCGAATCTACGACGGAATCAAGGACTTCGTGAAGGGCCTCGGCGTGGACAGGAACGACCCGCAGTACGCGGACATCCGCAAGGCGCAGAAGCTGTTTGAAAACACGCTGAACGAAAAGAAAACCCTCGCCGGCGGCGAGGGAGCAGACGGGAACCTGCCCGAAATTCAGTATACGATCGAGAAGAGCTTTTACCAGCAGATCGACGAGGTGCAGAAGGGCACGTTCCCGCGTTACGATCAGGTTTACATTTCAAATACAAACGAAGTGCTGCGCGTCCTCGGCGTGAAGGAGCTGCCGATTCTCATGTCGCCCGATAAGCTGAAGCTCGTCATGGGCAAGGAAGGGCGCGTCGACGGCAAGAACCAGCACGGCCTGACCATCAGGCAGCTGGGCCAACTGCCCAAGGCGATGGAGCAGCCGCTGGCCGTGATCGGGTCGAAGAGCGTGCCGGGAAGAATCGTCGTCATGACGTCGCTGCCGGATGCAAAAGGAAACAGCATTGTCGTGCCGATTGAGCTGAATACAAAGGGACACCTGGGCGGAGAGTACGTGGATGCGCACGTCGCGACGAGCGCCTACGGCAAGAGCCACGCGGAAAACATGTTTATGCAGGCCATAGCGGACAATGAAATCTACTACGTAGACGCAAAAAAATGCCGCTCCTTCGGCTGGGATGCCGAGCTCCAATCGCTCGGGTCCATACCTAAGAACGGCTACATCCGTATGATACCACAAATATCTTCGGATGTCAATAACCAGTCTACGCAGGACGGCGGAAAAGATGCATCCGGGAAGCAATTTTCTGTTGAGCAGGACGCGGAGGGAGGAACGGAGGACGAAAGTGCAAATGCGCTGACGGAAGACAGAAGCCTGGAAAACAGAGAAATGCCCGAAGAAACGGGCAATCCGCAGGATGGAAACGATGCGACAGCGCGGACGGAAACCGGCGGGGAAGAAAACCTGATGGAGCAGGCCGCGGAGACGGAAGCCCCGATGGAAAAAACGGAAGAGGGGTTGAAGAAGCTGCCCAGCAGCTACATCGACAAATCGACCGAGAAGCACACGCCGGAGCAAATCGAACGCATGTGGAATTACAAAAACGCGGTCGATCCCCGCATTCTGGAGATGGCGCAGATGTACCGCGCAGATAAGAACGCGAAGTTTGGAAGGCTTACGATCTCACCCGTATTGGAAAAAGAGATCAATGACATTAAAGAATTGACGGGAGATGACTATACAGGATATGTTCATGCGGTCGATGCAAACTTCTTTAAACATGTTGAACGGCGCCATGGATCGAACGGTGAGCACGACAGAACGATGAGCGACCTAAACGATGTGGCACGCGTAGAATATGTGATTAAAAACTACGACAATATAGAACTAGTTCATGATGTGAAAGATGAAGAGAAGATGACATATGGCTATTTAGACAAATATGGGCAACCAGACAGGCTGATTATGTATTCGAAAAGAATTGACGGCACCATTTACGTAGTAGAAGCTGTCGGTGAAAGCCGTTATAAAAAACTTTGGCTTGTTACAGCATATATGCAAAAATGACCCTGTGCAAAGCACAGAGCCAGCCGATTACGCAAACGGTGCATGCCGAAACCCGCCTCCTGCACGTCCGAAACGCTTTTGCTTCTATCGGCTTAATAAGTATATATCAGAATCAAATGGATGTCAAGAAGTAAAAGCTTTCGTTCAGTGCGCGCGCGTTCATGAACAAAAGAACCGCGCCCCTCTTGACGAGGGGCGCGGGCGTGCTGTACAATGTAGGCAGGAAGGGTGCTCCCTTTCAGGGTGGATGCTCCACCGAAACGGCCTATGCCTTTAGGGCCATAAAACCGCCAGCAGGTTGCAACTGCAAGGCGGTTTTTAATTTATCGTCTGTTCGATTTGCCGAGCGCGTAAGCGCTAAGCATTAAACCGGCGATAGAGATGAGAAACGCGAGTAACTCGATGTTTGTCATCTATACCACCTCCGCTTCTGTACAGCACGTTGCGGAGGGAAACCACCCTGTAAGACCTTCCTGCCTACATAACGATTTTAGCAGCTATCCCCCGCGCGTGTCAAGCGAGAAACCCAACAGCATAGAACGAAGAAACAGGGCCCGACGTCAAGGCAAGCTTTTGCCGAGATGCGGGCCTTTTTTGTTTGCGCCCGTTGCAGCGCCTGGTGACAGAGGAAGTGCTGTCTGCGCAGAAGACGAACAAGCAGGAGACGGAGACGGCGGACAAGCTGGCGGCGCAGGCGGCGGAGTACGAAAGCACGGCGGCGCAGCACGACCGGCAGGTACAGGAGGCGACGGAGCAGCTTCTGAGCGGCGAGGGCGATTCGAAAGCGCTGGGCGAAAAGATTCAGAAGGAAGCGGAGGCGCGGGACGAGGCGCAGGGGAAAGCGGATGGACTGCGGGCGCAGGAGCAGGAGCACCGGGGCCTGGCGCAAGAGGCGCAGACGCAGCTCAACGATCTGATGCAGCAGGGAATGAACGAGCTGCGCAGGCAGAGCCTGTCGCAGGCGGTCGCGAACAACGTGCTGTCGATGGAAACGATCCAGATGCAGGCGGCAGCGCGCGCGGGCGGCGTGGCGGCGGCGTACGAGGGGCTCGACACGAAGGACCGGAAGGTGAAGCGGTACATCGGGGACTTCACGCGGCGCACGGGCGTGGAGGTGACGTTTGAGAAGCTGGGGCCGGGGATCGAAGGGTACTACGACCGTGAGAACGGGCGCATGGTGCTTTCCAGCAAGCTGGACGGCGCGTCGGCGGTGAAGGCGGTGAGCGTGCACGAATTGACGCACCACCTGGAAGGGACGGCGGGCTACGACGAGTACGCGGCGTTCGTGCTGGAAAGCCGGTACGGTTCGGACGAGGCGGCGCTTGCGGAGGCGATAGCGCAGACGGCGGAAGCGTAGGCGCGGCTGGGGATCGAGCTGGACGAGGACGGCGCGAGGCGGGAGCTGGTGGCGCAGGCGACGCGGGAGGTAATCTACGCGGACAGCGCGGCGGTGGACCGGCTGGTGCGGACGGACCGGAACGCGGCGCAGCGAATCTACGACGGAATCAAGGACTTCGTGAAGGGCCTCGGCGTGGACAGGAACGACCCGCAGTACGCGGACATCCGCAAGGCGCAGAAGCTGTTTGAAAACACGCTGAACGAAAAGAAAACCCTCGCCGGCGGCGAGGGAGCAGACGGGAACCTGCCCGAAATTCAGTATACGATCGAGAAGAGCTTTTACCAGCAGATCGACGAGGTGCAGAAGGGCACGTTCCCGCGTTACGATCAGGTTTACATTTCAAATACAAACGAAGTGCTGCGCGTCCTCGGCGTGAAGGAGCTGCCGATTCTCATGTCGCCCGATAAGCTGAAGCTCGTCATGGGCAAGGAAGGGCGCGTCGACGGCAAGAACCAGCACGGCCTGACCATCAGGCAGCTGGGCCAACTGCCCAAGGCGATGGAGCAGCCGCTGGCCGTGATCGGGTCGAAGAGCGTGCCGGGAAGAATCGTCGTCATGACGTCGCTGCCGGATGCAAAAGGAAACAGCATTGTCGTGCCGATTGAGCTGAATACAAAGGGACACCTGGGCGGAGAGTACGTGGATGCGCACGTCGCGACGAGCGCCTACGGCAAGAGCCACGCGGAAAACATGTTTATGCAGGCCATAGCGGACAATGAAATCTACTACGTGGACGCAAAAAAATGCCGCTCCTTCGGCTGGGATGCCGAGCTGCAATCGCTCGGGGCCATACCTAAGAACGGCTACATCCGTATGATACCACAAATATCTTCGGATGTCAATAACCAGTCTACGCAGGACGGCGGAAAAGATGCATCCGGGAAGCAATTTTCTGTTGAGCAGGGCGCGGAGGATGAAAATGGCGTTCCGGAAACCATGGACGAGGCGGGCAATTTGCAGGAGACAACGGACGCAAACGGTGATATAATGGAGGAGGATAAAGGCGAAAGTACGTTCGATGTAGGGGCAAACGCCAAAGATGGTCTAGGTGACTTGAACTGGGATAAGATTGTTAGCCGTAAGGGGCAAACCCGAAGGGATCATATTAATCTTCATATGCAACCTAATAATAACAAAGAAAGTCATGGGGTGTTTAATGGGGATGCTGAGAAAATTGTAAACGAAGCATGGAAGCGTCGTCACACTGGAACAGCCACTTTTGATGAAGATACCTGTATGATCTATAACATTCCTCTTTATAATGCTGGCTATGAAAGCGGATATACAAATACTGGAAGAGCGATGAATTACGTTACAATTATTGTGAAAAAAGATACAGAAAATATTGTATCTGCATTTCCTTCATTCGGAGACTATAAAAGAAAGGATAGAAAGTAAATATATGTATAATCTTGGGGCTTGTAAATTATGTAAGCAGGGTGTGCTAGAACTTCTTAAAGAGAAAGAGACTGGAAAAATTTTTATTATCTGTGACGAATGCATGGCAGAATGGACAGATCCTATAGATGCACTTGAGATGAAAAATTATTCTAGGTTTAAACTTGAAATTGGTCCGGTAGAAGACCCGACTCAAGAAGAAATTGATAAATTGAACTGGCCTGTGGAAATTTACAATAGCATTTAAAACTAAAGAGAAACCGCAGGGAGTGTGAAGCCCGACTAGGCCCGCGCAATTTGAAAAATTGCCGGGCCGTACCCCGCGTATGTAACCCAGTCTGCCGACCTAGAAAGGTCGGCAGGAAACTGCTTCACCTTCTACTACAAAAGAACCGCGCCCCTCTTGACGAGGGGCGCGGGCGTGCTGTACAATGTAGGCAGGAAGGGTGCAACCTTCAGGGTGGTAACACCACCGAACGGCCTATAGCACTAGGACCATAAAACCGCCAGCAGGGGCAAATGAAGTGACCCCCAAAAGTTAGACAAATAGTTTAATTAAGCAGCCGCAAGGGCTTGCTGTCTGTGCATCGCAGGTGGCAAGCCCATTGTCTTTGCCTTGCGACGACGGTTGTTGTAGTAATCAAGATAGTCAGTCAGTTCATTCTTAAAATGTTCCATGGAATGAAACGTCTGCAAATACAGCAGCTCACTCTTGAGCAGGCCAAAGAAGCTTTCAATCACCGCGTTGTCCAAACAGTTGCCTTTGCGACTCATGCTCTGATAAATTCCTTTTTCTTTGAGCATTCTTTGGTACTGCTTGTGCTGATACTGCCAGCCTTGGTCGGAATGTAGGATAAGATTTGTTCCATCCGGAATTTTTGCAAAGGCATTGTTCAGCATAGTTGTCACCATAGACAGCGCTGGCCTGTCCGAAATGGTGTAGCTGACGATATCCCGGCTGCACAGGTCGAGGATTGGCGACAGGTAGAGTTTTTGCCCCAAGAGACTGAACTCTGTGACATCGGTCACCCACTTTTGATTCGGCTTCTCTGCTTCAAATTTGCGCTCCAGCAGATTTGGAGCGATTTTGCCAATTTCTCCTTTGTAGGAATGATATTTTTTCATCCGGACGCGGCAAATGAGTTTCAGGTCACGCATCAGTCGCTGTACCGTCTTGTGGTTGAGGACAAAACCTTTGTCACGCAATTCGTCTGTGATACGGCGGTAGCCGTAGCGACCTCTGTGCTCATGATAGATGGCCGATATCAACTCTTTTTCCAATTCGTATTTGTCTGGCGCGGCCTGTCGCTTTATGTGGTAATAGTAAGTGGCACGCGGGAGTTGAGCGATGGAAAGGAGCAGATCCAGCCGAAAATCTTGCCTCAGTTTTTGAATCACCAGTGTTTTTTGTGCTGGCGTCGCTCGTCTTCCAAAACCAAGGCTTGCAAGTTTTTTAGGTACGCATTCTCCGCTCGTAGCCGCTGCACTTCTGCAAGCAAGTCTTCTTCTGTTTTTTCAGGTAGCCTTGGTGGGCGTCCCTTACTCCCGCGTCCACGACGCTCCACGCAAAAGCCTTCCGGACCTTCTGTTAGGTAAATACGCTCCCACGCCGCGACCCGCTTGTCGTCTCCAACCTCGAATTGTCGCGCTGCTTCCTTGTAACTCAACCTTTCCTGTTGCATTGTTTCTACCACTATCGTCTTAAACTCTGGCGTGTATCGCTTGTTTGGTTTCCCTTTGGGCATAAAAAGCACCCCCAACGTTTTCAGTATACCATACTGTCTAACATTGGGGGTGCAGTTCAAAACTGCAAGGCGGTTTTTAATTTATCGTCTGTTCGATTTGCCGAGCGCGTAAGCGCTGAGCATTAAACCGGCGATAGAGATGAGAAACGCGAGTAACTCGATGTTTGTCATCTATACCATCTCCGCTTCTGTACAGGACGTTGCGGAGGGAAACCGCAGGGAGAGCAAAGCCCGACTAGGCCCGCGCAATTTGAAAAATTGCCGGGCCGTACCCGGCGTGCGTAGCAGGCGGGGCGACTTACCCTGTAAGACCTTCCTGGTAGACGCAAAAAAATGCCGCTCCTTCGGCTGGGATGCCGAGCTCCAATCGCTCGGGGCCATACCTAAGAACAGCTACATCCGTATGGTACCACAAATATCTTCGGATGTCAATAACCAGTCTACGCAGGACGGCGGAAAAGATGCATCCGGGAAGCAATTTTCTGTTGAGCAGGGCGCGGAGGATGAAAATGGCGTTCCGGAAACCATGGACGAGGCGGGCAATTTGCAGGAGACAACGGACGCAAACGGTGATATAATGGAGGTGGATAAAGGCGAAAATACGTTCGTGAATATGGAAGCTGGAGCCTCCGACGTTTCGGGAGGCACCGATGAATCAAATGATGTGCTGCCAAAAGCAGTTGTACTCAAAGGAAATTATTCTGAAACATATCAAAATAAGTTACAAAATGTATATGAACAGATCATACCGTTAGGTTATAAACCAACAGAACATAGTTTGAATAGAATACTAGGGAGGATGAAACAAGGGAAATTTGATTCTCTACAGGATGTAATTGATACATTACAGACAGGAACTAAGTATTGGGATCCTGAATATGGTGGCTATGTTATGTATAAGAATGAAATATCTATACATATAACTGAAGACGGGATAATTACAACGGTAATAGGGAAAGCAAAAATTAAAGATACTTGGGAGGAAGTTAAATGAACGCATACAAGAATATTATTAATATTGTAGACGAGTTTTTACACAAAAAAAACGATGCGAAAGAGAGTGAAGCGTTTTCAGAACTATTTATGGATATGTTTTTTGATTTTAACGATGAGTTATATAAAGAGCTGCCGCGAGATCAATACGATATTCTTTCCGATATGAATTATGCTTGTGACTTGTACGAGAAGTGCCCGGCAATCAGGGAGGCTGAGACTTTTTGTCTCGACGAAGAGAAGTTAAAAAACAAAATTGAGAAACTCAGGAATACATTAAAGCATGGTGAAGTTTAATTGTCGGTGAAATCAATTCTAATTTCGGAGGAATAGTTTTATGGAAAAGAAACAAAAAAAGAGACTTGAGGATTATGAATGGCTGCGCGTTCGATATATCGGAGATTACTACAAGGTATCGCTGATAAAAGGTAAAGAGTACAACGCGATGGTTAGACATCCAAAATGGTATGCAATCTGCGATGAATCGGAAGAATACTATATGTTCCCTGCCGGAATGTTTGAAGTCTTAGGCAAAGGAGAACCTGCTGTAGAACATTATAGGGAGTCGCTCAAGAAAGACCAGTATGACCCCAACGACGTCGTTAAATATCCCGACGTGATTATCAAAAAGGAAGATTGAAGGCAAAGGAGGTTCTCGCCGCCCCGAAGATGGCGGCGGCAACCCGCTGCACCTTCATGAACAAAAGAACCGCGCCCCTCTTGACGAGGGGCGCGGGTGTGCTGTACAATGTAGGCAGGAAGGGTGCAACCTTCAGGGTGGTAACACCACCGAACGGCTTAAGGGTTTAGAGCCACGAAAACCGCCAGCAGGCGCAAACTGCAAGGCGGTTTTTAATTTATCGTCTGTTCGATTTGCCGAGCGCGTAAGCGCTGAGCATTAAACCGGCGATAGAGATGAGAAACGCGAGTAACTCGATGTTTGTCATCTATACCACCTCCGCTTCTGTACAGCACGTTGCGGAGGGGAACCACCCTGTAAGACCTTCCTGCCTACATAACGATTTTAACAGGCATCCACTGCGCGTGTCAAGGAAAATCCCAGCAGCATAGAACGAAGAAACAGGGCCCGACGTCAAGGCAAGCTTTTGCCGAGATGCCGGGCTTTTTTGTTTGCTTCCGTTGCAGCGCCTGGTGACAGAGGAAGTGCTGTCTGCGCAGAAGACGAACAAGCAGGAGACGGAGACGGCGGACAAGCTGGCGGCGCAGGCGGCGGAGTACGAAAGCACGGCGGCGCAGCACGACCGGCAGGTACAGGAGGCGACGGAGCAGCTTCTGAGCGGCGAGGGCGATTCGAAAGCGCTGGGCGAAAAGATTCAGAAGGAAGCGGAGGCGCGGGACGAGGCGCAGGGGAAAGCGGATGGACTGCGGGCGCAGGAGCAGGAGCACCGGGGCCTGGCGCAAGAGGCGCAGACGCAGCTCAACGATCTGATGCAGCAGGGAATGAACGAGCTGCGCAGGCAGAGCCTGTCACAGGCGGTCGCGAACAACGTGCTGTCGATGGAAACGATCCAGATGCAGGCGGCAGCGCGCGCGGGCGGCGTGGCGGCGGCGTACGAGGGGCTCGACACGAAAGACCGGAAGGTGAAGCGGTACATCGGGGACTTCACGCGGCGCACGGGCGTGGAGGTGACGTTTGAGAAGCTGGGGCCGGGGATCGAAGGGTACTACGACCGTGAGAACGGGCGCATGGTGCTTTCCAGCAAGCTGGACGGCGCGTCGGCGGTGAAGGCGGTGAGCGTGCACGAATTGACGCACCACCTGGAAGGGACGGCGGGCTACGACGAGTACGCGGCGTTCGTGCTGGAAAGCCGGTACGGTTCGGACGAGGCGGCGCTTTCGGAGGCGATAGCGCAGACGACGGAAGCGTATGCGCGCGCGGGGATCGAGCTGGACGAGGACGGCGCGAGGCGGGAGCTGGTGGCGCAGGCGACGCGGGAGGTAATCTACGCGGACAGCGCGGCGGTGGACCGGCTGGTGCGGACGGACCGGAACGCGGCGCAGCGAATCTACGACGGAATCAAGGACTTCGTGAAGGGCCTCGGCGTGGACAGGAACGACCCGCAGTACGCGGACATCCGCAAGGCGCAGAAGCTGTTTGAAAACACGCTGAACGAAAAGAAAACCCTCGCCGGCGGCGAGGGAGCAGACGGGAACCTGCCCGAAATTCAGTATACGATCGAGAAGAGCTTTTACCAGCAGATCGACGAGGTGCAGAAGGGCACGTTCCCGCGTTACGATCAGGTTTACATTTCAAATACAAACGAAGTGCTGCGCGTCCTCGGCGTGAAGGAGCTGCCGATTCTCATGTCGCCCGATAAGCTGAAGCTCGTCATGGGCAAGGAAGGGCGCGTCGACGGCAAGAACCAGCACGGCCTGACCATCAGGCAGCTGGGCCAACTGCCCAAGGCGATGGAGCAGCCGCTGGCCGTGATCGGGTCGAAGAGCGTGCCGGGAAGAATCATCGTCATGACGTCGCTGCCGGATGCAAAAGGAAACAGCATTGTCGTGCCGATTGAGCTGAATACAAAGGGGCGCCTGGGCGGAGAGTACGTGGATGCGCACGTCGCGGCGAGCGCCTACGGCAAGAGCCACGCGGAAAACATGTTTATGCAGGCCATAGCGGACAATGAAATCTACTACGTAGACGCAAAAAAATGCCGCTCCTTCGGCTGGGAAGCCGAGCTCCAATCGCTCGGTGCCATACCTAAGAACGGCTACATCCGTATGATACCACAAATATCTTCGGATGTCAATAACCAGTCTACGCAGGACGGCGGAAAAGTGTAGGAGTACAATACATATTGGACAGTAGAAGAAAAAAAGGATGAAGGATATGGCCTCATCGGTTATAGTTGGAGTTGCGGACAACAACTATACGAGAGGGGGCCACATCCTTCATGAGCAAGAGTATAACACAGGACATGGCATATCGGCAATCCCTGATGAAGTATGCGGTGAAATACGGCGTGAGCCGGGCCAGCCGGAAATACAACAAGAGCCGGTCGTATATCTACTTCTGGAAAGCTCGCTGGGATGGGAGCATGGCCTCCCTGGCCTGCCAGTCCCGACGTCCCCACAGTCATCCCAACCAGCATACCGAAGCAGAGCTGAAGCTGATCCGGGATATGCGCCGCAGAGATCCCAAACTAGGTATGGTGGAACTGTGGCACCGCTTACGTCGGCGGGGATATACCCGCCGCCCGGAGAGCCTCTTCCGCGTAATGCGGAAACTAGGGTTATTCCCACAAGTAGAGAAGAAGCCGGCTTATAGGCCCAAGCCTTATGAGCAGATGACCTATCCTGGACAGCGCGTTCAGGTGGATGTGAAGGTGGTGCCCCGCCGCTGTATCGCGGACCCGGAGCTGCGCCTGTTTCAGTACACTGCCATGGATGAGTTTACCCGACTGCGCTTCCTGGCCGCTTACCCTGAGCAGTCTACTTATTCTTCCGCTGACTTTCTCAAAAGGCTGTTCAAGTGGTATGCCCGCCGGGGTATCCGGGTAGAGTGTGTCCAGACCGACAACGGCTTTGAATTCACCAACCGCTTTTCCAACAGCAAACGCAATCAGGTAACTCTGTTTGAGAAAACGGCTGCTGATCTGGGAATTCGTCATAAGCTCATAAAACCATACACACCTCGCCACAACGGTAAGGTTGAACGCAGTCACAGAGAAGACCAAAAGCTATTCTACAATACCCACTCTTTCTTCTCGCTCGATGACTTTGGTGGGCAGCTAGCTGCCCACCAAGCTCGCACCAACAACAGACCGATGCGCCCTCTCCTTTGGGCTTCGCCTAGAGAGTTCCTTCTTGCTTTCACTGTCCAAGATGTTTGACAAACCTACACAGTCTACGCAGGACGGCGGAAAAGATGCATCCGGGAAGCAATTTTCTGTTGAGCAGGGCGCGGAGGGAGGAACGGAGGACGAAAGTGCAAATGCGCTGACGGAAGACAGAAGCCTGGAAAACAGAGAAATGCCCGAAGAAACGGGCAATCCGCAGGATGGAAACGATGCGACAGCGCGGACGGAAACCGGCGGGGAAGAAAACCTGATGGAGCAGGCCGCGGAGACGGAAGCCCCGATGGAAAAAACGGAAGAGGGGTTGAAGAAGCTGCCCAGCAGCTACATCGACAAATCGACCGAGAAGCACACGCCGGAGCAAATCGAACGCATGTGGAATTACAAAAACGCGGTCGATCCCCGCATTCTGGAGATGGCACAGATGTACAGGGAGGATAAGCACGCAAAATTCAAGCGTTTGACAATTTCGGAGGTGAGCGAACACGAGGCGAAGGACATTCTGTCGCTGACCGGTGTAGATGTGTCGGGATACGTACATGCGGTGGACCGTAACTTCTTTGAGCATGTAGAACGCAGACACGGGCCGGACGGGCAGCAGGATAGAAGTATGGCGGATTTAAACGACGTAGCGAGAGCGACATACGTCATAAATAATTATGATGATGTAAAGCTTCTTGTTGAAAATGATGGAACACCTACAACAACTATTGCCTATGTAGATAAAAATGCAAAACCTGATTTGCTTATACAGTACTCAAAGCAGATTGATGGTGTAGCCTATGTGGTAGAAGCTGTCGGGTCTAATGCTTGGCGAAAACTTTGGCTCTTGTCAGCTTATATCAAAAAATAAATGCCCTGTGCAAGCACAGAGCATCGTCAGTTACGCAAACGGCTCATGCCGAGGCCTTGGCCACAACGTCCGAAACGCAAATGCTTCTCCTGACATAATTAGTATAACGTAGTTCTTTAAAAAAGTCAAGAGAAGATCAATGACCAGATGGCCGCGCAGGGCGCGCGGGCAAAGGCAGAGGAGGAAAGGCAGAAGAAGAGCCAGCCCAGCGTCCCCGACCCGGCGGCAGTAAGCACCGGCACATCCGCTAAGGCGGCGGGCATCGCCGCCAACGGGGAAAAAGAAACGCAAACGACGGAGCAATACGGCCCGCAGCTGCCGGAGGGCTTGCGCCACGACCCGGAGATGGACGGGCAGTTTGTGGACAGCTTTATTCAGGCGCGGCTGCGGGGCCCGCAGGCCTTTGCCGCGTGGGTGGATACCCTGCCGCTGCCGGGAAGCGGCGCGAAGGAGACGGCGGCCGCTCCCCTGTTTGCCCAGACGAACGGCGGAGATGTGCAGCCGGTTGAAACCGTGGACGGGCAGGGGGATGCCGCGCAGGAGCCGGACGAGGTGGGGCTCGTGGAGGCGGCGCTTGACAGGGTCGAAGGGGCGAACGCGGAGGCGGAAACGGAGGAAAACGGCCCGACACCTGCGCTGACGGAAGAGCCGACGGAAGAGCCGATGCCTCAGCCGACGCCCGGCCCGACACCTGAGCCGACGCCCGGCCCGACGGAAGAGCCGACGGAAGAGCCGAGGCCTCAGCCCATGCCGGGCCCAACGCCCGGCCCGACGCCGGAACCCGAACAGGGCACGCAGACGGAATCCACGGAGGAGCCGACACCCGAACTGGCAGCGGAACAGCCGCTTGAAGAGAGCGCGACATTGCAGCAGGCGACGCCAGCCCTCGAAGACGGGGTATCCGCGGCTGAGCAGGAAACGGAGCCAGACGACGCGGCGGAAGAAATAGATTTGTGGAGCGCAAACACAGATTACGTAGCGGGGATCGACACGCAGCTAAAGGAGATACGCGAGCGGATCGCCGCGATCGATGGGGAGCTCGCAGAAGGTCCGAACGAGGCGCTGAGCGCTGAGCGCGAACAGCTCGTAGAGAGCCAGAAGCAATTAAGGAGCGACCGCGCGCGGGGCGTGGGCAAATGGACGGTCGCGGAAGAGCTGGTTCAGTCCATACAGGAGCAGTGGGAGACGCTGCAAGCGCAGTTTGATGCGGGAGATTACCGCGCGTTTATCGAGGATGAAGAGCTGTGGGACGCGGTGAAGGACGACCCGGAGAGCGCGAAATACGCGGCGCAGACGGAGTTGGGGCGCCGGCAGAAGGAATTGAACCTGCAAAGTACGGTGGTGCTGGCGCATCAGCCCCATGACGACGAAACGCGGTTTTACCGCAGCACGGCGGATTCCAGCTGGCTGAAAATGCTCTACGATCGGGAAATTGCGCTGCAAAGCGGGGATACGGCGCGCGTGCAGGAGATCAACGCGGCCATGGACGCGGCGGGCTTTGAAAAAAAGTGGCCGGAGGAGGTCGCGGCCGAGAAAAGGCTTCAGGAGGAGATGATCGCCTATCAGCGGGAGCAGGGCGACGAGGTAACGCGCCAAAAGCTCGGGTACGCGGCAGATCGAAAGCTGACGGACGAAGACTACCTGCGGGCGGCACAAATCGACGGGGACTTTACAATGTTCAATCTTTGGCATGATCCAAAAGCGATCGCAGATTTTTTCTCTCTTAGCGGCGATGTGAATCTGTTTGAAGAGATTGGGAAAAATGGCATCTTTGGAGGTCTGTTCAGCTATACGGAAAAATCAAAAGAGGGCTATGAAGATCGGTTGAATCAGGCGGTTCAAATAATTATAGGTGATGGCGCAAGCTACGCACAGACAAAAAACGCAAAGGACATTTTGAGTGTGGTGCCTTCCGTAAGCGGAGGAGCTATACAGGGCGTTCTCAGCATCGCGGACGCCCTCCCCTTCGTCATCACCGAAATGTATTACCAGGTGAACAAGAATCGACTGGGTACGGAAGAATCGTGGGAACAGATGCGGATGGACGACTGGTTCTTCAACGTGATGTGCATGGTTAGAGACTTTTCGTCCGATGTGATGGATTCTATGGACGTGGATGTGTCGGCGCGCAGCAAGTGGGTCGGAATGGCGGAGGGCGTATCCTATACGGTGGCGCAGAACCTTAGAATTTATGAGCTGAGCCGCGGAGTCGCAAATTTGCTCGTGTCCAACTTTGCCCATACGATACCGCAGGCAGGCAAGCTGTTCACGACAGTGCGCCTTGTAACGCAGGATGTTGGATTTTGGATGACCGGTTACAAGAGCTGCGTGCAGGAGGCGCTTGTGGCTGGGGCGACGCAGGAAGAGGCATTTTGGTACGGCGTGGTCGGCGCATCCATTAGCGCCGCGGTAGAGCGCATCGATGACCTTGGCGGGCGATATTGGGGAAGCGCGGACAGCGCCACCCAGGGCTTGATGAAGTACTTCGAAGGGCGCGGAGAGAAGTGGAAATGGGTAGAAAGCATGGCCGACAGCTTCTTAGGGGAGCGCGTTGAATCGCGAATCGAGGATCCGCTGCAGGCGCTGGCGCAGAAGATCCTGTACGACCCGGACAAGCCGTGGTACGGCAAGGACGGCGTCTTCGACCCGGAGCGCTCGAATGAAGCGGCGAGAATCAGCGGCATCGGCGGTCTGATTCTGGGCGGCCTTGGCGGCATTTCAGCGCGCCGTGCGCAGATACAGGCGCAGGGAGGCGTGGATGTTGAAACCGGCAATCCAAATACAAAGGCGATTGAATCAGCGGCAAAAGCCGCTGCGGCGCTAGGAGACGAGAACAGCAGCCAGAAGACGCAGAACATAGCGACGAAGGTGCTGGATTCGGTGACCGAAAACGGGGACGCGCCGGAATACATGATGAAGGCGCTGGAGGACGCGCGGACAGAGGACATAGCGGCGAAGGCGACGGGCGGAAAGGCCGCCAAATCGCGCGAGGAACTGGGGAAGGCGCAAGACGGGCTGAAGGAAAAGATAGGGAAAAGAAGCATTGCGGAGGCGAACGTACAGAAGCAGGAGCAGTGGCTGCTCGGGATGAAGAAGGCGCTGAAGGAAAACCCGACGCCGGAAAACCTGAAGGCATACCAAAAGGCGCAGGCGGATCACAGGGCGGCGCAGCAGCAGTTGGAACGCGCGCAGCAGGAGGTGATCGCGCAGCAGCGAGCGGTAAACGGCTAGAAGGAGCAGGCGGATGCGGATTACAAGACGTCGCAGCAGGATAAGGTAAAGCTGGAGGAATCGATCCGCGGGGTGCAGGATGGAATTGCCGCGCTGCCGCAGGAGCAGCAGGCGGGCCTGCGCGAGCTGTGGCAGAAGAACGTGGAAGCGCTCGGCATAGACGAGGGCACGGCGGCTACCTTGGAGGCCGTGCAGGAGGCGCGGAAGGCGGCTGCGGAGGTTGAAGCAGAAAAAACGGAATCTCAGAATATTTCAGAAGAAACGGGTGATTTGCAGGAGACAACGGACGCAGACGGTGATATAATGGAGGAGGATAAAGGCGAAAATACGTTCGCAGATTTGACGGCAGAAGAAGAAATAACAGATCAGAGCGCTAGCGAAAATGATATAGAGAAACCGAATGAAGAGCAAGTAGTAATTAAATTCTTGCCAACTTCAGGGATTCCAATTGCTAATAATCCTGATAAAACCACAACTATTTTAGGCAGGTATCAAACTGATATAAAATGGATAATCGAGGAGCTTAATATCGAAAAAAATACAGATTTCGGAGAAAAAAAGGGAGGTTTCAATGTACTAAATGTTCCAGATGATTTTTACATTACCGGCGAACAATTTTGGCAGGAATACAATAAACCATTTCTTGATGCTGCAATAGAAAGAGGCGACGATATTGTAATGACGACACCTATTAATAATAGCTCAATGTACCTTATCTCTGGAGAAATTACAGGTTATGGAAGAGAATATCAGTATTTGTGTTCTCATGGTTATGAACTTGTCAATGGGAAAATGGTGAAAAAAGAGGAGGAATAAGGATGGCGATTTTGGACTTAGAGAAACAAGAAATTATTAAGCAAGGGTCTTTTTTGGAGAAAATAGGGTTTAGGCGAACGAACTATGAGTACATGATAAATTATACTTCTGATAACATATCAATATGTGTAGCTTTCCCGCCGTGTATAGATGAGAGCGACATAACAATTCGATACACTGATACGAATCAGGTATTTAGTGTAAATTGGATTGCCTTTGTACGAAACAAAATAGATCCAAATATAAAAAGATTAAAAAGAATTAAAATTTTACTTAGCTATATGGAAGACAATATTACTAATCTGTTGAATTATCAATATTGTTTGGAAAGCAATAAACTTGTTGACAAATATGTTGAAGAGCATCGACAGATATTTGATAAAGCTGTAAGTGATTTTTTATCCAAGAACTAGATGATGAATTCGCTTTAGCATGAGAAAAAAGCTATTGAAGGCGACACCAAGGTAGGAATCCAGTCCGTCGGCTGACAAAGTCGGCGGGAACCCGTTGCGCCTTCGTGAACAAAAGAACCGCGCCCCTCTTGACGAAGGGCGCGGGCGTGCTGTACAATGTAGGCAGGAAGGGTGCATCCTTCAGGGTGGTAACACCACCGAACGACTTAAGGGTTTAGAGCCACGAAAACCGCCAGCAGGGGCAAACTGCAAGGCGGTTTTTAATTTATCGTCTGTTCGATTTGCCGAGCGCGTAAGCGCTAAGCATTAAACCGGCGATAGAGATGAAAAACGCGAGCAACTCGATGTTTGTCATCTGCACCACCTCCGCTTCTGTACAGCGCGTTGCGGAGGGAAACCGCAGGGAGGGCAAAGCCCGACTAGGCCCGCGCAATTTGAAAAATTGCCGGGCCGTACCCCACGTGCGTAGCAGGCGGGGCGACTTACCCTGTAAGACCTTCCTGCCTACGGCATCATCATAGCAGTTAATTCCCGTACATGTCAAGGAGCAGATAGACCATCTAATTGGGTTCCAAATAAGAAGCGTAGAAGGGCTACACCAAGGCAATTTCTGCCTCGGTGTCGCCCTTTTTAATTTTATAGAGGACGAAAGGGTTGAGTATTGGAAGCGCAGGCCCCGAAGACAAAGGACGAGGTGATTTTGAAGCAGCGGCTTTTGCTGTTCGAGGAGTTTGGGGGAAGCACCGGGAGCACACGAGCGGGCACTGATGTGCCGAAGGTAAAGCGGATTTTGGACAAGGAGTTGAAAGACGGGCGGAGACTGGCGCGGTGTTTTATGATCGAGCTGGTCAATGCTGTGATAGTTTACCTAAGGCAGCGGTACTTCTTTATGGTCCAATGGGTTTTCGCAAAATTGCGTGACGCGTCGTCAGAAAAAATGTAGTATAATAAACTTATGCGAACTTATATTCGCATTGTGTGTTTGGACGGTAAGCGGCGAACGTGCTGCGAGGCGTGGAACGGAAAGGAAGAGCGGAGGGCATACACCAGGGGCGGGGTTTAACAGCACGAGGGAAAAAGGGGGAGAGCGCGGGATGACGGAGGAAGAGAAGAAGCGCAGGGGAGAAGAGCTCAAGCGCAGACGGCAGGCGGAAAACAAGGCGAAGGGCGCGCATAAGACGAGCGCGCGCCCGGACGCGCCGCGGGCGACGACGGGGCAGGAAGACACGAACGCCGCGCTGGAGGCGGCGGCCCAGGGGGTCAAGCGCCCCGAAACCGCGGACGCGCAGGCAAAGGCGGTAAGCACCGGCACATCTACCAAGGCGGCGGGCATCGCCGCCAACGGGGAAAAAGAAACGCAAACGACGGAGCCATACGGCCCGCAGCCGCCGGAGGGCTTGCGCCACGACCCGGAGATGGACGGGCAGTTTGTGGACAGCTTTATTCAGGCGCGGCTGCGGGGCCCGCAGGCCTTTGCCGCGTGGGTGGATACCCTGCCGCCGCCGGGAAGCGGCGCGAAGGAGACGGCGGCCGCTCCCCTGTTTGCCCAGACGAACGGCGGAGATGTGCAGCCGGTTGAAACCGTGGACGGGCAGGGGGATGCCGCGCAGGAGCCGGACGAGGTGGGGCTTGTGGAGGCGGCGCTTGACAGGGTCGAAGGGGCGAACGCGGAGGCGGAAACGGAGGAAAACGGCCCGACACCTGCGCTGACGGAAGAGCTGACGGAAGAGCCGATGCCTCAGCCGACGCCCGGCCCGACACCTGAGCCGACGCCCGGCCCGACGGAAGAGCCGACGGAAGAGCCGAGGCCTCAGCCCATGCCGGGCCCAACGCCCGGCCCGACGCCGGAACCCGAACAGGGCACGCGGACGGAATCCACGGAGGAGCCGACACCCGAACTGGCAGCGGAACAGCCGCTTGAAGAGAGCGCGACATTGCAGCAGGCGACGCCAGCCCTCGAAGACGGGGTATCCGCGGCTGAGCAGGAAACGGAGCCAGACGACGCGGCGGAAGAAATAGATTTGTGGAGCGCAAACACAGATTACGTAGCGGGGATCGACACGCAGCTAAAGGAGATACGCGAGCGGATCGCCGCGATCGATGGGGAGCTCGCAGAAGGTCCGAACGAGGCGCTGAGTGCTGAGCGCGAACAGCTCGTAGAGAGCCAGAAGCAATTACGGAGCGACCGCGCGCGGGGCGTGGGCAAATGGACGGTCGCGGAAGAGCTGGTTCAGTCCATACAGGAGCAGTGGGAGACGCTGCAAGCGCAGTTTGATGCGGGAGATTACCGCGCGTTCATCGAGGATGAAGAGCTGTGGGACGCGGTGAAGGACGACCCGGAGAGCGCGAAATACGCGGCGCAGACGGAGTTGGGGCGCCGGCAGAAGGAATTGAACCTGCAAAGTACGGTGGTGCTGGCGCATCAGCCCCATGACGGCGAAACGCGGTTTTACCGCAGCACGGCGGATTCCAGCTGGCTGAAAATGCTCTACGATCGGGAAATTGCGCTGCAAAGCGGGGATACGGCGCGCGTGCAGGAGATCAACGCGGCCATGGACGCGGCGGGCTTTGAAAAAAAGTGGCCGGAGGAGGTCGCGGCCGAGAAAAGGCTTCAGGAGGAGATGATCGCCTACGCGTATAAACGCGGGGATGAGGCGGTGCGCAAGAAGCTGAATCTTGGAAGCGATGAAGAGGTGACGGACGCACATCGCCTGCAATATGCCCAGACGGACGTAGGCGTTCTCAATTGGATCATTTTTCACCCCATCAAGTCCATGCAGCAAAACATGGAATACCTGTCCGGCGAGGAAGGGATCAGTTTCTGGGAGTATTTCAAAAGGTCGTTTACGGATGACGAGCTCAAAAAAGCGCAATTCAATGACAGATACCATTTTGTTTCATACGATCCAGACAGCGAAGACAGCTATGACGAGCAGTTCTTCCAGGCGATGGCCGAAAGACGCATTGTGGGCGACGAAGGCAGCTACGCAGAGATGGAGGCCGGGGCAGACATTGCGGCGCTGCCATCGGCGGTCGGTTCAGGAATGGTGCGGCCGCGGGTAGATGTGGTGGGCAGCACGGTTCGATTTATCGCGGATACGTATTATCAGTTCAACAAGGACCAGATGGGCGGCACGTGCTCCAAGGAGCAGATGCGCGTGGATGACTGGTTTTACAATTTGTTGTGCACCACGGAAGAAATAGCGGACAAGGCGTCTGACATGCTGGATGTGGACGTTTCCCAGCGCTCCGGCTGGGTGCAGGACGTGGAAAACATCAGCTACAGCGTAGCGCAAAACTACAGATTTTCCAAGATTGCCGGATTCGTCGGCGGGCTGTTGGCAAACTTCGCGCACACCGTACCACAGGCGCAGAAGGTGTTCACACTGGGGCGAAAATTCGTTGAAACCATCGAATTCTGGGTGAGTGGATACAAATCGGGCGCAATGTCGATCGCGGCGGCGGGAGGAGACGACGACCAGCAATATATGGGGGGCATCTTACACGCGGGGGTGGAGGCGTTCACGGAACATCTGGACGACCTGGGCGCGCTGATCGCACCCTATGGGGGCACAAAGGGGATAGACGAAGCGGTGGAAGCCATGGGAGGCTGGGAAAAGATAGAAACGGTGTTCAAGGCGTTCATAGGCGAAGGGAGTGAGGAGGTGATAGGGTCGCCGCTGCACCGCCTGGTGGACAAGGGCCTCGTCGATCCTGATATGCCGTGGACGGGAGAGGGCGGCGTCATAGACGTAGAGGACATGTGGGAAGGCGGCAAGGTGGGCGGTATCTCCGGCATGATTCTGGCGCTCATGAGCGTGTGCGGCACTGGAAACGAACACAGCGCGCGCACCTTTGAGGAGGCGAAGCCGAAGACTGCGGGGGACACGGCGGAGTCCTGGATGCCGGCGGGAAGCAAGCAGCGCGCCGTGGCAGAGGCGATATCCGTGCTGGAAAGCGAAGACGCCAGCGAGAAGACGCGGAAAAACGCAGAAAAGATACTGGATACGATCGCGGACGGACAAGAAGTGCCGGAATACATGATGAAGGCGTTGGAGGACGCGCGGGCAGAGGACATAGCGGCGAAGGCGGCGGGCGGAAAGGCCGCCAAATCACGCGAGGAACTGGGGAAGGCGCAAGACGGGCTGAAGGAAAAGATAGGGAAAAGAAGCATTGCGGAGGCGAACGTACAGAAGCAGGAGCAGTGGCTGCTCAGGATGAAGAAGGCGCTGAAGGAAAACCCGACGCCGGAAAACCTGAAGGCATACCAAAAGGCGCAGGCGGATCACAGGGCGGCGCAGCAGCAGTTGGAACGCGCGCAGCAGGAAGTGATCGCGCAGCAGCGAGCGGTAAACGGCTGGAAGGAGCAGGCGGATGCGGATTACAAGACGTCGCAGCAGGATAAGGTAAAGCTGGAGGAATCGATCCGCGGGGTACAGGATGGAATTGCCGCGCTGCCGCAGGAGCAGCAGGCGGGCCTGCGCGAGCTGTGGCAGAAGAACGTGGAAGCGCTCGGCATAGACGAGGGCACGGCGGCTACCTTGGAGGCCGTGCAGGAGGCGGCCGTGACGCAGGAAACGGGCGTAGAGCAAGAGGAAGCGGCCCAAAAGAGCAAGGAGGCAGAAGCACAGGCTGCGAATTCCCCGGAAATCACCAGGTTCCTGAAGGACTTCACGCAGCGCACGGGCGTGCCGATAGAGTTTGGCGAATTTGAAGGCGAGGGGTACTATGACCCGGTTCGCAACGTGATTACCGTATCTAAGGGGCTTTCACAGAGCGAAATCGTGAAGTCGGTCGCCATGCACGAACTGACGCACTACATGGAGGGGAGTAAGCAATACGGCAAGTACGCCGACATGGTTCTGAAGCTGCAATACAAGGGAGATGAAGCAGCGCTGCAGAGCGCAATGGAGGCCAAAAAGGCCGAGTATGCGGAGCACGGCGTAACATTGGACGACGCGGGCGCAAAGGCGGAGCTGGTTGCGCAGGCGACCCGGAATATTGTCTATGCGGACGAAGCGAGCATCGACAGGCTGGTGCGCACGGACAGAAACTTCATCCAGCGCACGGCGGATAACATTCGCGAATTCCTGAATGGGCTTGGTGAACGGCGAAATAATCCGGAGTACGCGGAGATTCGCCGCGCGCAAAAACTCTATGAGAAGGCGTTGAAGCAGACAGAGGGCACATATAGGGCGCTGAAACTGGGCGTCGGTGAGGGCGATCCGCAATATTCCTTCGTGGACAAGTGGTTTAAAGGATTACGGAATAATGAGGTGGAATATACCATTGGCCTTGAAGGAAACGACAGGGACAACCTTCTGTACAAGGGGGACGTCTCCAAGTTAATAGGGCAGGACGTCTTTGACAGCGAACCGTTCCAAAATCTTGTAAAGGATACAAAAGCGGTAGATGAAACGGGAAATCCGATCATTCTCTATCACGGAACGAAGGCGAAGTTCAGCGCGTTCGTCGAACAAAAGGGGGCAGGCAAGAATTTCGATTCGGCGGTCGGCTTCTACTTCACGAGCAGCCCGCTTGTCGCGAACGATTATGGGCAAAATAGCAACAATAAAGGAGGAGACGTATCGGTCATTCCGGTTGTTCTGCGCATGACGAAACCGGTTGAGTTTACGCAAGATGAACTTTATCATAATTTTGAATTGCAAAATGAAATTATAAGTAAAATCAAAAAAATGAAAAAGTATGTAGGTATGCCAAACTTTCAGGATAATTTCAACAAACAATTCCGTCGTTACCCTCAGAAAGTTCAGGACATTGTCTATAATGCTTTCGTTACATACGGAGATATCGATGGAATGATTGTTCGGAACGTAGATTGGGACATTGAAAACAGAGGATTGAACGACCAATATATTGTTTTGGATTCAGATCAAATTATTCCGGCAACAAGGGAGGCATATCAATCTTATCTGCAGAAAATTAATAAGGAGTAAATGTAGAAGCAGCGCAATATAAGTTAATGTTTGATGTATTTTTGATTTGAAACACGGAGGTAGATAAAATGCGTGAAAAAGATATGGAAAAAAATAAGAAACAGTCGATTGACGATAATCTGGAAGACTTGGTTGATGAAGATGATGAAATAAAAGAATCAGATAGACGACTCTACAGAATCCTTTTACAACCACCGAGGCGAATCCTATCAGGAGAACTTATCCCTAACCCTAATTTAAGTGAAGAAACAGTGGCTTTTATAGAAAAGAAGAAAGCTGAGCTAAACGTTGACGATTGGCCCCCGAAATATCGTGGATGGGTTCCCTCCGATGCTCTAGTGGAAGAGTTTATGCAGTTTAGCGAGGAATGGAGAGCGCAAAAGTACGGGGAAGAGAACTAAATAGCACAAATACTCGAACGGTTAAATTGCGGCCCCGCCGTTCATTCCGGGCGGCGGGCGCACGCCTTTCATGAACTAAAAAAGAACCGCGCCCCTCTTGACGAGGGGCGCGGGCGTGCTGTACAATGTAGGCAGGAAGGGCACAACCTTCAGGGTGGTAACACCACCGAAACGGCCTATGCCTTTATAGGGCCATAAAACCGCCAGCAGGTTGCGACTGCAAGGCGGTTTTTAATTTATCGTCTGTTCGATTTGCCGAGCGCGTAAGCGCTGAGCATTAAACCGGCGATAGAGATGAGAAACGCGAGTAACTCGATGTTTGTCATCTGCACCACCTCCGCTTCTGTACAGCACGTTGCGGAGGGAAACCGCAGGGAGGGCAAAGCCCGACTAGGCCCGCGCAATTTGAAAAATTGCCGGGCCGTACCCCGCGTGCGTAGCAGGCGGGGCGACTTACCCTGTAAGACCTTCCTGCCTACATAACGATTTTAACAGCTATCCCCCGCGCGTGTCAAGGGAGAATCCCAACAGCATAGACCAAAGAATGTAGGAGTACAATACATATTGGACAGTAGAAGAAAAAAAGGATGAAGGATATGGCCTCATCGGTTATAGTTGGAGTTGCGGACAACAACTATACGAGAGGGGGCCACATCCTTCATGAGCAAGAGTATAACACAGGACATGGCATATCGGCAATCCCTGATGAAGTATGCGGAGAAATACGGCGTGAGCCGGGCCAGCCGGAAATACAACAAGAGCCGGTCGTATATCTACTTATGGAAAGCTCGCTGGGATGGGAGCATGGCCTCCCTGACCTGCCAGTCCCGGCGTCCCCACAGTCATCCCAACCAGCATACCGAAGCGGAGCTGAAGCTGATCCGGGATATGCGCCGCAGAGATCCCAAACTAGGCATGGTGGAACTGTGGCACCGCTTACGTCGGCGGGGATATACCCGCCGCCCGGAGAGCCTCTTCCGCGTGATGCGGAAACTAGGGTTATTCCCACAAGTAGAGAAGAAGCCGGCTTATAGGCCCAAGCCTTATGAGCAGATGACCTATCCTGGACAGCGCGTTCAGGTGGATGTGAAGGTGGTGCCCCGCCGCTGTATCGCGGACCCGGAGCTGCGCCTGTTTCAGTACACTGCCATGGATGAGTTTACCCGACTGCGCTTCCTGGCCGCTTACCCTGAGCAGTCCACCTATTCTTCCGCTGACTTTCTCAAAAGGCTGTTCAAGTGGTATGCCCGCCGGGGTATCCGGGTAGAGTGTGTCCAGACCGACAACGGCTTTGAATTCACCAACCGCTTTTCCAACAGCAAACGCAATCAGGTAACTCTGTTTGAGAAAACGGCTGCTGATCTGGGAATTCGGCATAAGCTCATAAAACCATACACACCTCGCCACAACGGTAAGGTTGAACGCAGTCACAGAGAAGACCAAAAGCTATTCTACAATACCCACTCTTTCTTCTCGCTCGATGACTTTGGTGGGCAGCTAGCTGCCCACCAAGCTCGCACCAACAACAGACCGATGCGCCCTCTCAATTGGGTTTCGCCTAGGGAGTTCCTCCTTGCTTTCACTGTCCAAGATGTTTGACAAACCTACAGAATCCCAACAGCATAGACCAAAGAAACAGGGCCCGACGTCATGGCAAGCTTTTGCCGAGATGCCGGGCCTTTTTGCTTGCGCCCGCTGCAAAGCTGACGGCGCAGAACCGCCTACGCGCGTCGGGTGCGAGGATAGCGGAAGAGACGTATGGGCAAGAGCAGCGGGAAGCGAACAGCGGGCGGACGGACGAGCAGGCAGATGGGATGGAGGCGCACCCCCCGCAGGAGATGAACGTGCCGGAGACATTGCCCGCGCAGGAAGCAGACGCAGGCAGAGACGGGGATGGCGGAAGGAAATATTTCAGAACAAGCGGGTGATTTGCAGGAGACAACAGACGCAGACGGTGATATAATGGAGGAGGATAAAGGCGAAAATACGTTCGCCGACCCGGCAGAGATGGGAGAAGAAACAATTGATGCGCCGGGAGATTTGTTGGAAAATGGCACCGGTATTGCTGGAAATAAAATTGGTGAAGCAGAAGAACATACCAGGGAAAGCGCTGTATTCAAGACGGAACTCGATTATATAACCTCTACCGGATTAAAGCTAAAAGCAGAACCAGGTAAAACAACCACCATTTTGGGCGCATTCAAGGTGGATACAGAGTCCATACTCAAGGAACTGGGAAACGTCAAAACTCTAGATTTTGGGCCCAGAGAAGGCGGATTTAACTTGCTAAATACGCCGGACGAGTTATATAAGACCCCTGAACAGTTTTGGAATGAGTATAATAAACCATGGCTAGACCAAGTGATAGAAAGAGGCGATCCTATTTATCTGGCGACTGAGCCGGAATATGATGTACTTTATTGGCTGGATACGACAACAGGAGAAGAGAAAATGAAAGGGTTTGGAAGAGAATATACATATTTGATAGAAAATGGATATTACTATGATAAGACTTCCAAACGCATGATAAAGGGGGAAGAATAAATGAAGAATGTTTGGACAGAAATTAATGAAAACATGGCGCTTTATTTTAAAGACTTATTGGAAACATACGACATGAAGGCTGTTAAAGTAAGCTCATTAAGTACCGCATTGATAAATAAACGCTTTGCGTTGATAATATCAATAGATAGATTTGAGGTTGATGTATATTATGTATATAGAGACAACGCCGGTCAGCTGAAGATACTTTCATGCGGAAGTTTTTTTACTGAAAAGTATGATAGTAACGATAGACAAGATTTAATTCTTGTATCTAAAGCAGGCGATTTTATTATAAACTGTCTGACCGTTATTGCTCATGGATTAAAAAGTAAATGGAATGATATGTTGAAAGGAGACACTGCGTGGATGGAAAAATATAAATCTTCTAAATGGTATTCGGAGATGCAATTACGGCCAGAGGAAGAAAAAGTTTTAAGTCAGTATATTTAAAGGTATAAGCTGGCATTATATTCTTCAATAGCTCAGATAAAGCGATAAAACCGATATCTTTGAGAATTCAGCACTAGATAAATCCTTGTTGATTTAGTGTTTGTAGCAAAATGAGACGTCAAGGAACGGCGTCAAGGCAGAAATTGCCTTGACGCCGTTCCTTTTTTTATATTCTACGTAGGAAAGCAAAAAGGAGCAAGTGACGGAGGCGATCCGCGGGGTACGGGATGGAATCGCCGTGCTGCTGCGGACGCACAGGCTAAGGCAACGGGCATCGCCGCCAACGGGGAAAAAGAAACGCAAACGACGGAGCAATACGGCCCGCAGCCGCCGGAGGGCTTGCGCCATGACCCGGAGATGGACGGGCAGTTTGTGGACAGCTTCATTCAGGCGCGGTTGCAGGGCCCGCAGGCCTTTGCCGAGTGGGTGGATGCCCTGCCGCTGCCGGGAAGCGGCGCGAAGGAGACGGCGGCCGCTCCCTTGTTTGTCCAGACAAACGGCGGAGATATGCAGCCGGTTGAAAACGTGGACGGGCAAGGGTATTGTCTATGCGGACGAAGCGAGCATCGACAGGCTGGTGCGCACGGACAGAAACTTCATCCAGCGCACGGCGGATAACATTCGCGAATTCCTGAATGGGCTTGGTGAACGGCGAAATAATCCGGAGTATGCGGAGATTCGCCGCGCGCAGAAACTCTATGAGAAGGCGTTGAAGCAGACAGAGGGCACATATAGGGCGCTGAAACTGGGCGTCGGTGAGGGCGATCCGCAATATTCCTTCGTGGACAAGTGGTTTAAAGGATTACGGAATAATGAGGTGGAATATACCATTGGCCTTGAAGGAAACGACAGGGACAACCTTCTGTATAAGGGGGACGTCTCCAAGTTAATAGGGGAGGACGTCTTTGACAGCGAACCGTTCCAAAATCTTGTAAAGGATACAAAAGCGGTAGATGAAACGGGAAATCCGATCATTCTCTATCACGGAACGAAGGCGAAGTTCAGCGCGTTCGTCGAACAAAAGGGAGCAGGCAAGAATTTCGATTCGGCGGTCGGCTTCTACTTCACGAGCAGCCCGCTTGTCGCGAACGATTATGGGCAAAATAGCAACAATAAAGGAGGAGACGTATCGGTCATTCCGGTTGTCCTGCGCATGACGAAACCGGTTGAGTTTACGCAAGGAGATATCTATAATAATTTTGAAATGCAGAACGGCATATTAAGACGAATCAAAAAGATGAATAAATACGCTGGCAATCCAGATTTTCAAAAAATCTTGATTAAAACTTTTCGTGACTTTCCTCCTAATGTCCAAGAAATTATCTCTAATGCCTATGAAGTGTATGGAGATATTGATGGAATGATCGTTCGGAATGTGGATTGGGATATCGAAAACAGAGGGCTAAACGATCAATACATTGTCCTGGATTCGGATCAAATTATCCCGGCGACAAAGGAGGCATATCAATCCTATCTGCAGAAGATTAATAAACAACGCTAATGGAATGATTAATAAACATAATGGAGCATTTGGTATGACGAAGCGTGGAGGTGAAGAATTTGAAAGGAACTGAAGGATGGTCGCCATATGATGAAGACTGGAAACCTGAGTCTGAGGATGCCGCAAAGTTTCTTGAAGAATTAAAAGAATGGGACAAGGAACTCTACAGAATCCTTTTACAGCCACCAAGACGAATAGGAACAGGAGAACTTCTCCCTACTCCGAAATTTGATGATGAAACAACAGCTTTTATTGAAAAGAAGAAAGCCGAGCTAAACGTTGACGATTGGCCCCCGAAATATCGCGGCTGGACTCCGAACGATGAATTGGTGGAGGAGTTTATGCAGTTTTGCCGAGAGCGGAGAGCTAAAAAGTACGGGGAAGAGAACTAAATAGCAGAAATACTCGAACGGTTAAATTGCGGCCCTGCCGTTCAGTCCGGGCGGCGGGCGCACGCCTTTCATGAACTAAAAAAGAACCGCGCCCCTCTTGACGAGGGGCGCGGGCGTGCTGTACAATGTAGGCAGGAAGGGCACAACCTTCAGGGTGGTAACACCACCGAAACGGCTTTATGGTTATTTCCCAGAAAACCGCCAGCAGGTAGAGACTGCAAGGCGGTTTTTAATTTATCGTCTGTTCGATCTGCCGAGCGCGTAAGCGCTAAGCATTAAACCGGCGATAGAGATGAGAAACGCGAGTAACTCGATGTTTGTCATCTGCACCACCTCCGCTTCTGTACAGCACGTTGCGGAGGGAAACCACCCTGTAAGACCTTCCTGCCTACATAACGATTTTAACAGCTATCCCCGGCGCGTGTCAAGGGAGAATCCCGACAGCATAGAACGAAGAAACAGGGTCCGACGTCATGGTATTGTTTTGGATTCGGATCAAATTATCCCGGCAACAAAGGAGGCATATCAATCCTATTTACAGAAGATGAATAAGGAGTATGGGCGGTAAGAATAACGCATATAAAAGATATTGGGAGGGAACATATTTATGAAGAAATACCAAGAACAGCCGTTTGATGACGAGTTGAAGGAACTAGATGAAGAGATAAAAAAATTAAACAAAGAATTATATACGCACCTTTTACAACCACCGAGGCGAATTAAAACGGGAGAACTTATTGAAAATGCAGAGTTGAATGCAGAAACAAGGGCTTTTATCAAAAAGAAAAAGGCGGAGCTCAATGTGGACGATTGGCCTCCGAAATATCGTGGGTGGGTTCCTTCCGATGCATTGGTAGAGGAATACATGTAGTTTTGCTTAAATTGGAAGCCGGAGAATAATATGGACGAGGAATGACCGGATAGATCAAATAGGCTAAGTCGCCGCCACCCTGAAAAGGACGGCGGTGACGCGCTTCACTTGCTTCCTCAAAAGAACCGCGCCCCTCTTGACGAGGGGCGCGGGCGTGCTGTACAATGTAGGCAGGAAGGGTGTAGAACCTTCAAGGTGGATGCTCCACCGAAACGGCCTATGCCTTTAGGGCCATAAAACCGCCAGCAGGTTGCGACTGCAAGGCGGTTTTTCATTTATCGTCTGTTCGATTTGCCGAGCGCGTAAGCGCTGAGCATTAAACCGGCGATAGAGATGAGAAACGCGAGTAACTCGATGTTTGTCATCTATACCACCTCCGCTTTCGTACAGCACGTTGCGGAGGGGAACCGCAGGGAGGGCAAAGCCCGACTAGGCCCGCGCAATTTGAAAAATTGCCGGGCCGTACCCCGCGTGCGTAGCAGGCGGGGCGACTTACCCTGTAAGACCTTCCTGCCTACATAGCGATGAAAACACCCGACGTCATGGCAAGCTTTTGCCGAGATGCCGGGCTTTTTTACTTTATTAAGAAATTCCGATGATGGCGAAAAAAGGAACCAGGGTTAACCGAACGTATGTCCGATAAACGCATGCCTGGGAACGACAAAAAGTAAAGCAAGACGACAGGGGTTAGAAGATATAAAAACCTTGCACGCCGGCCTCGTCATCCAATATTCACCCCGCCGTCTCCATACGGGGCAGCGAGGCCGCGCGCACAAAAAGGCTGCGGCCTTCGCATTTTGTGTTGGACGGGCGCCTGATTTTCGCGCGATGACCGAACCATTCACGCCCAGAAAATGCCTGTTTCGCAAAATTGCGTGAGACAGCGCGGGAAAAACGTGGTATAATAAACGCAAAGATATACGAACTGATATTCGCATATCGGCGAAGATGAAAGGGGGAATATCGTCCGGCATACTGGGCAGCACGGAGGCCGTCTTCCGGCGACGTCGGGCGTCCGCAGCATTTTCGCATAATTGCATGTACACGTGATGGAACGTAAACATGAACGCGACAGATCAGAACAGATGGCCCGCCGGCGTGCCGCGCCCAAGAGGCCGCCTGCGAGCAGCGCGAACCGCCCCTCCCAGAGGGCCGCCCGATCCGGGGTTTCGAGAAACCCATTGGCGGATCCGACAGCGGCGGGAAGGGGCGGCGGGAAGCATCCCGTGCGGGGTGCGAAAAACCGGTACAGGCCGCCCGATCCGGGGTTTTGCGAAGCCCATTGGCGGATCAGGAGGAAGCGGCGTGACGGGAAAGCGGCGGCGAAGGCGCGGACGCGCGGGCCTGAAGACGAACAGATGGGGGGAACACAGATGGCTGATGAGACGTACGAAGCGCCGGCGGCAGGCGCGGACCTCGCGGAAGATGGAATCTTCGCCGGGGACGGTGTCCCTGCCGGGGACGGTGTCCCAGCCGGGGAAGGAATCCCCACCGGGGACGGTGTCCCCACCGGGGACGGCGTCCCTGCGGAGGAAGGCGTCCCTACTGGGGAAGGTATCCCCACTGGGGACGAAAGCGCCGAAGCGGCCGGGCAGTCCGCCGGAGACGGCGCACGGGGCGCGGACTGGGTGGCGCGGATGGGCGCGCAGGTGCGGACGCTGTGCGACGCGGGCGCGGATCTTCGGGGGATGTTTCAGGACGCCGAGATCGCCCGTCACATCGACGACGGCTCGTGGGACGTGAACACGGCCTACGCCCGCTGGCGGGGAACCCGCGGAGCGCGCGAGACGGCGCCCGTGATTTCAGCCCGAAGCACCGGGGGCGCGGTGACGCGCAGGAGCTTTGCGGACATGACGTCCGCCGAGTTCGCCGCCTTTTGCGAGCGCGTGGACCGCGCCGTGAACGGCGGCGGACGGGTGACGCTGTAGGCGGCGGGCCGCCGCGAAGCGCGGGGGAACAGGATCACAACGGAAAAGAAAAGGGGAGATTGAAATGGCGGTAACCTTCAATACGAACACCACGGCTACCAGTTCGATCGCCGCGACGGCGACCAAACAGTTCTACGACAAGCGGCTTCTGGAGAACATGAAGCCCCTGCTGATTCACAACCAGTTCGCGCAGAAGCGCCCGGTGCCCGCGCACGGCGGCAAGACCATCGAGTTCCGCAAGTGGACGCCCTTCGCGGCGCTCACCACGCCGCTGACGGAGGGCGTGCCCCCCGAGGGGCAGACGCTCAACATGACCAACATGACCGCGACCGTCGCCCAGTACGGCGGCTTTGTCACGATCAGCGACCTGCTCGACCTGACGAGCATCGACAGCGTCAAGTCCGACGCCGTGGACATGATGGCCCAGCAGGGCGCGCTCACGCTGGACACCCTCGCCCGCGAGGAGCTGCACAAGGCGCCCAGCGTCATCTACGCGGGCGCCAAGACCGGCCGCGCCCAGCTCGCCCCCGCGGACAAGCTCACCAGCCTTGAGATTCGCAAGGCCGTGCGCGCGCTCAAGAAGGTCAACGCGCCCATGTTCCGCCAGGGCTCCAAGAAGGGCTACTACATCGCCATCATCGGCCCGGACACGGAGTTCGACCTGATGGACGACCCGACCTGGGTGGACGTCAGCAAGTATCAGGACAAGGAGAACATCTACTACGGCGAGATCGGCATGCTGTACGGCTGCAAGGTCGTCTGCACCAGCGAGGCGAAGATTTTCACCGGCGCGGGCGCGGACAGCGCGGACGTCGCATCCACGCTGGTATTCGGCCAGAACGCCTACGGCGTGGTGGACATCGACGGCAGCAGCAACGTGCAGTCCAAGATCAAGCCCGCGGGCAGCGCGGGCAGCCAGGACCCGCTGGACCAGACGAGCACCGTCGGCTGGAAGGTCATGGCCTACGTGTGCAAGGTGCTGCAGCCCGCGTTCATCCAGCGCATCGAGAGCGGATTCAGCGCGTAAAGGACAGCAGGGGGACGGGCGACCCGTCCCCCAACCCCATGGGGGCAAAAGAAAGGATGAGGAATATGGCGGCGAGGACGAACGAGGAACTGGAAAAGGCGGCGCGCGCGCAGGAGATCAGCGCGAAGACCGCGTTTGCGAAGGCCACACGCGTGAAGGTCTACGTGCCGAAGGGCGCGGACGAGCACGACACGGAGCTATACGGCTGCTGGAACGGCATTCCGGTGCGTTACAGGCGCGGCGGCGAGGTCGAAATGCCGGACGTGGTATTGCAGATGTTCAAGGACTGCGGGGCGCTTTGAGCCCTGAGCCGGCGGAAGGGCGCGGGCCGTTAAAAGAGGAGGTGCCGGCGTGATAGCGCGGCTGGAGGACTTTAAGGGCGTATGGCAGGCGGCGGGCGACAGCGGGCTTTCGGGCAAGTACGCCTACGACGCTTACAACGTGAGCACGGAACGCGGGGCGCTCGCGTCGGCGGCGGGCTATGAGGCGTTCCTGCCGCCCATAGGCGTGGAAGGGGCGCAGAGCTATGAGCAGATCGGCACGCTGGCACGGCTCTACCGCAGGAACGCGGCGGAGGATCAGCGCGAGGTCTTCGTCGCCTGCACGCTGGACGGCGTCTACACCTACACCGCCGGGGACGCGGGCTGGACGCTGCGGCTCGCCGGGCCGCTTTACGCCGACGCGTGGGACTGGGTGGCCTACGAGACGGTGGACGGAGAGGGAGAGCACGCCGCGACGTGCGACGTGCTGATCCTCACCAACGCGAAGGACGGCATGATCGCGCTGTACGGCAGCGACCTGCGCGTGGAGCGCAAGGAGACGCCCGCCAGGTTCGGCGTGCTGGGCAGGCACGCGGAGCGCATCTGGGGCGCGGGCGTGGAGGACGAGCCGGACAGCCTGTATTACTCGCGGCCCTACGACCCGTTCAACTGGACCGCGGACGAGCAGAACCCGGAGCTGGGCGGCGGGCAGATCCTGCAGCCGACCTGGGACGGCGACCGCTTCATCGCGCTGCGCGAGCTGGGCGCGTACCTGATCGCGCTCAAGACCCGCAGCATCTACCAGGTGCGCGGCACGGACCCTTCCAGCTTCGTCGTCACGCAGGAGTACGGCGCGGACGCGCCCCAGACGGAGAGCACCATCGCCGTGGACGGCACGCGAATGTACTACCTGACGGGCGGGGAGGGCGCAAGCCCTGAGATCGGCGCATACGACGGCGTTTCGGCGCAGCTTCTGGCGCAGGATGCGCTGCACGAGGTGCTGCGCGCCGCCGGGAACACGCAGGGGGCCAGCGCGGTCGTCTGCGGGCACGTCTACTACCTGGCGCTGCCGGTGGGCAGCGTCCTCAACAACACCGTGATCGAGTACGACACGATCCGCCGGACGTTCATGGTGCGCCGGGGCATCCATGTGCGCGCGTTCCTCACGAGCGGGGGTCAGGTCTACTTCACGTCGAGCCAGGACCCCTACCGCGTGTACCGCTACGGCGCGGGCACGACCTACGGCGGCCAGCCGATCCCCTGCCGCTGGCAGACGGGCTGGATGGAGGGCGCGACCAAGCGCACGCGCAAGAGCGCGTTCATCCTGCGCTTTTTTGCGCAGGGTGGCGACGGCACGGTGCTGCGTCTGACGCTGGAGACGGAGCGGCGGCGCATGGAGCGCGCCGTGAGCCTGTGCCCGGAGGGGCGGAGCTACCGCGTGCGCATGCCGCTGCGCGGGGTGCGCTGGCGGCTGACGCTCGACAGCGAAGGCGCGCAGGCGTGGCGCATTCCGGGCGGCATCGAGGTCAGCGCGGAAGAGGAAGAGCTGGAGTGAGGAACACGCCAGCGACGAGTAGGCACGCGCGATTTGAAAAATCGCCGCGCCGTAGCCCGCGCGCGAAGGGCGCGGGCCGTAAAAAGAGGAGGAGCTGGAGTGAGGAACACGCCAGCGACGAGTAGGCACGCGCGATTTGAAAAATCGCCGTGCCGTAGCCCGCGCGCGAAGGGTGCGGGCCGTAAAAAGAGGAGGAGCTGGAGGGAGCACCCCGGCGCAGAGGACCGGCAGAGTATCGTCCTGTAAGCGGGGGGGCATGAAGCGGAGACTTCCCCTTCATGTGAAACCGCGTCGGCGGGCTTGGCCTGACGCGCCTTGTCCCCTTCGGGCACAGGGTACGGCGCTTCGTGCGTTCCTCGCGCGGAAGCGTGCCCTGCACGTCCATCAGCTATAGAAAGGAAGAAACCCCGATGAAGAAGTTGCAGCCCCCGGCCCTGCCGGCGGCGACGGAAGCGGAGATACAGACGGCAGGCGGCGCGTCCCGTTACGTGGTGACGCTCGTGCGGGCCCTGCGCGCGGCCCTGGACGACATCTACCGCGTGCTCAGCAGGCACGAGCCGCAGGCGGGCTCCATCCTGCTGACGGCGGAGGACAAGTCCCCCGGCGCGAATTACGAGGCCGCGGGCACGGCCGGGACGTTTTACGCATGGAAAGCGAAGTAGCCCCGCGCGAATGGAAAATTCGCCGGGGCGTACCCCAGCGGCGGAAGCCGATGGGGCGGGAAAAGCGAAGCAGCCCCGTGGGAATTGAAAATTCGCCGGGGCGTACCCCAGCGGCGGGAGCCGATGGGGCGGGAAAAGCGAAGCAGCCCCGTGGGAATTGAAAATTCGCCGGGGCGTACCCCAGCGGCGGAAGCCGATGGCGGCGGGAAAAGCGAAGCAGCCCCGTGCGAATGGAAAATTCGCCGGGGCGTACCCCAGCGGCGGGAGCCGATGGGGCGGGAAAAGCGAAGCAGCCCCGTACGGACGCAGGATTCGGCGGGACGAAGAAAGGTGAATGGAGATGGCGAAGAACAGCACGGTGACGACGACGACCCAATCGTCCAGCACGACGCAGGGCACGAGCGGCAGCCAGTCACAGGGGCAGCAAAACAGCCAGCAGACGACGCAAAAGGTCATCGACCAGCAGCTCCTCGCCCAGCTGCTTGCGGGCCTCGCGGACATGGGCTACACGCCCCGCAGCGAGGAAGAGCTGCGGCAGACGGCGGAAAACCGCTACAACCCCCTGTACAACGCCGAGGTCGAGGCGGCGAGGCAGAAACAGCAGCAGACCGACCTCGCGCTCTCGCAGCAGCTGAACGAGCTGCTCGCGGGCATCTCGCGTCAGAAGGACACGCAGAACGCGGCCTACGACAAGGCGCGCGCGAACATCGAGACGGGCGCGCTCTCGCGCGGCATGGGGCGCTCCAGCTACACGACGAGCACGCTTTCAAACAACGACATTGCCCGCGCGAAGGCGCTCTCTCAGATCGACGAGGACGCGAACCGGCAGACCGGCCAGCTCGGCGCGCAGCGCACGCAGCTCTCCCAGCAGCTCGCGGAGACGCTGGGCAGGCTTTCTACGGACAAGGAGACGAATATCGCGGGTTACCTGCAGGACCTGTACGACCAGGAATTCCAGCGCGCGCAGGCGGCGAACGCGGCGAAGAACCAGAACTACCTGACGGCGGTGGATCTCGCGATGGGCACGAAGACGAGCGGCCAGACGAATTCGACGGAGAACACCAGCGGCTGGCAGAACCAGAAGGTCAACGGCACGGACACGAGCACGCAGACCACGGAGTACTGGACCGGCAAAAAGAAGTAGACGCCGTGCCCTCCGGCGGGGGAAGCGGATGAGGATGAAATATTGAGGCGGCGAGGCGCGGCTTTTGCGGGGCCTCGACGGCTGGGATGTGGAAGGAAACGACGAAAAAGCGACGGCGGAAGGAGGAAGAGGCCGAATGATTTACGCGGCGTTTGACGGGCAGTCGCGCGAGGCGGTCGCCTCGGACGTGTTCCAGTACGACACGGGCGAGGCGCTGGAGCTCAGCGGACTGCCGGGCGAGCTGGGAGGCGTGACGGTCGAGGTACACTACGGCTACGAGGGCGACGCCAAGGCGGAGGCGCGCATCGCCCAGTTCGACAAGCGTGGGGGCGTGTGGCGCGCGGACGTGCCGGACGTCTACCTGCAGCGGGCGCGGGCGGTGAACGCCTACGTGTACGTGATCGAGACGGAGTTCAAGAAGCGCACGCTGTACCGGGTGACGTTCTCGCCCATCGAGCGGCCCGCGCCCTCCACGGAGGTGACGCAGGCACAGGCGGACGCGTGGGCGCAGCTCGTGGTCGAGGTGAACGGCGCCGTCGCGGGCGCGGACGCGGCAGCGGGACGCGCCAACGCCGCGGCGGCGGGCGTGACGCAGGAAATTGCCGCGCTGAACGCGGACAAGGCGGACTGGGAGGCGCGCGTGTCGGAGGTCGAGCGGCGAACGCCCGGCAGCATGATCACGGAAGTTTCACGAAGGGCCGTGTCCGTCCCGGCCGCCGGGTGGACCGGGAACGCGCAGGGCATGCAGGAGCTGCAGGTGAGCGTTCCCGGGACGAAAAAGGACAGCGGGACGCAGCGCGTGCACTACGCGGTGCGGGGGGAGCAGATCGGCAGGGTGCTGCTGGCGGGCGCGCGCGTGGACGGGGACGATACGCTGACGCTCGTGTGCCTGGCCGCGCCGCCCGCGGCGTTTGAGCTCATGGTCACGGTGGAGGAGGTCATCGTATGACATTTTGCTACGGGGAGGGCGGGGCGCTGGTGACGGCGTGTAGGGCGGTGACAGCGCTGTCGCTTTCCGCGAACAACGTGGGCTTTGGCGCGGGCGTGACGCTCTCGTGGTCGGGCGCTGTGGGCGGCGCGGGCAACCCGATCCGCGGCTACGAGGTGTACCGGGACGGGGTACTGCTCACGACGGTCTTTGACGGCACGAGCTGCACGGTCACGTCGCCCACGAGCAACGGCAGCTACAAGTACACCGTCAAGGCGCTGGGCAGCATCGCAGGCTTTGACGCGCCGGTGAGCACGGCGAGCGCGACGCTGACGAGTGTGGTGACGAATCCGACGGCGCCGACGACGATCAAACTGTCCGCGACGGACGTGCGCATCGGCAAGAGCGTGACGCTCTCGTGGTCGGGTGCCGCGGGCGGCGCGAACAACCCGGTCGCGAAGTACCACGTTTATCGGGGCGGCGCGTACCTGACGGAGACGACGGGTACGAGCTGCGCTGTCACGGCGCCGGGCACGGCGGGCGGCAAGTACACGTACACGGTCTACGCGATCGGCAGCGTGAGCGGCTGGAACTCCGGCGCGTCCGCGGGCGTCACGCTGACGGCGCACGGAGCGGAATACACCGACACGTACTTCACGTCGAACACGACCTGGACGATTCCGGCCTGGGCAGAGCAGCTGATCGTCACCTGCATCGGTGGAGGCGGCGGCGGAGGCGCGAGGGGCTACGATTACGGGACGAAATACGGCGGTGGCGGCGGCGGCGGTGGCGGAACCGGAGAAAAGAGAGACGCGACGTTTAATGCGGGTCAATTTACGCCGGGGAGCGCGGTGCAGGTGACAGCCGGCAGCGGCGGCGGTCACGGAGTAGGCTACCACGGCGGCGGCGGAGCAGCCAGCAGTTTTGGTACGTTCCTTAGCGCGCGCGGAGGCGAGGGAGGCAAGCAGGGTAACGGCGGCTCGACGTCTAGTCCGCCGAACGGCGGCGACGGAGGAAACGGCGGCCTCGGCGGCGGCGGCGGCGGTTGGAGCCGGTCCGGGCCGAACAGCACACAGGTCGGCGGGAACGGAAGCAACGGAACGAGCTGGTCAGTCCCTGCAAACGACGCAGCCTATTACGTATTTAACGACGCATCGACCGGGAGGCGGCTGGGAGTTTCGGGCGCGGGCGGAGCGGCGCAAGCGGGCGGAAACGCAGCAGTCGGAAACGCATCGCTTGCAGGAACGAGATACGGGTCGGGCGGCAATGGAAATGGCGGAGACGGCGGATCGGGCATCGTCGCGGTGCGCGTAGGCAGATACTTGTCGTAAGGCGGCGAGGGGAGATGCTTCCGTTTTAAGAAAAGCGGATATAGACGGAGCGCGGGAAGAAAGGCATGAGGGCAGGTGAAGCGGACGAATGTTTGAGATCAGGGGGAGACGGATACGAGTGTCGCGCGGAGATACGGGGACGCTGGTGGCCAGCGCGCGCGGCGTGACGCTGGGCGAGGCGGATCGGGTGCTGCTCACGGTGCGCGGAGAGGACGGCGCGGCGGTCATCGAGAAGGTGGAGACGCCGGACGCGGAGGGAACGGCGCGCTTCCATTTCGTGAATGCGGACACGGAGGAATTGGAGCCGGGCGGGTATCTGTGGGATCTTCGCTACGTGCTGGGCGCGACGATGACGGACGGACGCGTGACGGACGGGGAGCGGGTCGTCACGCCCTTTGCGCCGTCGGGCTTTGAGGTGATGGAGGTGGTGGGCGATGTCTGAGATGTGCGTGGAGCTGAACAGCGGCGAGATGATCGTGCGGCTGGAGGCGGAGGAGACGGAGGCCGCGAGAAAAGCGGCGCTGGCGGCGGAGCAGGCCGCGCGGGCTGCCGGAGATGCCGAGGCGCTGACGCGGGAAGCGGAAGTGGTGCGCGTCGAGGCGGAACAGAGACGCGCGGCCGCGGAATCCGCGCGCGCCGTTGCAGAGAGGGGCCGCGAGGGAGCGGAGGCGCAGCGGGCGTCGGCGGAAGCGGAGCGCGACGGCGCGGAGGAGGTTCGTGCGGCGGCGGAAGCGGGCCGGAACGGCGCGGAGGCGCTGCGCAAGGCGGCGGAGCAGGCGCGCGCGGGCGCGGAGATGGAGCGAGATAGCGCGGAAACCGCCCGCGCGTCTTCGGAGGACGCGCGAAAGAGCGCGGAAGCGGGGCGGGAGAGCGCGGAAACCGCCCGCGCGTCTTCGGAGGACGCGCGAAGGGCCGCTGAGACGGGGCGAGAGCGCGCGGAAAGCGCCCGCGCGTCTTCGGAGGGCACGCGAGAGCGCGCTGAAACGGGGCGAGAGAGCGCAGAAGCCGCCCGTGCGTCTTCGGAGGACGCGCGAAAGACTGCGGAAGCGGGGCGGGAGAGCGCGGAGACCGCTCGCGCGTCTTCAGAAAATGCGCGCAAGACGGCGGAGGACGCGCGAAAGAGCGCGGAGACAGAGCGAGAGCAGGCGGAAGCGTCGCGGGCAGCCGCGGAGGACGCGCGAAAGGGCGCGGAGACGGAGCGGGAGCAGGCGGAGTCGAAGCGAGCAGCCGCGGAGGACGCGCGGAAGAGCGCGGAGACGAAGCGTGCGGAGGCGGAAGCTGTCCGGGTGACGGCGGAGGACACGCGGAAGAGCGCGGAGACTGGCAGGGCGAATGCGGAAGCGTCGCGTGTAGCCGCAGAGGACGCGCGGAAGAGCGCGGAGACGGGCAGGGCGAATGCGGAAACGGCGCGCAAGACGGCGGAGGACGCGCGAAAGAGCGCGGAGACGGGACGGGAGCAGGCGGAAGCGAAGCGCGTCGCGGACAGCGCAAAGGCGCTGCTGGACGCGCAGGCCGCCGTGGACGCCGCGGACGGCTGGGCGCGCGCGGAGGCGTCGGCCCGGACGCTGGACGTCGGCGCGGCGGCGAGCGCGAGCGTGACGACCGCCGAAGACGGGCACAAGCTGCTGACGCTGGGCCTGCCCAGAGGCGAGCGCGGGCCGCGAGGACGCGGGCTTACGGCGATGGGCGCCTGGACGGCCGGCGTGCAGTACCTGTGCAGCGACGACGTGCAGCATTTCGTGCTGTACGAGGACAGCAGCTACGTGTGCCGTCAGTCCCACACGTCGGGCGCGGAGAGCGCGCCGCCCGCCGCGGCCTATTGGACGCTGCTCGCGTCCAAGGGAAGCGTGGACAACCTGCCCGGCATGCGCGGCGCGACGGCGGATACGGCGGGCGAGGCGGGGCTCGTGCCCGCGCCTGCGGCAGGCGCACAGGGCCGGTACCTGCGGGGGGACGGCACGTGGCAGACGCCGCCGAACACGACGTACAGCACGGCGACGGCGAGCGCGGACGGCCTGATGGCGAAGGGCGACAAGGCGAAGCTGGACGGTGTGGCGGCAAACGCGAACAACTACGCGCACCCGACATCGGCTGGCAGTAAGCACATCCCGGCGGGCGGCGCGAGCGGTCAGATTCTGCGCTGGGGCGCGGACGGCACGGCAACATGGGGCGCGGACAACAACACGACCTACAGCGACATGAAAGGCGCGACGGCGGAGGATGCGGGCAAAAGCGGCCTCGTACCGGCCCCGGCTGCCGGCACACAGGGCCGATACCTGCGGGGGGACGGCACGTGGCAGACACCGCCGAACACGACGTACAGCCCGGCGACGGCGAGCGCGGACGGCCTGATGGCGAAGGGCGACAAGGCGAAGCTGGACGGCGTGGCGGCAAACGCGAACAACTACGCGCACCCGACATCGGCTGGCAGTAAGCACATCCCGGCGGGCGGCGCGAACGGTCAGATTCTGCGTTGGAGCGCGGACGGCACGGCGGCGTGGGGCGCGGACAACAACACGACCTACAGCGACATGAAAGGCGCGACGGCGGAGGCCGCAGGCGCGAACGGCCTCGTACCGGCCCCGGCGGCAGGCACACAGGGCAAATATCTGCGAGGGGACGGCACGTGGCAGACGCCGCCGAACACGACGTACGGCGTCGCGACGGCGAGCGCGGATGGCCTGATGGCGAAGGGCGACAAGGCGAAGCTGGACGGCGTGGCGACGAACGCCAACAACTACGCGCACCCGACGAACGCGGGGAACAAGCACATCCCGGCGGGCGGCGCGAGCGGGCAGATCCTGCGCTGGAGCGCGGATGGCACGGCGGCGTGGGGCGCGGACAACGACACGACGTACGGACTGGCGACGGGAAGCGCGGACGGCCTGATGAGCAGCGCGGACAAAAAGAAGCTGGACGGATTTGGCGATGCGGACAGTTATCTGGATCACCCGGTCGTGTTTTCGCTGCCGGTCTCCGCGTGGACGGGCAGCGGGCCGTATAGCGCGGTGATCAGCGACGCGCGGTTTGCGGAAGACACGAAAATCGATTCGACCGATTTAAGCGCGGACACGTTAAACCATCTGCCCCACGCCGCGATTGATTACGAAACGACTGACGGTAAAATTACGCTAACGACGGAGATCAAACCGAGCATCACGCTGGCCGGGACATTTTGGATTCGGCGCGTGGCGCAGGCGTAATGTGATGGAGGAAAAATCTATATATGCATACGTTTTATGCCGGTTTGAATCAAACGGAGAAACTGGCCTGAAAGTAATGTAAACAGTTCATTTGATGCTCGTATACTCCTGTCTCGCAACGTATGCCATTGCGGGCAGGGGGTGCGGGACTGTGAGAGGCAGGATCTATAGTCCCCCACCACGTTATGGCAGGCCGGTGGATTTGTTGGACAACCACGGTTTTGAGATCGCGCAGGCCGGATATGGCGGAATGCATGGCACCGTACAATACGCGGCTGACCGGTGGAAAATCGATGGGTATAGCGTTACAGTTTCGCGCAGCGACGGAGTGTTGACAATAGCGGGTACAAGCACGTGGTCTATCATGAATCAGGCGCTTCGCGACGATGCTCGTCAGGCGTGCAGAGGACAAACCGTCACACTGGTGGTATATCTCGCCAGCGGATATATTGCCTGTGCACAATATGACATACCAGCATCCGGAACGTTTGACACGCAGGGCGTCAATCTGGAAAATAGCTGGGCTGCGAACGTTTTTGCCAGCGGCAACGAGATATGCGTTAGGGTATACAATGTCACAAACAGCGACGTCCTAAAAATAAAACGTGTGCTGCTGTTGACGGGAGGTTACACGCTCGATACGCTGCCTCCTTATACCCCGCGCCCTTACAGCGTCGAACTCGCAGAATGTCAACGGTATTTTGAGCGCATAGGCGATGCCCATAGCGAGCTGCTATCGACGACTATGCTTGTGGATGGGCAGCGATATGCGATGTTCATGATTCATTATGCGCCAAAGAGGAAAACGCCTACGATTCTGCTCAGTGCCGCCTCAAATTATCGAGTACTGACAAAGGGGCTTCAAGAAAACATGGCCTCTGCGAACTCGATAGAAAGTTTGTCGGCGTATAGTGTGATGAATACTGACGCCACTATAATTGTGAAAATGAATGGAGGCGTGTATGCAAATAATGCTATTTTGCAGCGCTCAGACAGCGCGACCGCTGCGTGGATCGATGTGGTTGCCGATCTGTGATTTGTGAAACGATAAGGAGATGATATCTGGTGAAAGGTAATATCAATGGTATTTTTGCACCGCTGATTCAGGAGGTGCGCATATGAATGGTCAGATTACCGGCGGTGTGCGCGCGATCATAGACCGGGTGTACCCGATTGGTATCATATTGGATTTTGCCGTCGAATCAGACCCTAATACCTCCATCGGCTGCGGGACGGTATGGCAGCGCATTGCAGATGGTCGGGCGCTGATCGCTTCGGACGCGGCCCATCCGGTCGGATGGACGGGTGGTGAGGCGGCGCACACGCTGATAAACCCAGAGTTGCCATCTCACTATCACGATATAGCAATGGCCGAAGCAGGCGGATCGCCATATTGGGGCCCGATAAGTATCACACAGCTAAGTGGCTCGAAGTGGAGCACGACCAAGAATACTGGGGGTGGTGAACCCCACAACAACATGCAGCCCTCGCTTGCGGTGTGTCGTTGGGTGCGTACTGCGTAAGTACCGTTGAACACTGAAAATCACAAAAGGTTCACGATGTTTGACTGCTTATTTTAGAGCCTTTACAAACATGATCTGTATCGATATATCGATGAAAGAGGTGCACAAAATGGAGGACTTAAAACGTTGAAGGTTTATTGATGAGAGGTGCACAATGACAGGAACACTTTACACGCCACCACGAACTGTCGCGCCAGATGATTTGCTGGTCAACAGCAATTTTCGCAATCCTGTTAACCAACGAGGAAAAACGATCTACACACCAACGTCCATTTCATACACGATAGACAGATGGATGATAAACGGGGTATCGAGCGGAGCGGGGGAACTCGATATAACCGGCGATGGCGTCCGGGTTAGCCCGATACAAGATTATGTGGACCTCAGTCAAAACATCGAACAATACAGCCGGTTAAAGGGACATGTCTGCACCGCCGTAGTGTGTGCGAACGGCGAAATATCTTCGGGATGTTGTTATATGGGCGAGACAGCAGACCCTGTAACACTTGGGCCGGTCAAACTGTATTCGATCAATGCGCGGAATGTTATATTCAGGGCGTATGAACCGGTCACACTACAATGGGCTGCGCTATACGAAGGAGTTTATACCGCTGACATGCTGCCGCCTTATATACCTCGCCCATATGGTGTCGTGCTCACGGAGTGCCAGCGGTATTATTACCAAACCTGGGATGGGCCGACCCCTGCCACGACAGCAGGTATTGTTGCGTGCGAGGCAATTACGGATGCACGTTTGGGGGTACACATCGCGTTACCGGTGCAAATGCGCATCACGCCAACTATCACGTTTTACAATTCGAGCGGGGAGACCGGCACTTGGAAGGAGTGGATTAGCGGAACGCGTGTTAGTGTTTCGGCAGTTTATAACAACTCAAAATCGTTTATGGTCGGCGCAGAAAAAGCAGTGAAAGGGTTATATTACGCCGGGCACTACTGCGCTTCGTGCGAACCATGAGACCTAATGAGACCTATAAGGTCTACCTTTCAGGACGATCATCTATATAACCCCTTTCGTGATGAAATACGCATATATGGTGTTTAATAATCTCTCTAAATTGCAAGTCAAACATCGTAGAGGTTTGTTGATTTGGAGGGATGCGGAATGAAAGGGATGATTTACTGTCCACATCTAATTGACCCGCCGGTGAATCTGCTGGACAACAGCAATTTTCGCGATCCCGTCAACGGACGGGGTGCAGTGCATTACACGGCAAACGGCTATACGATTAACCGGTGGCTGCTGTGGGAAAGCACGGGTAATGTAGCGTTGACGGTGGGCGGCGGCATGATCTATTGGCGGGGATACCTGTATCAACACCTTGCCATTGACACAGCGAGGCGCTATACCCTCGCTGCTTGCACCAGCGACGGAGACATCCTTTGCGTCAGCGGTACGCCATCGGAGAGGCCGGCGGTTACCAGCCTGGGCAACCTGCAATTAATACTGACCGTATCCTACCCCGATGGGCAATACGTCAAGGCGCAGGTCTCAACCATTGATCCGTCTCAGGCATCCAGCCTGGTCTGGGCCGCGCTGTACGAGGGTACCTATACTGCTGATACGCTGCCGCCGTATATTCCACGCCCTTACAGTGTAGAACTCGCTGAATGCCAACGGTATTATCGACCTTTTATAAAAACTGCACCTGCAATCACGGTAGCAGCCCATGCAATCACAGCCCAAATGGTGCTTGATCCGCCTATGCGGGCGGGCTGCGTGCCGACTGTAACCATAAATTCGGTTGGAGACGCCTACACGCACGACGGCATACGGACAGTATCGACATCCTACTCAGACGTCAACGATGAGCACAGAGCGGGGTACGTATTTTATTCAGCTGAAAGCGTGACGGTCGGGACCCCGGCAATTATAACGGGAATTAGCGGATTTGTCAGCTCTGAACTATAAAGCGGGAGAACATGAATGCCCATGGGCTTAAAAGGTACACCTTTATAGATGATCATTGTATGCACACCTTTCGCATTTTAATGAAATTAAATGGTGTTTGAAATCTCGCGTTTGCGAACCGACAAACATCGTGTAGGTTTGTTGATGTGTAGAAGGTGTTCAAAATGAAAGGAAAAATCTATGCCCCCACACGTCTCAATGACCTGCCGGTAAATCTTCTGGACAACAGCAATTTTCGCGCTGCCAGTATAATCAACCAGTACAACTATGCAAGCGGAACTTCACTGGGCGATTATGAAATGATACTAGATCGGTGGCGAAACGAGAAAAGTGTGAATGGTTACACACTATCCCCTGAAGGGCTGATTACAACCCCGCAAAGTAGTTTCTATCAAGCTGTGGCTGGTTTGCGGAACGGTGGTATTTATACATTTGCTGTTGGCACGAGTATGGGGCTGTATACCGTATCATGCACGTTAGCAATAACCGGAACATGGTACATCATGGGTACAACGGATACGCCGTTTGGACATGTCCGTATCGATGATGCTGGATATGGTGGCGTCGTTAATTGCCTGATACGCAGTGATAACAGCGTTGTGGTTTATTGGGCAGCGTTATACGAAGGGGCTTATACCGTCGATACGCTGCCGTCCTATACCCCACGTCCGTACAGCATTGAATTGGCCGAATGTCAGCGGTATTATTGGCGGGTGCATTTTGACCAATATGAGACAATCAGTATGGGCTACGAGGGGCCGAAATATGCGATTCTGCAAATGTCTGCCCCTGTGCAAATGCGAGTTAAACATCTAGGGTTTGCGCAGAGTGGCGTTATACACCTGGGAAGCTATGATCGGGTATTCTCTGGCGCTAAATGCATCGGTACCGCGATTATTATGGTTCTCAATTATTCTCTTATACAGAGTCCTGTCGGCGGAACATATGGGTACACACCAATAGCTGACGGCGTAACATTAACATTCTCGGCGGAACTATAAATATGAAAATGAGGGATTTACATGGCGAAAATCAAAATCAACGACACACAGCTCGACGCGACACTCTCAAAAACCGGGGGACCGGATCACACTCACGCTGACCGATACGGATTTGAAGCTCGACGAGCTGGCGGCGCTTTTTGATCCTGGCGCAGCAACAGAGGTGCGTGTTGTTGACGACGCAGGCCTCACGACCGCTATTTACAGCCACCGGCGTGTAATTGAGGTCGGTGCGCAGCTCGATGGTAACGATGTGCGGCGCGTATACATCAGTCTGCAGATCGAACCGATAGAGCAATCGGCGGCCGATATACTGCGGGAACGCCTCGACGCACAGGCTGAGAAGCTCGCACAGCTCGCAAGCAATGACAGCGCGAGGGCTGCTGAAATTTCCGCTCAGAAGGAGCAGATGGACAGATATACGGCACAGACGGAGTTGGTACGCGCGCAGATTCAGGCGGTAAGCGATCGCGGCGAATTTGTTGAGGATTGCCTTGCGGAGATGGCGACAGCGGTTTACTCATGAGACGGATAGCAAGGGCGGTTCGCGAACGCATCTTGTTTTCCATATTAAACTACACAGAAGGAGGAATTATGATGATGGCGATGTTTTTCGCGCAGAGGGTCATCCTCGGTAAAACGCTTTTCGCGGACGTTCCGTCGGCGCTTCGTCCACAGGTAAAGACGCTGCTCGACGAAAGCGGCCTGGACGATCTGGCGGTCGAGATGGTGGGCTGACGAGACGAGGGGGCGGGCTCTTCGCCCGCCCCTTTTTGAAACGAGAAGGTGTCGGAATGATAAGAGCATCGGATTTCGCATTTCAGGCCGTCGCCCTCGCGCAGCGCACGCCGCCCATCCCCTACGCGATGGGCGGGACGACGCCCCAGGGCATGGACTGCCGAGGGCTCGTGGTGTACCTCCTGCGGCAGCTGGGCCGCCCTGACTACCGCACGGCGGGCGCGACGAGCATGTGGCGCGACGATTGCGTGGACAAGCGCCCGCTCGCGCAGGCCGATCTGCGGCCCGGCGACCTGCTGTTCATCCGCAGCGGCGAGGTCAGCGAGCACATGGGCGTCTACTGCGGCGCGCCGGGCTGCGAGGTCGTGCATGCCAGCGCGACGAAGGGGTGCGTGTGCGCCTCGACGCTCAAAAACGGCTGGACGCACGCGGCGCGGCACCGGCTGATCGATTACGACAGCGCCGACAGAGAGGGAGGCGACAGCATGGCGGCGGAATACATCGTCCGCGCACAGGGCGGTCTTCGCCAGCGCAAGACGCCGGGTGGGACGTACATGCAGATGATCCCGGACGGGACGCGCCTGGCCGCGCTGCAGACGCAGGGCGACTGGACGCAGGTGAGCTACGGGGGCTTTACGGGGTGGGTGAGTACGGCGTATCTGGTGGACGCGGACGGAGCGGCGGAAGCGCCGCAGGCGCCCGAGAACACGGATAGCGCGGATGACGACAATAGGGTACGGGTGCCGCGCGCGCTGATCGAAGCGCTCTGCGGATACTTAAACGACTGAGGAGGAAGGCAAATGTGGGAGAAAATCGTGAAGGGCGCCGCGGCGGCGGTGGGCGCGGTCGCCGGCTTTTGGGGAGGACTGCCGGTGCTTTTGCAGACGATGGCGGTCTTCATGGCGGTGGATTACCTGACCGGCCTGATCTGCGCCCTGAAGGGTGTGTCCGGCAAGAGCGAGAACGGCGCGCTGTCGAGCAAGGCGGGCTTTGAGGGCCTGCTCAAGAAGGGCGTGATGGTGCTCGTGGTGTTCATCGCCTGGCAGCTCGATCAGGCGATGGGGACGGCGGTGCTGCATAACGCGGTGGTGTGCTTCTACGTGGCGAACGAGGGCATTTCGATTCTGGAGAACACGACGCTGCTGGGCGTGCCGTGGCCGGAAAAGCTGCGTGACGCGCTGGACGCCATCGGAAACGGCGACGGCGGCGAACCGCCCATGACGGCGTAAAACGGATGACGATACGAAGAGGTGCTGTCGCAGACTTTTGCGTTCTGCGACAGCACCTTGTTTTTTGATGTTTACGAAACTTCTGCGTTGCTTTCAGGGGGCCTGCCGTTGAAAACTTTGCCGTTACGGCGGGTTTCGTACACGTCCCTATACGGCCCGCGGCTGTCCTCCGTAGATACGTGCCGGCGGAGCCCAGATTCTTTTTCATTTTTACAGGTCAGGGTGAGCGTCAAACAATGCCCTTGAAATCTCCGATGCCGCCTGATGTAGAAGCGCGAGATAGTGATCGACGTTCTGCGGAAGGCTCTGACCGATAAAACCGGAGAAGGAAAGCGCTGCAAAAATCTCGCCCCGCGGGCTGCGAATGGGTACCGCTAGACAGATGCCGTTCTCCTGGGATTCCTGCATATCCAGCGCATATCCCAGCGCGCGCACGCGCAGCAGTTCCGCCAGGTACTGCGTGCGATCCGTGATGCTGTGAAGGGTCATGGCGCGCAGTTCGCCGCAGCTTAAGATTTGCTCGAGGAGAGGCTCCGGCAACTCGCTCATCAATACCTTACCACAGGCGCTCGTGTGGATCGGAAGGTAAGAACCAATGGGGGGAACGTAATCCATGATTTTATTGGTGCGGGACTGCTGGAGGATAATGCATTTTTCGTTTTCACGCACGGCCAGATTCATTGCACGCGATTCAATGGCTGAAAGACGCGCCATGGAAAAATAGGCGATTTCTTTAAGGGCGCTGTAGAAGTTATTCTTACTGGTAACAAAAGAGATCCTGGGGCCGACGATATATTTGTCATTTCGATCCTGATAGACCCAATTCCGCCGTTTCAGCATCTGTAGTATGCGAAACACAGTTGGAGGATTCATATCACATTGGCGGGATATTTCGTTTACGCCGATAGGCTGCTCTGCTTCCTTGATCGTCTCCAAAACGACCAGGCCCTTTTCAAGCGCCTTTAGGCTGTCTTTCGTTTCCATTTTCGGCTACCCTCTTATCCTTCATGGGAGGCAAGTATACGTTCATCAATATAACATAGCTTTGGGGAAAAAGCAACGGCGGGCGGATTCGGATCCGTGGGCTTCACGGGAAATTCGGAGCGATGTCCGGGCTGGCGGCGCGGTGACGCATCCGGTAGGCGGACGGCAGTTCTCCCATATTTCGTCGAAAAATCTGCGCGAAATAGGAAAGGTTCAAAAAACCGCATTTCGCCGCCGCTGTGCTGACGGATACGCCCTCGGACAACAGGCGCGCGGCTCGGACGCAGCGGTAGGAATTTGTGTAATCCATGATGGTTTGATGGGTGACCTGCTTGAATTGCCGGGATAGGGTGTATTTGTTGACGAAAATACTCCGCTCCAGGTCGTCCAGTGAAAAGTGCGAGGCATAGTTTTTTCGAATATAGGTGATTGCGTTTTTGACGCATTGGTGTTCATCGGGTTTGGTTTGGTCGATGTTTATCGCGGCGAGGTGATTCTCGCATAGCTCAAGCAGCAGCGAAAGCGCTAGGCAGCGCAGTCGCGGGATGCGGAATGGGTCTTTGAGGAAGGCATGGGCGGTAATTATTTCTGTGATCAGGGATAAAACACGGGTGCTGGTAAAGTAGCTCTCAAATTTCAGGGAATCCAGATCGATGCGGGACTGCTTGCAAAAGTCGACGTCGAAGATCAGGCAGGCATAGACGAGATGGCCCTCGGTGCCGGTGTGATGAAGGGCGTTGGGATTGGCCACAGCGATGTCTCCCGGCAAGAAGGCGTGCTTCGTCCCTTCAATCAGGACCTCCCCCTCTCCGGATATACATAGCTCGATCTCCAGATTTTCGTGCCAGTTGGATTCGGGATTGGTCGTCCAGATATCCCGAACAATCTGAGGATCTAGCGAAAAAGGTATTCCATCCGGGAAACTCGGGAACTGTTCGTAGCGATCTGGATACATGGCATGACGTCCTTTCTATAAAGTTGTCAATATCGTGTTGATAATTGTCATTATTATAGGTTGTAATAGGGGAATTCTGCAAATATAATTATATTACAAATAAATTGAAAAGTCGATCAAATATTGGGGGATATGGAAAAACCGTCGATAACTGCAAAGATTGAGTGGGGGATCTGCACTATGAAGGAACCTAAGAGAATCTTTACGCCCGATTGCCCGACCGTAAAGCCGCTGATGGATCTTCAAGGGATGGAAATTGCCGATTTTGCAGTGAAGATCGACGCGGCGGATGCGTCACGGCGCATGATTGAGAAAGGCGATGCCTTTGCCAGGGAGATCGCTGAGCGCTTTGTGGCTGATTTTGAAGATGCGCAGACGGATCAGATGGTTCATGTGACCACATTTGCGGTGATTGATGGCATGATCTACATGACCTATTATGCCAACGTGCAGTCGGAGGCGGAGGACCCCAAGTATCAGCAGGCCAGGTTGGCATACTGCCCTGTGGAGGATCCTGCAAATAAGACGATCCTGATCATCCAGCAGGTCGACGACGAGTGCGGCGGGCTGCCGGTAGTGATGGTCTATGACACCATCTTCGCACGGGTGGATGCGGACACCTTGTATATTCTGTGGACGGCCAAGGTGGGGGACAATTATTATCGCCTCTACCGTCCCTTCTCCCTTTCCGCCAAGAAGCTGGGAGAAGTCGGCGTCAACCGCCTGAAGATCGGCCAGACGGTCAACGATTTCAGCGCCACGGGCATTCGGAATGGACTGAGCGAAAATGGAATCGGCTGCAAGAGGATGTATTCCGACATCGGCATCATGCAGAAGTTTACCGCCCGGATGGAGGACGGCGTGCTGTACTATTATACCGGCGCCTACAGCGGCGACCTGAACATGATCATCAAGAGCAGCGATTTCATCACCTGGGAGTACGTGTCTCAGCCCTCCTTTGGCAACCTTTCCATGTGGGAAAACGCGACCTATGTCATCGGCGACAAGTGCTACTATTTTGTTCGCCAGCAGATGGGATCAAGATATGGATTCCTGACGGTCTATCACCTGAATGAGGACGTCTGGGAGAAGCCCGTGCTGGTGGAGGACTGCCAGTCGCGAAGCGATTTTTTTGAATATCAGGGCAATTTATATATGGTCTTCGCCCCCATCGACCGAGAGCATATCGGCATCCTCAAGGTGGATACCGACAACATCGCCGGCAGCGAGGTGGTGCTTCAGGCCGACATGCAGGGCAGCTGCTTCTATCCCTTCATCAACTATTTTACCGAAGAGGAGCTTGCGATGTCCTACACCGTTTCCAGAAAGCATGTCCGTCTTGCGCGGTTTGACCTGTCGAAATATCTCGATTGAAACGCGGTCTATTCCTCTGGCGGTCGATACAACGAGCGCATCCCCAAAGGTCAGCAGAAGGTGTTCAGCCGTTTTTCTCCCCTCCGCTTTCCTTTGTTTCGTTGGGCGTATGCCCGAATATAATTAAAGGAGGAACTACTATGAGGAGATTCTTGACCCTCGCGCTGGCGCTGGTATTGCTTTGCAGCACTGCCTGCGCCGAAACCCTGCTGCCCAAGCAGAGCAGGCCCGAACTGTTCCCGGTTGCCGACGGTGTGAAGCTGCAGGTTTGGTGCGGCCAGGATGGCAACATCACGGCGTACGCCGTCAATCCCGAAAACGCCGAGCTGGAGGCCCTGACGGGCGTGAAGATCGATTGGATCACCGCACCCGGCACCCAGGCGGACATGAACGTCATGTTCAACCTGCACATCGCGTCCGGCAACTACCCCGATCTGTACATGAACTCCTACGGTACGGGCGACATCATTACTTATGCGAACGATGTGTTCATTCCTCTGAACGAGTACATTGAAAATACCACGTGGATCAAGCAGTATCTGGAGGATATGCCTGAACTGAGGGAGGCCGTCACTGCGCCCGACGGCAATATCTATTGCCTGTGGAAGGGATTGCCCGCTGCTGAGGAAGAGAGCGATTACAACTATCCCTTCAAGCTCTTCATCTATCAGCCCTGGCTGGATGCCGCCGGTCTTGCGGTGCCCGCCACCATCGACGAGTATCGCGAAGTGCTGCGCTATTTCCGCGACCACGACATGAACGGCAATGGCGATCCCACCGACGAGCTGCCCATGCTGGGCTCCTATGCCTTTGACCACGACGGTTCTGACCCGACCTATCCGATCATGAGCGCTTTCCAGCTGATAACGAGCGACTATCTGTGGTATAACGAGGATAAGACTGTGGAGTGCGTGGCTGTCACCGACGCCTATCGAGAGGGCCTTATCTACCTCAACAGCATGTATGCCGAGGGCCTCATCCCCGAAGACATCTACGCGCTGACCCTGAACGAGTTCCGCGATGTCGTGAACGTCCCGACTGCGGAGCGGATGGTGGTCGGCTCCGCCGGCGGTCCCGCTTATGCCCGCATCTGCAACACCAGCATCTTCGGCGAGCGCGCCTACGACGAATGGACTATCGTGACCGGATTGAAGAAGGACGCGGACACCGAGGCTCAGCTTTGGGCCCGCAGGAGCGCGCCCACCCTTTACGGCGCTGTGACCACCGCCTGTAAGGATCCCCAGTTGGCGATTGACTGGATCGACGCCTGTATCGACCCGGAGATCGCGGTGCCGACCAATCGCGGCATTGAAGGCATTGACTGGGTGCGCCAGTCCGCTGACGGCGCGCTGCCCATCGTGATCGAGACCCTTTCGGACGATCTGAAGCGCGGCGGCAGTCAGAACGACGTTTGCTTCGGGAGCTGGGTATTCCCCGCCATTCCCGCCAAGTACATCGCAGATGTCTATGTGGAGGGCACGGGCGCCTACAAGAACAGGACGAACCTCACCGACGCCAACAACAGATACAGGGAGGTTGCGCGTTATGACGCGCGTCCGCTGGTCTCTTGGTGCACCGATACCGACGTCATCGATGAGAAGGCCGCGCTGCAGACGACGATTGAAAGCGCCATTTCCACCGCCTATGCCGAGTTCGTGCTCGGACGCAAGGATGTGGGTGACGATGCCGTTTGGGCGGCATATATCGCGAACCTGAATGAGCTGGGGCTTGCGCGCTACCTCGAAGTGAGCGAAATCTACGCCTACGGCGAATAGAGCCCCATTGGGGAGGGCCGTTGGCCTGGCAGCAAGCGGCGGCCCTCTACCCGCTTTGCGCAGGAAGAGGTGATAAAATGCAAAAAGCAGTCAGGATTGTGAAGCTCGAGCGTAAATCCGTGTGGCGGCGCATGGGGGATGATATCGCAAAGCACTGGCAGCTCTATCTTTTGACGCTGGCGCCTATGGCAATCATCATCCTGTTCAAGTATGTTCCCATGTACGGCATCCAGATCGCCTTTCGGAAATTTAAGATTACCAAGGGCATTACCAGCGGCGATTGGGTGGGGCTCAAGTATTTCAAAAGCTTCTTTGAAAACCCCATGGCAGGACGCTATATTTATAACACCATCGCCATCAGCCTGTATGAACTGGCAACCTTCCCGCTTTCGCTGGTTTTCGCCCTCATGCTCAACCAGGTAACCTCCAAGAGGTTCTGCAAATTTGTGCAGATGATCTCCTACGCCCCCTATTTCATTTCTACCGTGGTCATGTGCGGTATCATCCTGCAGTTTCTGCAGGCACGCGGCGGCCTGATCAATGTGCTGCTTGGCATTGTGGGCGTTCCCGCCACGAACTGGATCACTTATCCGGGGGCATTCCGCCATATCTATGTGTGGAGCGGCGTCTGGCAGGGCATAGGCTATAGCTCGATCATCTATATTGCTGCCCTTTCGGGCGTGCCGGTGGAGCTGCACGAAGCTGCCATTATCGATGGGGCGAGCATTGTGAAGCGGATGTGGTATGTGGACATCCCCTGTGTGCTGCCTACCTTCTGCATACTGCTGATAATGAAGTGCGGCAACATCATGAACGTCGGATTCCAGAAGGTGCTCCTGCTTCAAAACAGCCTGAATCTCAGCGCTTCGGAGATCATCAGCACCTATACCTACAATATAGGCCTCAACTCTTCCGGCTCCATGCCACAGTATTCCCTTGGCGCCGCCATAGGCCTTTTCACATCGGTCGTGAATCTGATCCTGTTGCTTACCGTCAACGGTATCACAAAGCGTCTGAGCGGAAACGGTCTTTGGTGAGCGGAAAGGAGAATGCGTCTTGAGCAAACCCACGACGGAAGTAAAGGGCAGGATCCGGCATACGCGGTCGGATGTCGTATTCCTGACCATCAACTGGATTCTGCTGATCCTATGCGCGATTGTGCTGCTTTATCCGCTGCTGTATATTATCATGTCTTCCTTCAGCGCAGGTCCCACGTACATGCGCCTGTCCCTGATCCCCACCAAGTTTTCGCTGGAGGGTTACACCGCTGTTTTTGAATACGCCGATATCTGGACCGGCTATCGCAACTCGCTGCTTTATACGGCGGTGTTCACCGTGGTTTCGCTGGCCATGACCGTCTGCCTGGCCTATCCGCTCTCCCGCAGGGATTTTGGCGGCGGAAAATACATGATGCTTCTGTGCATGTTCACGATGTACTTTAGCGGAGGGCTGATCCCCACCTATGTTTGGATGCGCCAGATGAAGCTGCTGGACAGCATGTGGGCCCTGATCATTCCGAGCGCCGTTTCGGTATACAACATGATCGTCATGCGCACCTATTTCAGCACGCAGATTCCGGATGAGCTGCGCGAGGCGTCCATGCTGGACGGCTGTTCGGATATTCGCTATCTGGTCAGCATCGTGCTGCCGCTCTCTGGCGCGATCCTGGCCGTGATCGGTCTTTATTACGCTGTGTACATGTGGAATGAATACTTCAACGCAATGGTCTACATCACCACCCGTTCCAAGCTTCCGCTGCCCAACTTCCTGCGAGAGATCCTCATGATTAACGTGCAGCATTCGCTGACAAACGCGAACATGACCCAGCAGGAAATTGAGCGCATCGCACGGCTGGAGGAACGCGCGGAGCTGATGAAGTATTCGCTGATCATCGTTTCCAGTGTGCCGGTCATGATCCTGTATCCTTTCGTGCAGAAGCATTTTGTCAAAGGCGTTATGATTGGCGCAACCAAGGGCTGACATAGGGTTTCAGAAAAGCATCGGGAAACTGGAAGGGCCATTCCATCAAAATAATACGGGTTACCATCAGAAAAGGAGAGAAACAGTATGGCACGTACGAGACTTCACGGTATCTACATTCCGGTCATCACCCCCTTCAACAGGGATGAATCCATCAACTTCAGCGCTATCGAGGAAATCACCAGGTTTCTGGCGGAGAACGGTGTGACAGGCGTCATTCCTTCCGGCTCTACCGGCGAGATGATCGCGATGGAGCGGGATGAAATGATCGCGGTCAACAAGGCATACATTCAGGCCGGCCATAAATATGGCGTCAAGGTCTGTGCCTCCACCGGCGCCTATCGCACCTGCGATGTAGTGAAAATGTCCCAGGCGGCGGAGGCGGACGGCGCCGACGGCATCATGGCGGTTACGCCCTGGTACATGGGGCCCAACAACGAGGAGCTCTATCAGCACTATAAGACGATCCATGATGCTATCAACATTCCTGTGATGATGTATCACAATCCCTACTATTCGACCGTGCTGTTGGACGACCGCTTCATTGCCCGCCTGTACAATGAGGGGTGCATCGACGCCGTTAAGGAGCGCCAGGCCGATGTGTTCCGTCAGCAGAACCTGCGCCGTCTGACGGACAAGGACTTCAACATCTTCTATGGCTATGACGTGTGCGCGGTCGAAACCCAGTCCACCTGGAGCGACGGCTGGGTGGTTGGCACGGGGAATCTGTTCCCCAAGGAGAACAGCACCGTCTATCAGCTGGCCGCGGCGCGCAGGACCGAGGAGGCGATGAAGGCCCAGCAGGAGCTGATCTGGCCGTATCTGCCCCTGTTCACCGAGGGGGACTCTAACGGCGACGTTCTGTGGCTCCAGATCATCAAGGAGGGCCTGAAGCTGCGCGGTATTGACGCGGGATACTGCCGGAAGCCCGTCATCTCCGAATTGCCCAAGGAGGATATGGATCGTCTGACGGCCGTTCTTAAGCACTACGGCTATCTTGCCTAATCCAGAATCGAGACCTAAAAAAGGCAAGCTGGAGGCTGCTTTTCGCCTCCAGCTTGCCTTTTGGGTCTATAGCCGTACGCCGCCGCCCGCGCTCCGTCAGGACGCCACGGAGGGGGCTTCGCCCTCGCCCTCGCCCTCCTTCGCGAGCGATTGTTCGGGGGGCATGATGATCCGGTCGTAGTTCTCGATCTTCTTGTCCAGGCGGCTCAGCGCCTGCTGCATGCTGTGAATGCGGCTGCGGAGCAGCTCGCGCTGCTCGATCAGGATTGCCTTGCGGGCCTTCGCCGTGTCGCCGCCCTGCTGATAGAGCCGCACGTACTCGATCAGCGCCTCGATCTGCACGCCCGCGGAGCGCATGCACTTCATCAGCTCGATCCAGTTGCAGGCGGCCTCGTCGTAGTCGCGGATGCCGCTCTTGCTGCGGGGCACGTCCGGGATCAGGCCGATCCGCTCATAATAGCGCAGCGTGTCCGCGCTGATACCGTATTTGCGGCTCGCCTCTGCGATGGTCATGTCTCGTCCTCCCTTCGGAATGTCCTTTGCCTATAGAAGAATTCGCCGCAAAGTGCGGGTTTCCTCTTTGAAAACCGGCGCGCCGGTGGCTACAGCATACGCCCCTCAGCGCGCTCCATGTCAAGGACAACCTCCGCGGCGGCGCAAAAAGGCGCGAAGCCGGGGCGGCCTGCCGGCTTCGCGCGTGCGTTTAATCCTTCAGTTCGCCGTCCAGCACGCCCAGCGCGCGGCGCAGGCGATCCAGGTCCTCGCCCTCCAGGGCCGTGAGCGGCAGGCGCAGGCGGTTTTCGCACAGCCCCAGCAGCGAGAGCGCGGCCTTCACGGGAATGGGGTTGACCTGCATGAACAGCGCGCGCATCAGGGGCAGCAGCGTGAGCTGGGCGTCGCGCGCGGCCTTTACGTCGCCCGCGAAGTAGGCGTGCGTCATGCGGACCATCGCGCCGGGGCAGACGTTGGCCGCCACGGAGATGACGCCGTCCCCGCCGTAGGCGAGCAGGGGCAGGGTCTGGTCGTCGTTGCCGGAGTAGATGGCGATCTCGTCGTGGCACAGGCGGAACAGCTCCGCGACCTGCACCACGTCCCCGACGGCCTCCTTTACGCCCGCGACGTTTTCGTGCGCGCACAGCTCCTGCACGGTCTCTGGCAGCAGGTTGACGCCGGTGCGCGAGGGCACGTTGTAGAGGATCAGGGGCAGGGGCGCGGCGTCCGCGACGGCGGTGAAATGCTGCACGAGGCCGCGTTGGGTCGCCTTGTTGTAGTAGGGGGTCACGCAAAGCTGCGCGTCCGCGCCGAGGGCGGCGGCCTCCCGCGCGAGATGTACGGCGCGGCGGGTGTCGTTCGACCCCGTGCCCGCGACGACGGGAATCCGGCCGCCGGCGCGCTCGATCACGGCGGAGAGCACCGCCCGCCGCTCGGAATCCGCGAGGGTCGAGGGCTCGCCGGTCGTGCCCAGGACGACGAGGGCGTCCGTGCCCGCGTCGATCTGCCGGTCCACCAGGCGCAAGAGCGCGTCGTAATCCACGCCCAGGCTGTCAAAGGGCGTCACGAGCGCGACCGCGCTGCCTCTGAATACGGGCTTTTTTTTCATCAAAATATCCTCCCATCGCAAGTCTATGCTAACAGCATATTCTTCGCGCGCCGGGAGGTTCCGATGCGGGGAAAAGCGCGGCGCCGCGGGGGGCGCATCATGCTAAGTTCCAGGGCTTATCGTCCATCAAAATAAGATGTTTCAGATGGAGCCTTTCTGAAAACGCCTTGATTGCCTTGAAAACTTTAGCGGTGAAATAATAGTCATTCACTTCTTCCATCTCCATCTTCCCGTCGGTAATGAAATGAATCGTTAGGGTACCGTCCTGGATGTCCGCAATAATGTCTTCAATATGCTGATATTGTCTGTTGCCCCTTATCTTCTTTCCCTCTTCAGAAATCCGCGTTTTTTTAATATCCAGTTTATCCGCCAGAAGAATCGATAAAAGGACGATGTTATCGCTTTCAAAGCCTGAACTATGATTTTGAATGGCATCCAGCACGACGTCCTCCATTTCAAAGATCCAGTTTTTCTCTTCAAAAAGCTTTTTTGCGTATTCAAAACTTCTTTGCGAATGCCCCTCTTTGCCCTGCAAGGCGCCGACATCATGAAGCAGGCATGCTATTTTACATGCGTATATCGTGTCTTCGTCAAACTGTAAGTCCGCCAATATTTTTTCGGCCGTTTGAGAAACATTTTTTACATGCTCATAATTATGGAAGGCCCAGCCGCCGTTTTTTGCTTCCCGCTTTTCGATCTCGCTGTATATGTCCAATAGCGAAGGGCTTGAATTCAAGGCGTTATATACTTCCTTCGGCGTTGCGCTATATATCATATCGTTCGGCTCCATTTTGTTTTTTACAAATATACCATTGTTTTGCGGCAAAAGCAAATCGCTAGGCTTTTCTGTCTATCATAGGCCCGTTGCTGTATCAGGCCTGAAAAAACGCGTCCGGCGGCAGGAACACCGCACGCCCGCGCCATGCCGTGCGGGCGGAATAGACCGGTCTGCCGCGCAGACGGGAATCAGAACGCCCTAAGCACATTTCCATACAAAGAAAAAGGCCGCTTCATCAGGAAGCGGCATAGTGGACGGAGGCGTCCGGCATCGTGCCGGGCGGGCATCCCTTGCCCGGCGCGCCTTAGCTGTTGCGCAGCAGCTTGCGGCAGAACTTGGCGCGCGTGCCGGAGAGGATCATCATGTACACGCCCATGGCGACCATCACGAACAGCAGCCCGGCCCCAAAGCTTTCCCCGAAGAGGAAGGGCGCGGCGGGCGAGAAGATGCACAGCCCCACGCCCAGGGCGATGTGGGTGGCGCGCTGCTCGTCGTAGAAGGCGGAACGGCGGCGCAGCTCCTCGCGCATGCCGCCGGTGAGGTGGACGGTGTAGGGGATGTTGCGCCAGCTCTTTTGCAGGGAGCCGGCGTAGATGAAGAGCATCACCGCGACCGCGACGCAGCCGAAGAACCCCACCACGCCGATGCCCTCGCTCAGGAAGTGGCCGAGCAGGGGGATGGAGTCGAAGACGATCGGGCAGACGGGCGCGCAGATGCACAGCGCTACGCCCAGGGCGTTCATGCGCGAGATGTTGTACTGCGCGTCCAGGTAATCCTCCGCGTCGTCGGGGAGGGGCTCCGACTCGTAGGGCTCGTCCGAAGCGCGCGCGTCGCGCGGGGCGCTTTCGTCCCCGCTTTCGTCGGGCAGCTCCACGCCCGAGCGCTTCAGGATGTCGTCGATCGTGCCCAGGGAGGAAATCACCCGGCCCAGGGCTTCGTTCTCGCTCACGCCCTCCTTGACGAAGGCGGCGTAGGAGGCCTGCGCTTCCTCCTGCACCGTGTCCTTGAGGTGCAGGATGTCCAGCGTGGCGGGCAGCTTGGCGAACAGCGACGAGATATATTGGTTGATGGTTTCCATTCTCTTCTTCTCCTTGACCGGGAATGCTTGCTTGTCTTTCCCTTTGATGAATTTATGGTACCACGTTCCAGCTGCGGATTCAATGAGAGGAAGATTAGAAGAACATGAAAATAGGCCGAGCGAGCCGCCCGACCTGGCGGAAAGGGGCGCTGCGCGGGTTTTCCCGCGCAGCGCCCCTGCGTCTCTTCGGTTTATTTTTTCGGGATGTACCCCTGCTTGACCAGCAGCTCCGCGATCAGCACCGCGCCGCCCGCCGCGCCGCGCACCGTGTTGTGCGACAGGCCCACGAAGCGGTAGTCGAACAGCGAGTCCCCGCGCAGGCGGCCCAGGGAGATGCCCATGCCGTTTTCGTAGTCCCGGTCCAGCCGGGTCTGCGGGTGGGTGGGGTCGTCGAAGTACTGGATGAACTGCCTGGGCGCGGAGGGCAGGCCCAGCTCCTGCGGGAGCCCGCGGTAGGCGCGCCAGCGCTCGATGATCTCCCGCTCGCTCGTCTTTTCCTCGAAGGAGGCCCACACCGTCGCCAGGTGGCCGTCCGAGGCGGCCACGCGGATGCAGTGCGCGCTGATGACGGGGGCTTTGGCGGGCACGATCACGCCGCCCTCCACCTTGCCCCAGATCTTGAGCGGCTCCTGCTCGCTCTTCTCCTCCTCGCCGCCGATGTAGGGGATGACGTTGTCCACCATCTCGGGCCAGCGCTCGAACGTCTTGCCCGCGCCGGAGATCGCCTGATAGGTGCTCACCACCGCGCGCGCGGGGCGCAGCGGCAGCAGCGCGTGCAGCGCGGGCACGTAGGACTGGATGGAGCAGTTGGGCTTGACGGTGACGAAGCCCACGCGGGTGCCCAGTCGCTTTCTCTGGTGCTCGATGACCGCCGCGTGCTCGGGGTTGAGCTCCGGGATCATCATGGGCACGTCGGGCGTCGCGCGGTGGGCGGAGTTGTTGGAGACGACGGGGGTTTCCGCGCGGGCGTAGGCGTCCTCGAGCGCGCGGATCTCGTCCTTCTTCATGTCCACGGCGCAAAAGCAGAAGTCCACCTCGTCCGCGACGGCCTTCACGTCCGCAGCGTCCTTTACGACCAGGGAGCGGACGTTTTCGGGGATCGGCCAGGGGAAGGCCCAGCGGCCCGCGACCGCCTCCTCGTACGTCTTGCCCGCGCTGCGCCCGGAGGCGGCGAGCACCTTGATCTCAAACCAGGGATGGTCCTTGAGTAACGTGATAAAGCGCTGGCCGACCATGCCGGTCGCGCCGATGATGGCAACGCGTCTTTTTTCGCTCACAGGTAAGACCTCCAATTTTATAAGGTACTGCGTTTGTCCCGCAGGGGACGCCGGGAAAGCCGGAAGCGGCAAGCGCCGGTTCGGAGCCGGGCGCGGGCACCGCCCGTCGGCCGCCCCATCTTGCGGCCGCGTGCGGGAAAGTTAGGAGAAGGAAGCGCCGGTTCGGAGCCGGGTGCGGGCACCGCCCGCCGGGCCGCGTGCGGGAAAGCCGGAGGCGGCAAGCGCCTGTTCGGAGATGGGTGCGGGCACCGCCCGCCGGGCCGCCCCGCCGCCCGCCCCATCCTGCGGCCGCGTGCGGGAAAGCCGGAAGCGGTAAGCACTGATTCGGAGATGGGTGCGGGCACCGCCCGCCGCCCACAGGATTTTGCTTATCTTAGCATTCCCTGCGCGGCGTTGTCAAACCCTTTGGAGAAAAAGAATGCGGTCAAAAGGGGAATTGAGGAAGAACGCTTCAATTTTTGCGCTTCCTGTGGTATGATATGTTGTGGTTTTCCCTACGCTTCTGTGAGAAAGAGGGATCGATGATGGAGCTTTCGGCGCGGGTATCCGCGCTTCTTCCCTGCGTGACGGCGCACCGGCGCGCGCTGCACCAGATCCCCGAAGAGGGGCATCAGGAGCATATGACGCAGGCGTACCTGCTAGAAGCGCTGCGCGCGCTTTCGCCGGACGAGGTTTCGCCCTGCGGCGGGACGGGCGTGCGCGCGGTGTTTCGCGGCAACGGAAAGGGGCGGGCCGTCGCCTTTCGGGCGGACATGGACGCCCTGCACATTAAGGAGGAGACGGGCCGCGCGTTCAGCAGCCGAAATGCGGGCATGATGCACGCCTGCGGCCACGACGGCCACATGGCGGGCCTGCTGGGCCTGGCGACGCTGCTCGCCTCGCGGCGCGGCGAGCTGCGGGACGACGTGGTGCTGCTCTTTCAGCCCGCGGAGGAGACGGACGGCGGCGCGAAGCGGATGATCGACGAGGGGGCGCTGGAAAATCCGCACGTGGAGGCGGTGTACGGCATGCACATGATGCCGGACATCCCGCTGGGGCGGATCGGCACCTGCGAGGGCCCGCTGATGGCCCAGACCTGCGAGATGGACCTGATCGTCGAGGGGCGCGGCGCGCACGGCGCGATGCCGCACCTGGGCGTGGACGCGGTCGCGGCGGCGGGGCACCTGATTACGCTCTTGCAAACCACGGTCGCGCGGCGGATCGACCCCTGCCAGCAGGCGCTCATCACCATCGGGCGGGTGCGCGCGGGCGAGCGGCGCAACGTCCTGGCGGATCGGGCGGTGCTGGAGGGCATCGTGCGCACGTTTTCCAACGCCGTGTACGATCAGCTCAGGGGCTACATCCTGGCGGACCTGCGCGCGGTGGAGGAGGCGTTCGGCGTCCGGTGCACGTTCCGCTCCAACGTCTACTACCCCTGCGTGGAAAACGACCCGGAGGAGACGCGGCGCGTGACCGGCATCCTGGGCGAGCGCTTCGCGCCCCAGAAGCCGCGCATGATCGCGGAGGACTTCTCCTATTATCAGCTCGAGCGCCCCGGCGTCTTCGTCTTCTGCGGCTGCATGGACGAGGCGCGCCAATCGCCGCTGCACTCGTGCACGTTTGACTTCGACGAGCGCGCCATTCTGTACGGGCTGGAGCTCTTCAGCCGTCTGATCGCGTTTGAATCTTAGAGCAATTTTTCGGGAGGAAATTTCATGGGCGGATTTTTTAACAGGCTTTATTACGGCAAGGCCGGCAAGGCGGACTTCACGCAGGACGACCTGCCGTCGAACCGCTTTCAGCTCTTCTGGGAGGTGCTGCGCGTCCGGTTCTGGTCGCTGTTTCGCGTGAACCTGATGCAGATCGTGTTCTGGATCCCGATGATCGTGTGGACGTACATGAACATCGTCGCGATACAGACCATCGACGTGGAGACGATCTCCCAGGCGGCGGACGGCGCCCTGCAGCTTCAGGCGCAGCTCATGGGCATCTTTCAGATGTACCTGATTGGGCTCATCCCCTGCATCGCCATCACGGGCCCCTCGTCCGCGGCGGCGGCGTACATCACGCGCAACTGGGCGCGCGACCAGCACTCGTTCGTGTGGAGCGACTTCAAGGACGCCTTCAAGGAAAACTGGAAGCAGGGTCTGGCCGTCTCCACGATCACGGGCCTCGTGCCCTTTATCGCCTACCTCGGCGTCACCTTCTACGGCGAGATGGCCAAGCAGATCCCCGTGCTCGTCGTGGCGCAGGTGCTGGTCGTGCTCATCTGCCTCACCTGGACGCTGATGGTGCCCCTGCTCTACCCGCTGATGGTCGGCTATCAGCTTCGCATGCGCGACCTGCTGCGCAACGGCGTGCTGCTGACCGTCGGCCGCCTGCCGCAAATGCTGGGCGTGCGCCTTCTGACGGCGATTCCCCTCTTCTTGCTGCTGCTGGGCGTGTATACGTTCAACATCTACCTGCTGCTGGGCATGGCCCTCTACTACATCCTGTTCGGCCACGCGTTCGCGCGGCTCGTCTACGCGTCGGTCGCCAACAGCTTCTTCGACAAGTTCATCAACCCGCGCATCGAGGGCGCGGAGGTGAACCGCGGACTGCGCCGCGACGACGACGAGGACGACGAGGACGAGGATGAGGACGGGCAAAGCGCCCTGCCCGGCGGCCGGGAATAAGGGATAAACTTCCCCCCGCGCGCGCATGATAGCGCCAAGGGGGGGAGCGGTGTGAAACCTGATGACTATAGTCCGCCCGACGCGGCTTTGCGCCAGAAATACGAGGCGGCGCGCGAGCTCGGGCTCATGGACCGGCTGCTGGAGGTCGGCTGGGCCGGGCTCACCGCCGCCGAATCCGGGCGCGTGGGCGGCAGAATCTCCGCCGGACGCAGGCGGAAGAAGCCCTAGGCGCGGCGGGGCCCGCATTTAAAGAGGGATACAGAGGATGTACGACGATTTTGCGGGCGTATACGATCTGCTCATGGACGACGTGGACTACGCCGCCTGGGCGGATTATTACGCGAAGCTGATGGAAATATACGGAAAGCGGCCCCGGCGCGTGGCGGAATGCGCCTGCGGAACCGGCAGCTTGACCGTCCCGCTGGCCCGCATGGGCTACGAGATGACGGGGCTGGACCTCTCCGCGGGCATGCTGCGCGCGGCGGGCGAAAAGGCGCGGCGCGCGGGCGTCAGGGCGCAGTTCGTGCGCCAGGATATGCGCGCGCTCACGCTGGGGCGGCGCGCGGACGCGGTGCTCGCCACCTGCGACGGGGTGAACTACCTGACGGACCTTGAGGGCGTGCGCGCGTTTTTTCGCGCGGCGTTTTTGTCGCTTTGTCCCGGCGGCGGCCTGTTCTTCGACATCTCGTCCCGGTATAAGCTAAGTCAGGTGCTGGGCGACGCGTTTTACGGCGAAGAGCGGGAAAGCGTCTGCTACCTGTGGCAAAACCGCTGGCAGGAAGCGAGGCAGACGGTCGAAATGGACCTGACGTTCTTCGTGCGCGAGGCGGACGGCCGGTACCGTCGCTTTCACGAGCTGCACCGCCAAAGGGCGCATGCGCGCGAGGAGATCGAGGGCCTGCTGCTGGAGGCGGGCTTTGAGGACGTGCGCGCCTATGGCGACAAGACGTTTGACCCGCCCGCGCAGCGCGCGCAGCGCATCCACTTCGCGGCGAAAAAGCCCGCGGGGCCGGACGCCTCAATCTGAAATTCGGAGGAGAGAACAATGCCTCATACGAAGACGGCGCGCGACACGCTCCTACGCCTCACCCTGATGGGCGGCGAGGCGCGCGTGCTGCTGTGCGATACGACGAACATGACCCAGCAGGCGCGCGACATTCACCACGCGAGCAACGTCTGCACCGCGGCGATGGGCCGCATGCTCAGCGCCGCGGCGATGATGGGCGCGCAGCTCAAGGACGAGGGCGACGCCATCACCGCGACGATCAACGGCGGCGGCCCGGCGGGCGCGCTGGTGGCCTCGGCGCGCCCGGGCGGCGCGGTCAAGGTGACGATCGACCACCCCGAGGTGGAGCTGCCGCTGAAGGCGAACGGCAAGCTCGACGTGGGCGGCGCGCTGGGCAGCGACGGGCGGCTCACGGTGATGCGCTCGCTGGGCTTTGGCGAGCCCTACGTGGGCCAGGTGAACCTGGTGAGCGGCGAGGTCGCGGAGGACTTCGCGATGTACTACACCGCCTCGGAGCAGACGCCCTCGCTGTGCGCGCTGGGCACGCTAGTGGGGCAGGAGGTCTGCGCCAGCGGCGGGGTGCTGGTGCAGGCGATGCCGGGCTGCTCGGAGGAGCTGCTGCAAAAGCTGGAGGTGCGCGCCGAGCTCTACGGGGCGATCAGCTCCGCGCTTTGCGACATGCCGCTGCAGGAGCTCGCGGAGGGCTACTTCCGCGGGCTTGAGCCGAAGCTGCTGGAGGAAACGCCCCTCACGCTCCGCTGCGATTGCAGCCGCGCGCGCATCGAGCAGGTGCTGCTCAGCATGGGCGAGGGGGAGCTGCGCTCCCTCATCGAGGAGCAGGGGGGCGCGGAGGTCTCGTGCCACTTCTGCCGCTCGCAGTACCGCTTTGACGCGGGCGAGCTGGAAGCGCTCATCGAGGAAGGCCGCCGACGCGGATAGAAGCGCCCGGAACATGGAGGTATCATGAACGAACAAATGGAAAACGTCGTCGCATTCGAGCGCACCGGGACGTACCTGCGCCGCAAGGCGGCGGAAAACCGCCGCGAGGGCCGGTACGCGGACGCGCTGACGCTTTTATACCTCGCCCGGGGGAAGACGGACTTCGACGCCTCGCTGGAGATGGAGATCGCGGAGATCATGAACGAGATGGGCTGCTGCGAGGAGTCCAACCAGATTCTCCTGCGCCTGCTTCAGCGCGGCGAGATGAAGGGCGAGTGCCTGTACGCCATCGCGAGCAACTACCTGAACCTGCAGGACCCGGAGCGCGCGCGCCACATGGCGCTGATGTGCCTTGCGGAGGAACCGGAGGGCGAGTTCTCCCTGGACGCGCAGGACGTGATCGATGCGGCGGAGGAAATGCTCGAACAGACGGACGCGAAGAGCGAGCACAGCGAGCAGCTTCTGCGGCGCGGCCTGCGCGCCCTGGAGCAGGGGCAGGCGGAGCGCGCGCAGCGGCTGCTCCAGCGCGCGGTGAAGACCGGCGGGGGCGCGGAGGCGCTGACCGTGCTCTCCTTCTGCCACCTGATGCAGGAGGACACGCGCCGGGCGCTGAGCGCCGCAGTTCGGGCGCACGCGGCCGCCCCGCACGACATCCGCACCCAATGCGCGCTCGCGTGCGCGCGGTTCGCGAGCGGCGATCGCAAGGAAGCCGTGAAGATCCTTCAGCAGGCGGAGCGGGAGCACCCCGAGCCGCCGGAGCTGATGCTCCTTTGCCAGAGCGCGTGCGACATGGGGCTGGACGCCATGGCCTACCGCCAGCTCCGCGCGCTTTCGACCTTCCAGCCCTACGCGCCGCGCGTGCAGCTCATGCTTTCGGTGGCGGCGCTGAACCTGGGCCACGTGCGCGAGGCCGCGCGGGCGCTGGGGCACCTGTGCCGCCTCTTCCCGCAGAACCCGGTGTACGACGCGTACTTCCGCATCGCGCGCGAGCGGCTCGAGCGGGGCGACGAGCAGCCCCCCGCGAAGGAGTCGGAGCGCCTGCCCTACAGCGGCCAGCCGCCGCAGGGCGTGTCGCTCGGCTGGCTGGTCGATCTGGGCACCCAGCTCGTGACCGGCGCGGAGGAGCTGCGCGCGCGCATCGAGACGGACGACAGCTTTTACCGCGTGCTGGAATGGCTGCTGCACGTGCAGCTTCCGGGCACGGACGTGTGGCAGACCGTGCTGCGCTCGCTCAGCCGGGTGCAGAGCGGGCGCGTGAAGGGGCTGCTGTGCGACATGCTGACCGACGCCTCCCTCGCGGACGAGGTCAAGCGCGAGGCGATGACCGCCCTGGGCGTGCTGGGCGAGCGCGGCCCGCTGTACGCGGACATCGACGGGCGGATGGTGCGCATGACCGTGCGCACGGGCGTGAGCCAGCGCCCGCTGTCGCAGAGCTACGAGCGGGTGCTGCAGGCGGTCGTGGAGCGGCTGACGCCGATATACGGCGACGTGGGCGAGCAGGTGGCGGACATCTGGACCGCCTTCGTGCAGCGCGAGGGGCCGCAGGGCGCGATGCGCCGGCCCGACGCCTGGATGGCGGCGCTGGAATACGTCTATCACCAGAAATGCGGGCGCCAGGTGTCCGCGGCGCGCGTGGGCCGGATGCGGCACGTGCCGCCCCGAATGATCAAGCGGTATGCCCAGCGCATCCTGCCAAAGGCGGACGAGGAGGATTCTGAAAGATGAAATGCGTAAATTTTGACGAGGCATTTGAACGGTACGCCAAGGCGTGGATGCGGGATAACCAGGAGAAGTTCGGCGGCAACATCGAGCAGATGGAGGCGCAGATGCCGGACGTGTACCTGCGCTTCATCAACCAGAAGGCCGACTGGCTGGACGGCGAGACCCCGGCGCTGTACTTCACGCACTTCGACGACGCGGACCTGCTGGTCCGCTGGATGATCGAATACTTCACGAGCAAGGTGCCCGTGCCCGATCAGCTGCTCGAGCGCATCGTGGAGCTGGGGAAGCCCGCGGAGGAGCGGCTGCTTGCGCTGCTCACCGACGAGACGGCCCCCTACGACGCGGTGCTCACCGCCATCACGCTGCTGCGCGAGCTGTGCTCCACAGCGCCCATGCAGCGCTACATCGAGCTGATCGCCGGCTGCCCCGTGCCGCACGAGCAGGCGGACATGTGCGCCGAATCGCTGCTGGCGATGGGCGACATCGTGGTCGCGCCCATCCTGCAGGTGCTCGACCGCTCCACCCCCGTCGCGCAGGAGGTCTTCCTCGACCTGCTGTGCAACTATCCGGGCGACGAGCGCATCTATCAGCTCGCGCTGCGCAAGTTCAACGAGAACCCCGACCGCCGCGCGCTGTTCGCCTCCTTCCTCGGCAAGATCGGGGACCCGCGCGCCGTTCCGGTGCTCGCCCAGGCCGCGACCGAGCCCGGCACCAATTATCTGGACTTTGTGGAGATCAGCAACGCCGTGGAGGAGCTGGGCGGCGACCCGCTGCCCGAGCGCGACTTCTCCGGCGACCCCTACTTTGAGGCGCTCAAGCAGGCGCGGGATTGAGCCTCCCGCCCGTCCGCCGCGCAAGGTAAAAAAATCCTTCCCTCCCATCGGGAAGGATTTTTCGCATTTGTATCGAAATAATTAAGAATCTGTGACTTCTTTCGGCCACGGTGAAACGATGAAAAGGGGTGAAGCGGCATGCTTTGTCCATTTTGCGGAAAGCGGACGGATTCGCGGCTGGAATCCTGCCAGCATTGCGGCAAAAGCCTTCGCGCGCCGCGCCGCACCAAAAAAAATAGCGCGGACGCGCCCGGGAACGCGGACGCCGTCCGGGGGACAGGCGCTGTCCGTGGGACGGACGCCGTCCGGGGGGCAGACTCTGTCCGGGAGACAGGCCCTGTCCGGGAGGCGCCGCTGCGCGTCTACGAGGATGAGGCCTACCTGCGCCCGCCGCGCCGCGCGGCCTCGCCGGATTCCGTCGGGGAAGCAGACCCTGTCCGGGAGACAGACCCTGCCCGTGGGACGGACGCCGTCCGTGAGGCAGACCCTGCCCGGGGGACAGGCGCTGTTCGGGGGACAGGCTCTGTCCGGGAGGCGCCGCTGCGCGTGTACGGCGACGCGGTAGAGCCGCCGCTGGAGGGACGCCCGGCCGGGCGCTCGCCCAGCGCGCCGCGCCGCAGGGGGGCCAGCGCGCCGCCCGCGCCGGACGGACAGGGCCGCGCCCAACGGGCCTCGCGGGGGGCCAGCACGCCGCCGGGGGCGCCGCCGCGCCGCGGCGGGGGCGGGCGCACCGAGGCCGCGGGCAAGGGCGGACAGCCCGTGCGCGTGCGCCACTCCCCGAGGCGGCAGGCGACGCGCGAGATGGATCACGAGCGGCTGGAGCAGATCGTGAAGCGCGGGCCCGTGCGCAAAAAGCGCGTGAAGTGGGGGCCCATGGTGGGCGGCATTTTGCTGTTCGCGGCGGCGGTAGGCGTGAGCACTACGCTGCTTTTGACGCAGACGGCCTCCGGCCAGCGCCAGCTCGCCGCCTGGGGCTACGACGTGCCGGCCAGCGCCTACATGAGCCTGGGCGGCAGCTATCTGGACACGGGCGAGATCGCGCGGTCGATCGCGGCGTACGAGCGCGCGCGGGAAATCGAGCCGGACAGCGTCGAGGCGGCGCTGGACCTGGCCAGCGTCTACGAGATCGACGGGCGCCAGGAGGACGCCGTCGCCATCTACACCGAGCTGATGGACACCCTCGCCCCCCAGCACGTCGAGGCCTATACGCGGATGATCCGCATCTTCCGCGAGGCGGGCGAGGCCCAGCAGGCGGTGGACCTGATGAAGCGCGCCTACGAGGCGACGGGCAGCGACACGTTCGAGACGATGCGCCAGGAGTACATGCCCAGCGCGCCCGTGGCGACGGCGGCCGTGGCGGATAAGAAGAACGCGAAGGAATTCGAGCTCATCAACAACAAGGCCAACGTGCCCTACGACATCACCCTGAGCGCGGCCGAGGGCACGAAGATCTACTACACGCTGGACGATTCGGACCCCTCGGAGGAAAAGACGCTCTATCAGGAGGGCGAGAAGATCCGCTGCGAGGAGGGGACGACGCACCTGCGCGCCGTGGCGATTTCGGAGACGGGCGTGCCCAGCGACGTGCTCGACGAGACGTATCAGGTCATCATCAAGACGCCGGACGCGCCCAAGGCCAACTACGCGCCGGGCCCCTATCAGCGCGTCATCAGCGTGTCGCTGCGCGCGAGCGAGGACATCGTGGCGATCTACTATACGCTGGACGGCACGTCGCCCACGACCGATTCGCTGCTCTACACCGGGCCCATCACCCTGCCGGTGGGCAAGTCCACGCTCAAGGCGATCGCGCTGTCCGAAACGGGCAAGCAGAGCTACGAGATGACCTCCACCTACGAGATCACCGGCACGCAAAAGCGCGTGTTCAACAAGGACGACACCTTCAAGAACCTGACGCTGATGAAGACCAAGTACGCGGCGTTCAAGAAGACCTACGGCGAGCCGGAGCGCTACGGCGAGATCACGGGCGAGGGCGCCTACGGCCAGGGCCAGAGCTTCGAGGCCGCGTACGCGGACAAGACCGCCCGCTTCGTCTCGCTGGAGGAGGGCAAGGACCCGGTGCTCTACTACCTGGAGACGCGCGACAGCTCCATGACCGGCCCGCGCAAGACGAAGGTTTCCAGCGAGGAGATGACCGTGCTGAACGCCTTCCGCGACAAGGGCGGCATGCCGGTGAACGACCGGGGCGACCGGCTGCTCTACAACATCGACAGCAAGGGCGAGGAGATCGGCACCTACCGCGTGCAGGACGACGGCAGCGCCAGGGCGCAGTACTTCTACCCCGCGGGCGAAAACGTGTACGTGGAGCTCACCTACACGATCCGGGACGGCGCGGTCGAAAGCATCCTCTGGCAGCGCTACCTGGGCGTGACGGAGTAAGCAGGGCGCCTGGCCCGATACGACAAAAGGGACCGCCGCAGAACATTGCGGCGGTCCTTTTTTCGTCGGTGGGGGCGGCGTGAATCGCTCAGCAGGGGAGAATGCCCTCGTCCGGCATCTCCGTGATCGGCAGCGTGCGCGAGCGGATGCAGGGCGTGCTGACGTGATAGGAGGCCGCGCGGGGAAAGCCCAGCTCGTAGGGCGAGGGCCCGACATAGCTGCTTTCCCGCCCCTGCACGTGGATGCCCTCCCCGTCGATGCGCACGATGGCGAACAGCGCGTCCCAATAGGGGGCGCAGCCCTTCAGGTGCGGGTACAGGCGGCTGATCGTCTCGCTGTAGCGCACGCAGTCGTATTCGTGGCCGATCCAGATGTTGGAGATGCTGTTGACGCTCAGGAAGGGGACGCCCGCGCGCGCGCAGACGCCGTCCACATGGTTGTGCCCGTTCAGCGCGAGGATGACGCGGCGGCGGCCGCGGTTCGCCCTGCGCACGATCTCCCATACGGCGGGGCCGTCGTGCGCGTTGAGCAGCTCGTCGCCCAGCGGCGCGTGCGAGAGCAGCACGCAGGGATAGGGGGAGGAGAGCAGCTGCTCTTCCAGCCATGCGCGCTGCGCGGGCCCCAGCCAGCTGGTCTCCCGCGTTCTGAAGCGGCTGTAGTTGCAGTGGTCAAAGTCCACATACCGGCCGTCCTCCAGGATGTAATTGGTGTCCAGCGCGATAAAGCGGACGCCCCCCGCGTCGAACGTATAGTGGGGCGCGGGCAGGCCCAGGTAGCGGCAGGCCGTCTCCTTCGAGCAGGCGTCCATGTCGTGATTGCCCAGCACGCCGAAAAGCGGCAGCCCGCTTTCCTGGATCATGCGCCGGATCTCCCGCTTTTCGTCGTCCCGCTCGCACTGGAACCAGCCCGCGCGGCGCGCGGCGCTCTGGGGTGCGAACGACCGGAGGAAGTCCGCCTCCGGGTACATGATGTCGCCCAGGTGCAGCAGAAAGTCCGCCTTTTCCTCCCTGGCCCGCCGCAGCAGCACCTGCATGCGGGGCACGGCGTCCGGCATGATGTCCACGTGCAGGTCGGAAAATACCGCAAATGTGACGTTGCCTGTAAACATAAGCCCTCCCTTAGCCCTTGACGGCGCCGATCATGACGCCCTGAACGAAGTACTTTTGCAGGAACGGATAGAGCACCACGATGGGCAGGATGGAGACGATGATCGCGGCGTATTTGAGCTGGTGCACCGCCATGTCGCGGTCCAGCCCCTCCTTCATGTCGCCCGCCATTTCGTCGGTCGCTTGAATCAGCACGCGCCGCAGGTAGATCTGCAGGGGCTGCAGCTTGGTGTCCGACAGGTAGAGCACGGCGCTGAAATAGCTGTTCCAGTGGCCGACCGCGTAAAAGAGGATGAGCACCGCGATGATGGGCATGGAAAGGGGAAGCACGATGTCGCGCAGGATGCGCGCCTCGCCCGCGCCGTCCAGCTTGGCCGACTCCAAAAGGCTCTCCGGAATGCCCTCGAAGAACGTTCGGCAGACGATGAGGTTCCAGGTGGAGATCGCGGCGGGCAGGACGATGGCCCAGCGCGTGTTGTAGAGGCCGAGACGGCTGACGACGATGAACGTGGGGATCATGCCGCCGGAGAAGAACATGGTGAACGTGATGAGCAGCATCACAGGCCGGCGCAGGAAAAAGCCGCGCCGCGCCAGCGGGTAGGCGAGCGTCAGCGTCAGCGCGACGTTGAGCAGCGTGCCGACCCCGGTGTACCAGAACGTATTGCCGTAGGCCGTCAGAAACGAGGAATTCTCAAAGACCATCTTGTAGGCGCCGAGGTTGATCCCCCAGGGAATCAGGAAGATCTCCTCGCGCAGCGCCTTCATGGGGTCCGCGAGGGACATCGCCGTCACGTGCAGAAAGGGCGTCAGCGTGATGGCGACGACCACCACGCCGACCGCGTAGACGAGCAGGTCGCCCAACCGCGAGCCCAGCGGGCGCCTGGGAACGCCGCGTACAGGCCTTTTCCTCACCATAGGCTCACCTCCCCCAGGCGGCGGCTGATCGCGTTGACCGTGAGCAGCAGGATCAGGTTGATGACGTTGTTGAACAGGCCGACCGCCGCGCCGAAGCTGTACTGCCCGCCCTGAATGCCGCGCCGGTAGACGTAGGTGGAAATCACGTCCGCCTTGTCGTAGATGGCGGGGCTGTACATCAGGATGATCTTTTCGTAGCCCACGTTCATCATGCGGCCGAGCTGCATGATGAGCAGGATGACGATGGTGGGCATGATGCAGGGCAGCGACACGTGCACCACCTGCTGAAAGCGGTTGGCGCCGTCGATGCGGGCGGCCTCGTACAGGCCGGGATCGACCGACGTGAGCGCGGCGAGATAGATGATGGAGTTCCAGCCGAAGCTCTGCCATACGTCCGAGCCGATGTAGAGCGGGCGGAACCAGGCGGAGCTGCTCATGAAGTCGATGGGCTTGCCCCCGTATGCCTTGATGAGCGTGTTCACGACGCCGCCGTTGGGGGAGAGCACGCTCGTCAGGATGCCGACGACGACGACCGTGGAGATGAAGTGAGGCAGGTAGGAGAGGGTCTGCACGACGCGCTTGAACATGGGTCTGCGCATCTCGTGCAGGAAGAGCGCGAAGATGATGGGAATCGGAAAGCCCCACAGCAGGTTCAGCACGCTGATGGCGAGCGTGTTGCCGAGCAGCCGCCAGAAGAAGTAGGAATTGAAGAATTCGCTGAACCACTTGAGCCCCACGAAGTCGCTGCCGAGGATGGACTTGGACAGGTTGAAGTCCGTGAACGCCATCCAGACGCCGTACATGGGAACGTAGTGGAACACGATGTAGTAGACGAGGCCGGGCAGCATCAGCAGCGCGAGCGCGTAATCGCGGCGCAGCTTCGCCCAAAAGCCCGCGCCCGCCCGCTTGGGCCGTACGGTGATCGGATGAGCCACAGGCGTCCCTCCAGGAATCAGAATAGTGCGGAGGAGCGGTACGCCCCTCCGCGCAATGATCGATAAAGTAACGACTTTCCAGAGGGGATGCATGAAGGGGAGGCTTCCCCTTCATGTGGAATCGTATCGACCGGCTTTGCCGGTCGGGCGGGGCGTTTTCTGTAGGAAAATCCGAAGGATTTTTCGGAAGAAAACATCTCCCGTAACTTTCGTGCAAAATGAGCATTCATTTTGCACGAGGCCATCGACTGGGTCGATGGCCAGTGCGGAGGAGCGGTACGCCCCTCCGCGCAGCCGGGTTACTTGCCCATGTAGCGGTCGTACTGCTCCTGCTTGATTCTGAGCACCTCGTCCGCGCCCATCGCTTCGAGCGTGGCCACAAATTCGTCGAACTTGTCCAGCGGCGCCTGGCCCATGATGAACTTCTGAATCATCTCGTTTTGGTAGGTGTTCAGGTCGGCGGTGAGCGAGGTGAGCCTCTCGCTTTCCTCGGGCGTGGCGATCACGGCCGGGTAGGCGTCCACGATGGTCGGCAGGATGGCCTGCACGTCGCTGAGCACGTAGTCCTCCACCATCATCTCAAAGAATTCCTTCGTGCGGTTGGTGAACTGCGTGGCGTAGGCGCCGTCCTTGCGCAGGGCGTTGTAGATCGCCAGGCCGTCCGGGTTGTTGGCGACGAGGTCCGTCCATACGCGCTGGGTGTGGTCCTCGTTCCAGTTCCAGTGCACACCCTCGATGCCGTAGTGCATCAGGTCGCGCCCTTCGGGGTTCGCGTAGCAGTAGTCGATCCACTTGATGGCCAGCACCGGGTCCTGGCAGTCCTTGGAGATCGCGTAGCGGAAGCCCGTGAGCGTGCGGCCGACCTGCCGACCGGGGTTGCCGTCCTGGTCGAGCGGCGTGGGGATGCACATGTAGTACGCGTCCTCTGCACCGGAGGCCTGCGCGGACTTTTGCAGCGTAGTGCTGGAGTCGGCGTAGTAGCCCGTGGAGCCCAGCAGGTTCTGCGCGGCCATCGCCGTCAGCTTGGTGCCGTCCACGGAGAAGGCGGTGTCGATCAGGCCCTCCTCGTAGAGCTTGTTCAGGAACGTGAGGTATTCCTTGAATTCCGGCAGGCGGTACTGGTCCACGACCTTGCCGTTTTCGTCGGGGTAGTACTGCACGGTGACGGGCGCGGTCAGCCCGAAGCCCGTCGCGAGATAGGCATAGGCGTTTTCGACGCTGGATACGTTGCCCTGGGTGCTCATCGGCACCTCGTCCGCGAGGCCGTTGCCGTTGGGGTCCTGCTCCTTAAAGGCCTTGAGCACGGTGTACCAATCGTCCAGGGTGGTAGGCACGTCGAGCCCCAGGTTGTCCAGCCAGTCCTTGCGGAGCGTCAGGCAGAACGGCGCGACGAAATTCATGCCGTAAAAGTTCTGCGGGATGGCGTAAATGTGCCCGTCGTAGCCGGTCATGGTGCGCCCGAGCTCCGGCACGTCCTCAAAGAACAGCTTCTTGATGTTGGGGGCGTACTGGTCGATCAGCTCGTCCAGCGGCTGAATCAGCCCGGCCTTGGCGTAGCGCATGATGTCCGCGCCGTTGTAATTGGGCAGCTGGATGATGTCCGACAGCTTTGAGCCGGACGCGAGCCGGATTTCCATCGTCTCATTAAAGGAATTGAGTTCCACGACGTCCCAGTCGATCGAGACGCCGGTGAGCTTTTCCAGCTCCTGATAGACGGGCAGGTTGTCCGCATAGCTGGAGCCCGCGTAGTAGTTCTCTTGAAGCGTAAAGCTCAGGTGCGCCCCGTCGGGGGCGAGGGGCAGCGTGTAGTCCTCGGCCGCCAGCGCGGCGCAGGGGATCAGCATGCACAGGGTGAGAAGCAGACTCAGAAACTTTTTTGCCACGTGATGTACCTCCTCGTGTTGAGCGTCGTTTTGAGGGCGCCGGATCGGCATCCGCCCCGGGCAAGCGCGCTTTGCGCCAGGGCAGAAAAACAGGCCCCCATCCGGTTCGTTGTCCCCATCATAAGACGAACTCGCCAGAAACGGAAGCCGCTATTTTTTGCATTTGCATTCATTTGTTGACAAATGTGGAGATGTTATGTGCAAAATGCACAAACGAAAAATTTGCGCGCTTGGGATTCACGAGCCCTTGTATTGCGTTGGCGTGATGCCCTCATATTTTTTGAAGAGACGCCGGAGCGTCACGTCGCTGTCGAAGCCCACGCTGGCGGCGAGCTGGCGGATGGAAAGGGTGTCCTGGCGCAGGTATTCCTTGGCCAGCTCGATGCGCCTGCGGTTGATGATGTCCAGATAGCCCACGCCGGTTTTCTTCTTGATGAACCGGCTGAGCGAGGAGGCGTTCATGCCGAAATGGGCGGCGACGCCCCCGAGGCTGAGCTGTGAATCGCTCAAGTGCTCGTCCAGGTAGGATAGGATGTCCGCCAGCACGGCCTCGCCCTGCTCGTCGCGCTGGGCGGTCTGCGCCGCGGCGCAGGCGCGGGCCGTGCGGCGCAGGTGGCCGCTCCAGACGTCGAGCGGCGAATCGGGAGGAAGCGGCGCGAAGGCGACGCCGGATTCCCGGCATTCGCGGGCGAGCGTCATCTCCAGATTGCTTAAAAAGCGCTCCATCGCCATCGCGGAGGGGTGCTGCTCCAGGTTGCTCGCGAGCAGGGCGTCCATCTCCGATTCGGCGGCGGCCGCGTCGCCCGCGCGCAGCATGTTGACCAGCCTCACCTCCGCTTCCAGCGGATAATAATAGGAGGCGTCGCGCTTTGAGACGTCCGCGTAGAAGAGGATGCCGTCCTCCTGGGGCTGCATGGAACGGTAGTTGAGGGCGTGCAGCGCGTGCGCGTAGGCGTTCGGGACGTCGGACAGCGCGCCGCAGGCGTCGCTCAGCGCCAGGCAAAAGCCGGGCGGGCCCGCGAGCGCGCGCAGGCCGGCCGGGGCGTCGTGGTTGAGCAGCAGGAGGCTGCGGCCCTCGTGCTCGATCGGGTAAGCGGTGACGCGAAGGTCATGGCAGGCGCCTATCAGACAGGCGAGCGCCTGCGGGTCGGGGGGAAAGAGGATGCCCACGCTGTAATAGGGGTGCGGCAGCGGCATGGCGAGGGTGGCGAAGAGCTTTTCGCGCGCGCTGCCGTCGAGCGTGCCGTCCAGCAGGCGCGCGAGCGCCGCGTAGCGCAGCAGGTCCTGCTGCGCCTCGACGCTGCGGCGCAGCTCGTCCTCCTTTTCCATGATTTCCAGCAAGGACTGCTCCACGCTCTTCAGGTCGCCGGTGGTGGGATGCGGCGCGTCCAGCGTGCCCTGGCGAAAGAGGGCGGAGAAGATGCCGGCGAGCGGGCGGTAATTGACGGTCGCGACCAGCACCGCCACGCCGGAGCCCAGGCAGGCCATGAGCGCGAGCAGGGCGAAGAGCATGCCGCGCAGCGAATCGGCCGACGCGTAAAGCTCGCGGGCGTCGATGCTAAGGGCGAGCGATCCGCCGATCCCCCCGACGGGAGCCGCGAGGCTGACGCGCGCCCCGCCCGCGGCCGCCCCCTGCACCAGCGGCGTATCCCCCTGCGGGAGGGCGAGCGTCAGCGTGAGCGTCCCGTAATCGGCGAGCGGCTGCAGGCAGCGCCGGACGCCCGCGTCGGAGATGAAGTAGATCATCGCGAAGAGCGGCGTCTCGCCGTAGGGCGGCGGGGCGACGCGCAGGTAGAGCATGCCGGCGCGCTGCTGGCCGAACGTCTCCATCGTGATGTCGGGCAGGAGGCTGGCGGGGCTGTAGTCCGGCCCCCAGAGCGCCTGCCAGCCGGCCTCGTCCATGCCGGCGACCGCGAACTCGTTTTCGATCAGCATGTCCAGGTCGTAGCTGCCCCGCTGGGTCAGGCAAAAGTTCTTCCCCGGGAAGCACAGGGCTACGTCGTCGAACATGTCCGTCGTCACGAGCGCGAGCTTGAGCTGATAGGCGAAGTTGGCGTATTCGGCGGCGCTGTAGCGCGTGAAGAGTTGGCTCCTGTCCTGCATGTACATGAGGCCCCTGACGAGCGCGTCGCCCTGCATCTGGTTGGCGTAGCTGTCCATGGAGGAGAACATCGCTTCCATGCGTTCAGACGCGTTTTCCAGCCGCGTCTCGAGCAGCCGGCTGGCGGCGTCGCGCGCGCTGTGCGCAATCCACAGCGAGCCGGGAATGCCCAGCGCGAGCACGGGAACCAGATAGATCAGCAGGAAGGCTGCGGTCAGGCGCGCGCGCAGGGAAAAATGCTTCATCGTCAGGGCTCCTTGTCACAATCGATCGTCCGGGGGAAGAAAAAAGGATACGTTTTTTGCCATATATAAAGAAAGCACCGCCGGAAGCAATAGGCGCGGTGGATACGCCCAATGGTTCCGACGGAGCGAGAGGCTCAAATTGTATGCTTTTTGTCAGCGCTTTACGATCATTATAGCATATGAAAAGCTCCCTTGCGGACGGATTGGGTGTGAAAGCGGAAAAATGTGCATGAAAAAAACAGGCTGCCGTAAAGGGGAAATGTCCACGGCAGCCTGCTGTGTTTGCCCGTTACCTCGCCGCGGTCAGCTTCACGAGCGTCACGGTGGGCGGGTTGAAGAGCCGCATGGGCGGCGCGGTGTCGGGGCGCACCCCGAGGCCGGGGCTGATGTGCTGCGTCAGCGTGCCGGAGGTGACCAGCCCCTCGACCACGCCCTCGCCGGGGAAGAGCCCGTAGCCCGAGACGTAGATCGGCCCCAGGAAGGGCAGGCGCGCTTGGCCGCCGTTGTAGTGCCCGGCCAGCACCAGGTCGATCATGCCGATGAGCGTGGCGCTCTTGCCCTCCGTGCGCGTGGTCGTCATGCCGCGCACGAAGCTCGCCTTGAGCGGCATGTGCGAGAGCACCACGTAGGTGTCCTCCGCCGCCATGCGCTCGCGCGCCTCGCGGATGCGCTCGATGCGGTCGAGCTGGTACAGCGCGGTCTTCTGCTGCACGGGGGTGATCGCGCGCCCGAGCTGCGCCTGGTACGTCTGCTCCGCCGCGTCCAGGTCCAGGCTCAGCGCCGAGTCGGGCGTGAACCAAAGCCTCTGCTCGCCCGATTCCACGCAGTAGGGCGCGTCCAGGTAGACGGCGCTGCGCTGCTGCGCGCCCAGGATGAAGGGGGCCAGCACGCTGTCGGCCAGGGAGTTTTCGCCTTCCAGCGGGTTCGGGTCGTTCTCCCCGGCGATGAAGAGCACCGGGCGCTTCTCGCCCAGCGCGGTCAGCAGCTCGTAAAAGGGCTGCGGGTCCTCGTCGTCGGCCAGCATGTCGCCGGTGATGCACACGAGGTTGTAGTTCTTGCCCGCGACGGCCTTGGCGATGTCCGCCTGCTTTTCCCCAAAGCGCGCGCCGTACAGGTCGGAAATGTGCAAAATCGTGTAGCCCTCGAATTCCTTGGGCAGGCCCGGGATGAGGGCGCTCACCTCGCTGACGGACACCATGCGCCCGACGATGGCGCTGTAAAGAAGCGACCCGCCGATCAGAAGGGCGAATAGGAGGAGGATCAGCAGCAGGGGCTTGAAGTTCCGCCGGGGCGGGGTGAACATCTCGTAGCTGGCGGAGACCGCCTTGTGCTTCCCCGCATAATTTGTGGAAAAGTTCTGGTAAGGGTTCTGAAAGCGGTCCTGCCTGCGGTTCATGCGGCCCCCTCCGATCTATAAGAGCAACAGCGCCCCGTAAAGGTGACGCTGGTTCGTCATTTTTCTGTCATTTTTCCGGGATATACTCTCATTATAAGCGCACCGCACGGGCGGCGCAACGAAAAAAACGTCCAAATTCGCTGGAAATTGTCGCCGTTTTTGTAGAATCGTGGGAAATGCGGCGCGAACGATTGGCGCCCGGTTCGACAGCATCCGTGCGCCTTTGACATGGCGAAAGCCCGGCGCATATGGTATAATCATCTTGTCGCGCGACAGGGCGCTTAGGGGCGCGTCCCCCGGCGCCGTAAAATCCGATAATAAGACGAAACATAAGAGCAAAAAGTTTCAGGAAACACGATAGATGACGCGAGGAAAAATCATGGCGAAGATGAAGACGGTTTACCAGTGCACCGCGTGCGGCTACGAGACGGGCAAGTGGATGGGCAAGTGCCCGGACTGCGGCGCGTGGAACACGCTGGAGGAGGCGCTGCCCTCGCAGCAGGCGGCCGCCGCGCAGGCGCAAAAGCCCAACAAGCAGCGGCCCGGAACGGGCGCGGGGGCGATGGCGCTCTCCCAGATTCCGGACGACGAGACGGCGCGCGCTTCCACGGGCATCGGCGAGCTCGACCGCGTGCTGGGCGGGGGCATCGTGGAGGGGTCCCTGGTGCTGGTGGGCGGCGACCCGGGCATCGGCAAGTCCACGCTGCTGCTGCAGGCGTGCGCGCACCTTTCAAAGGACGGGGCGCGGGTGCTCTACATCACGGGCGAGGAATCGGCCCGGCAGATCAAGATGCGCGCCCGCAGGCTCGGCGTCACGTCCGACAGCCTGTTCATCCTCGCGGAGAACGCGCTGGACGCGGCGGAGGCGCGCTGGCAGGAGATCGCCCCGGACTACATGGTGGTGGACTCCATCCAGACCATGTACAGGCCGGACATGGCCTCCGCGCCGGGCAGCGTCTCGCAGGTGCGCGAGGCGACCTCGCTGCTGATGCGCATGGCCAAGACGACGGGCTGCGCGGTCTTCCTCGTCGGCCATGTGACGAAGGAGGGGGCCATCGCGGGCCCGCGCGTGCTGGAGCACATGGTGGACGTGGTGCTCTATTTCGAGGGCGACCGCCAGCACGAGTACAGGATTCTTCGGGCGGTGAAGAACCGCTTCGGCTCGGTGAACGAGCTGGGACTCTTTCAGATGCATGAGAGCGGCATGACCGAGGTGGAGAACCCCTCGGAGATGCTCCTGTCCGCCCGGGCGAAGGATACGGCGGGCTCGGCCGTGCTTTGCGGCATGGAGGGCACCCGCCCGATGCTCGTGGACGTGCAGGCGCTCGTGGCGCAGACGCCGTTCGGCAGTCCGCGCCGCACGACCAACGGCTTTGATACGGGCAGGCTGGCGCTGCTGCTGGCGGTGCTGGAAAAGCGCGCGGGCATGCCCATGTACAACCAGGATGTATACGTGAACGTCGCGGGCGGGCTGGAGCTGACGGAGCCCGCGGCGGACCTGCCGCTGCTGGCGGCGGTCGCTTCCAGCGTGCGCGGCACGCCCGTGCCCTCGGACTGGGCGGTCATGGGCGAGGTCGGGCTCGCGGGCGAGGTGCGCGCGGTGGGCCAGGTGGAACGCAGGCTTTCAGAGTGCCTGCGCCTGGGCTTTGCCACCTGCGTGATCCCGCGCGAAAACCTGCGCCGCATCCGCGTGCCGGAGGGCATGAAGGTGTACGGCGTGGACACGGTATCGGAGGCGATCGCGATCCTGATCGGGTAGGAGGTGCCGGGCGAGGGCCTTTAGCCGCTTTCCCGAAAGCGCGTCCCTCCCTGTATACGCGCGGCGGCGCGGGTTATCCTATAGACATCCGAAATGCGTATGGAAAGCGGGGATGTGGGTGAAAAAGAAGAACATACAGCGGTGGCTCCGGGTGCTGTGCGCTGCGATGGGGGCGCTGGTGGGCGCGGGCGTCGCGGCGCTGGCGCTCGGCGTGTGGGAGATGCTCGCGGCGGACGGCGCGGTGGCCTTCCCGCACGCGGGGGCGCGCATGGCGCTCTATCTGGTCCTGGGCGGGCTGGGCTTCGGGGGTTGCGGCATTTTTTCGGGCATGATTCTGCGCTTTGTGCAGGAGAACGTGCACCGCGCGGAGCGCGCGCTCGACGGCGCGCCCGCCGAGCAGGTGCTCACCAGCGTCGTGGGCCTCATCGTGGGGCTCATCATCGCGCTTTTGACGACGCAGCTCTTCCGCACGTCGCAGCCGCGCGAGCTGTTCATGGCGCTGTCGGTGGTGGTGTACATCGTCATGGGCTACCTGGGCGCGTCGGTCGGCGCGCGCCGCTACAGGGAATGGCCGGTGGGCAGCCTGCTGGGCAAGCGCGCGGACAGGCGGCCGGAGCGGGCGGAGGCCAAGGAGGGGCCGCGCCCGAAGATCCTGGACACCAGCGTCATCATCGACGGGCGCATCTACGACATCTGCAAGACCGGCTTTCTGGAGGGCGCGCTGGTGGTGCCCCAGTTCGTGCTGGCGGAGCTGCGCCACATCGCGGATTCGGGCGACGCGCTGCGCCGCAACCGCGGCCGCCGGGGGCTGGACGTGCTGACGCGGCTGCAAAAGGAGACGAACCTGCGCGTGGAGGTGCCGGAGACGGACTTCGAGGACGTGAGCGAGGTGGACGTGAAGCTCCTGCGTCTGGCGCAGCAGACCGGCGGCATCGTGGTGACGAACGACTACAACCTCAACAAGGTCGCCGCGGTGACGGGCGTGCGGGTGCTCAACATCAACGAGCTGGCGGGCGCGGTGAAGCCCGTGGTGCTGCCCGGCGAGGAGATGAGCGTGCAGGTCGTGCGCGAGGGCAAGGAGCCGGGCCAGGGCGTCGGATACCTGGACGACGGCACGATGATCGTCGTGGAAAACGGCCGGCGCTACGTGGGCGAGACGCTGCAGGTCACCGTGACCACGGTGCTGCAAACCGCCGCGGGCCGCATGATCTTCACCAAGATGAAGCCGGTGGAGCGCGCGGTCTGACGGGGATAGACGATACGGGGGGCCGTAAAGCCGAATGCCGGCTTTACGGCCCCTCTTCTGGCCCTCGGCCGCGCCGATTTCATTTGTGTCCGCGCCTCCTGTGTGTTACAATAGGAGGCAAACGAATTTCCGGGGGCCGCGCGAAGCGCGCGGGCGTTCCGCCGTGCCCGGCGCGGCAGGGACGTCCCCGGAGGGCCCCCTCGCGGGGGATAAGGAGGAAGGATGAACAACCCGTCATCGCGCGCGCTGCGCGCCTATCACGCGGCGACGCTCTGCGCGTACGCCGTCGCCCTCGCCGCCTGCTTCATCTGCGACGTCGCGCTCCATCGCGCGCTCACCTGGTTCCCGGTGGTTCTCGCGTCGATCCTGCTCGCCTTCTGCGTGACCAACCTGCCGCTGCTCGTCCGGCGGGAGCGGCTCGTGAGCGCGCTCGCGGGCGTCACCGTCAGCCTCCTTCTGCTGCTTTTCTCCGTCGCGCGCTTCCTGGGCGACGCGTCGCTGTTCGCGACCGCGGCGGCCATCGCGGCCTTTCCGCTGGCGATTGCGTGGCTCGGCGCGCTGACGCTGCGCGCGCGCCGCGTCGGCGGGACGATGAAGGCGGCGGTCGTGCTGATGCTCTTGGGCGTGCTCGTCGCCTGCATGAACCCCTGGGTGGAGTGCGTGCTCTCGGGCGCGGCGGTGGACCTGCGGCTCTTCTGGAACTTCGAGTTCGACGTGGTCGAGCGCGCCGGACATTACGCCGGCAACTTCCTCGCGGGCCTGGGGCTCATGGTCGCGGGCGCGGTGACGGCGGCGGCGGCCGTCGCGCGGCGCAGGTGAGCGCCCCCTTGACAGCGCCCTTCGCCTGTGTTAAGATTCTTCTATACTATTTGGATAGTCAGGAGGGGCGCGCATGCCCGTCAAGTTATTCGATTCGGAACGCAAGGTGATGGAGCCGCTCTGGCGCAGCGGCGACCTTCCGGCGGGGCGGATCGCCAAGCTGCTGCTTTCGGAGATCGGCTGGAACCGCAACACGACGTACACCGTCATCAAGAAGTGCATCGAGAAGGGCGCGATCGAGCGGCGCGAGCCGGGCTTCGTCTGCCACGCGCTCATCGGGCGCGAGGAGGTGCAGCGCCAGGAGACGGACGAGCTGATCGACAAGATGTTCGACGGCTCGCAGTCGGCGTTCTTCGCGGCGATGCTCCGCCCGGGCAGGCTCAGCCGGGAGGAGATCGACCGCCTGAAAAAGCTCGTGGACGAATTGGAGTGATGCGGCGATGACCTTGCTTCGCATGAGCCTGGGCGGCTCCTTGATGATCGCGCTGACGCTCGTCCTGCGGGCGCTGTGCCTGCACCGACTGCCCAAGCGGGTGTTCGTGCTGCTGTGGGGGCTTTGCGCGCTGCGGCTGCTTCTGCCCTTTTCGCTGCCGGTGCTGCAGGTTCCGCAGGAGGCGTACGCGCCTCAGGCCGCCGGCGCGGCCGTGCCCGGCACGGCGGACGCCCTTTCGGCGCTCGCCGCGCACGGCCGCGCCTTCCTGGCGGGCGGCGGCCTGCGGGGGCTGTACGCGCTGGGCCTTGCGGCCGCGGCGCTCTACTTCGCGCGCGCGTACGTGAGAAGCCGCCGTTTGCTGAGGACGGCGCTGCCGCTGGGGCGCCGCGCGCAGGGCGTGCCCCTCTACGAGAGCGACCGCATCCGCACGCCGCTCACCTATGGGGCGGTGCGCCCGCGCATCGTGCTGCCCGCGGGCCTCGCGCTGGCGGGCGAGGCGCTGGCGGACGCGCTCGCCCACGAGCTGAGCCACGTGCAGAGCCGCGACGTGCTCAAGAAGCTGCTGCTGCTCTCGGCCGCGCTGCTGCACTGGTTCAACCCGCTGGCCTGGGTGATGTACGCCCTGTGTCAGCGGGACATCGAGCTGTGCTGCGACGAGCGCGTGCTTCGCGCGCGGGGGGAGTCGGCGCGGCGCGGCTACGCGCTCTCCCTGATCGCGCTGGCGGAGCGCTGCCGGACGGAAGGGCCGCTTTGCGTCTCGTTCGGCCGTCGCGCGGTGGAAGAGCGCGTCATGTCGATCATGAAGTGGCGCAGGCCCACGTTCGCCGGGCTCGCCGCCTGCGCGCTGATGGGCGTTACCATGACCGGAGCGCTCGCGGCGACCAGCCTGACCTACGCGCCGCAGGAGACCGCTTCGCTCACCCTTTCGACGCGGGCGCTGTACGCCGCGGACATGGACGCCGTAGGCATGGACGTCGCCCCTGACGGGATGCAGGGCGCCGCGCCGCGCTTCGTCAGCGTGACGGTCGCCTCTCCCGCCCCCCTGACGGAGGAGGTTTGGGCCGAGGTGAAGGCGTCCGTCCTGACGGGGACGGGGGACATCGTCCTGACGTCCGCGGACGCCGCGGAGCCCCTGGACGCGCAGGGCCTGCGCGCAGATGTCGCCATCGTGAGCGACACGCCCGAGTACGCCGAGTACCTGCTGACGCTGCGCGAGCCGCAAGGCGGCCTGGACGATGCGTCCTTCGACGCGGTGGTGGCCGACGTGTCGGACGGGATCGCGTTTTCTGTGAGCGCCGCGCCCGGCAGGGGGCAATGACAAACCCGGGGCCGATAAGGCGCCGCTTGACAGGGCGGCGCTTTCCTGTTACACTGATATTTAGATAACTTTCTAATTTCTCGGACGAGGGAGGCGGGGCGCATGGCCTTTCCCGATACGTTCAAGGCGCTCTCCGACCCGGCGCGGCGCGAAATTTTGATGATGCTGCGCGGCGGGCGCATGTCCGCGGGGGAGATCGGGCAGCATTTTGACATGACGGGCGCGACGATCTCCTATCACCTGTCGCAGCTCAAAAAGGCGGGGCTCGTCTTCGAGACGAAGCAGAAGAACTTCGTGTTTTACGAGCTGAACACGTCGGTCTTTGAGGAGCTGATGCTCTGGATCTCGCAGTTCATGGGAGGGGACGGACATGAAGCGGATACGCATTGACAGGACGCTTGCGCTGACCACGGCGCTTTGCCTGCTGCCCATGGCGATGGCGGCCATCCTTTACACGCGCCTGCCGGACCAGGTGCCCACGCACTGGGGCCCCGCGGGCGAGATCGACGGCTATTCGTCCAAGGCGTTTGCGGGGTTCGGCATGCCGCTGCTGCTGGCGGCGATCAATGGGGTGGTGCACGTGGCGCTCGAGAACGACCCCAGGCGCCGGAACATCGCGCGGCCCATCGCCCTGATCGCCCAGTGGACGGTGCCTGCCGTCTGCCTGCTGGTCGTGCCGGTGATGCTGCTCGCGGGCCTGGGGCGCGAGGTGCCCGTGGGCATGCTCCTGCCCGCGTCCGCCGGCCTTTTGATGATGGTGCTGGGCAATTACCTGCCCAAGACGCGCAGCAGCTACACGGCGGGCATCCGCCTGCCCTGGACGCTGAAAAGCGAGGAAAACTGGCGGCGCACCCACCGCGTCGCGGGCGTGTGCTTCGTGCTGGGCGGCCTGTACATGATCGTCTCGGCGCTCGCCTTCCCCGCGTACGCCTGGACGGGGCTGGCGGTGCTGCTCGTGCTCGCGCTCGTGCCGTGCGCCTACTCGTACCTCCTCCACAGGCGGGGGATCTGAAAGGAAGAAGCAAAAAAGGATGCAATCGCCGGATCGCATCCTTTTTGCCGTTCAAAACCCTTTTTCGAGCAGGAGCTTTTCAAACTTCTTCTCGGATAGAATCTCGTGCGTGAGAAATTCGCCGTCATAGAAGAGGGAAAACGTCGTGAAGGGGACCGGGGCATTTTGGGCCTGCTCCTTCGTGAGCAGGTGAACCGCCTGAAACGGCGCGTTTCTCCCCTTCGCCAGGGCCTCGAGAAGGGGGACGTACTTTGCGGTGAAGGGGCATTGGCTGGTGTAGTAGACCGTAAACCCGGTTTGCGTCCCGCGCGCCCTCTCCTTCACGGCCGCTTTAAAGCGGGGCTTTTCGGCGCCCTTTTCAAACGGGAGGTACAGCAGCTCGAAATAGGGGTCCGCCGTATCGGCGGTTTCAAAGCCCTTGTGCCGCATGTACTTGGGGTCTGAAAGGAAGCCCATCTTCTTGGGCGAGGACAGGGCCGCGAGCCCTTTCTTTCCCTTCGCCCGGCTGTCCCGGATGCACTCCTCCAGAAGCAGGTTTGAGTGCCCCTGGCCCTTGAACTGGCCGGACACCCACAGGCAGTCGATGAACATGTAGCCGTCCGCTTCGATGGGCGTCCACGCGTATTCGGCGGGGATGTACTCGATGAAGCATTTTCCCCGGACGTTTCCCTTCAGGAAGACGAGCCCCTCGTCCAGCCGGTCCCGGAGCCACGCCTTCTTCGACGCGACCTGGCAATCCTTCTCGTTTGAAATCGCGCAGCAAATATGTTCTTTTCCGATGTTTTCGTGGGTTATCCTGATAAGTTCCATCCTGCTGATCCCCCTGCGGCGTTCGTTTGGTTGTGCTCCGGCCGTGTGCCGGAATGACGGGTTTCTTCCATTGTAGCTTCCGCTGGGGGGAATGTCAAATCGCGCGCCTTTCGGCCGCGATGCTTGCCGCCCTGCGCGGTGTTCTTCGGCCCGGCCGCGCTGGAGGACGCGCCGACGCTCGCGGACGCGCGAATGAGCGCGTATCTTCTCAACCCGAACAGCAAAAAGAAGGAAGCGGCGACGCGCTTCCTCGAAGGGACGGCGGAAAACCCCCTGCCGCCGGCGGGCAGCATCCCGTACCCGGGCCGATGGGGTACGCGGCCTGGCAGGCCGGGCCCCGCGCGGGGCGCTAGAGGATGTTGGAAAGCGTGGGGTCGTCGCGGTGCGACAGGTGGCGCAGCGCCTCGTCCAACAGCGCGGCCTGCGTCAGCGCGTCTCCCTTTTCCTCGGCCTCGATCGCGGCGGACAGCGCCTTGAGCGTCTGCGTGACCTCGTCGATGTCCGGGTGGTCGATGAGCAGGCGCAGCCGTTCGCGCCGGTCGAGCCAGTCGTCCTGCATGTCCTCCGCGCGCTCGGCGGCGAGCGCGTAGTCCTCCGCGCGGATGGCCTGCCGCGTCAGCTCGCACGAGAGCAGCAGGGACTTGGAAACGCTGTGGGTGTAAACCATGGAAGAAATCGCCGCTCCCACGATCAGCAGGGGCAGCAAGATGACGAGAAGGATGCGCTGCTTCATGCCGTCACCACCTCACCTGCTCGGGCTTCAGGACCTGACGCACGCAAAGCCGCCCGTCTTTTTTGCGCGACTGGACGTAGATGCGCCCCTGCGTGTCCAGCGAGCAGAGCAGCACGTCCTTCGGCCCCTCGAACCCGAGCGGCGCGAGCGTCTTTTGCAGCCAGCTCTCGTCAAAACCGCCCAGGCGCAGCGCCTCCCGCTGCACCGCGCCGTCCAGCACCAGAATCAGCGGGATGCCCTCGTAGTCCGTCGTGAGGTTCAGGTCCGTCGGCGTCACCGGCCGCGACGCGGCGCTTTGAAAGGCGGTCAGCGTGCCGTTCGTCTCCAGCAGGGCCGTGTCCACGTCCGCGATGTTGAGGATGCCCTGCGAGCGGATGCCCTCGATCAGGTCGTTCAGGTCAAAGCACAGCCGCTCCAGCTCGCCCAGTTGGATCTTGCCCTTGCGGATGAGCACGCTGGGCTTGCCGCAGATGAACGCGCGGAAGCGCTCGCTGCGGAAGGAGAAGATGGTGATCAGGCTGTGCAAAAAGAGCAGCGTCAGGATGGAGACGACGCCGCTGAACAGCGAGATGCCCACGTCGCCCATCGGCACGGCGGCCAGCTCCGCGATCATCAGGGTGATGACCACCTCGAAGGGCTGAAGCTGCGCGAGCTGCCGCTTGCCCATGGCCCGGATGACGAGCACCGTCAGCGCGAAAAGCAGCGTGGTGCGAAAGAAAACCGTCAGCATGTGAGCGCCCTCCTTACGGCGTTATCGTGCTGAGTTTTCGGCAAAAATATGCCGCCCCTTTTCCTTTACGCTACATTTGTTGTAAATTGAAACCGAGTGTGGTAAAATAAAATGGCTATGGGTGAGAAACGGCTGGGCGGAGGGGATTGCGGATTGGAAAAACTACGGGGCTGGCTTGAGCACATGAACACCGTGGAGCCGGAGGTCGGCCGCATGGTAGACGAAGCGGACGCGGCGGACGTTTGCGGCGCGTTTCGCATCGTGCTTCCGTGCATCGCCTCGGCAGAGCTGATCAACATCCTGCTGATGGTCTGCGTGGACGGCTGGCTGCGCTCGGCCTCCCGGCGGGTCTACTTTACGCTGTACGTCTCGCTGTTCGCGGCCTCCGTCGCCTGCTTTTTGTACCTGCACGTGCACCGGGGCGACGTGCAGACGCGCCCGCGCGCCATCCTGAACGGCCAGGTGGTGTACGTCACGTTCCTGTGCCTGTGGGGGACGTTCGTGACGCTTTACGATCAGCGCGCGACCGAAAACGTCAGCGTCTACGTGACGCTGGTGATGGCGGTGGCGGTGCTCGCGCGCTTTCGCCCGATGCAAAGCGTCTGCGTGCTGGGCGCGAGCCAGCTCGCGCTGCTGCTCTTCTTTACGCGGTTTCAGCCGGAGCGCGTGAACAACACGGGCAATTACCTCAATACGACCTTTATGTGCGTGACGGCCATCGCCATCGCCTGCACGCGCTACGGCTACCGGGTGAGCGAGATGCGCTCGCGCCTCATCATGACGCGCCAGAAGGAGGAGATCGAGCGCATCAACGACCGGCTCCGCTATCTGGTGGATACGGACGAGCTGACCGGGCTGTCCAACCGCCGCGTGCTGGATGGGGCGCTGCCCGCGCTCTTCGGCCGGTGCCGGGACGAGGGCAGGCCGTTCGCCACCCTGATGATCGATATCGACGACTTCAAGGCGTTCAACGACGCCCACGGGCACCAGATGGGCGACCGGTGCATCCGCGAGGTGGCGGAGGTGCTTCGCCGCGCGGTGCAGGAGGTCGGGGAGCGCCTGGTCGTGCGGTACGGCGGCGAGGAATTCGCCCTCTTCGCGGCGGACATCGACGAGCCGCGCGCCGCGCGCCTCGCGGACGAAATCTGCGCGCACGTGCGCGGCCTGTGCATCGAGGGCCGCGAGGGCATGTGCTACGACGCCGTGCGCGTGAGCGTCGGCTGGCATTGGGGCGTGCCGGGGCCGGAGGCGCGCGTGTCGGAGGCCATCGCCCGCGCGGATCACGCGCTTTACGAGGCGAAGGAGGGCGGAAAGGACCGCGCGGTGCGGGGATGAGGGCGCCCGGCGTTCAGGCCGGGTAAATTACATGGACGATAAGACAAAGTCGCGGCCGGTGTTTTCCGGCCGCGACTTTCGTTTCATTTCCTTCTGGCGTTTCGCCCTCGCGCCCCTTGCGTTCGACCGGCTCCCTTCCGCGCCCGCGAGGGGCGCTTTTTTTGCGCGCCTCATGGCCGCGGGCGGCGCGCCCGGCCCCGCGACTGCAAGGCCCCCGCCGCGCGCGAGAGGGCCGAGGCGAAAAGCCCCATCGCCGCCGCGTGGCGCAGCCCGGGCGGCAGAAACGCGAACGCGGCCGCAAACAAGAGCCCCTCCGCGAGCGCGATCCGGCGCGAGCGGCGGACGAAGGCCTGCCGTTTGCCCTCCAGATAGCGCTTGTTCGGGTGGAGCACCAGCGGCTTTAGGAGCAGGCATAGGAGCGCGAGCAGCGCGATCCCCGCCTCCGCGGCCGGATGCCAGGGGCCGGTGAGCACCCCCGGCAGGAGAAAGAGCAGCATCGTGGCAAAGCAGCGCAGGTGCGTGCGCGCGTGAAAGCCCCCGCCGAACGTCTGGTTGAGGTAAAAGAGGCCGACGATCAGCGCCGCCTGCACGCCCCGCCCCAGCACCGCGCCCGCAAGCAGCAGCCCCAGCGTGCTTAAAAGCGTGTAGATGAGCAGGTCGAAGCCGTAGGCCGCGACCTCGCGCTGCTCCGGGTCCAGGTATCCGCGGGCGGCGAAGAACCCCGCGAGCCGGCCGGCGATCCTCTGCATGCACGTCCCTCCTTTGCGCGCGTCCGTCCGCTACGAATACGAGGCCCTCCTGGGATAGGGCAGGGTGATCCACGCGTAAAACCGGCCCTCGCGCGGCGTGAACGTGCAGATGCCGTCCGATTCCCGGACGATCCGCTCGACGCTGCGCAGGCCGACGCCGTGCGCCTCCGCGTCGTAGTCCGCCTTCGAGGTGGCAAAGCGCCCTCCCCGCCGCCGCAGCGTGGCGGGGTTCATGCTGTTTTCGCAGGTCATGACGAACGTGTCGTACCTGCGGGCGAGGGAAAAGCGGATATCGCGCGGCACGTCCTCGCCCTGCAGGCGCTCCGTCGCCTCGATGGCGTTGTCCAGCAGGTTGCCCGCCACGGCGCAGAACGCGGTTTCGTCGATGGGCAGCTCGACGAGCGGGCAGGGGTCGTATTGGAAACGGATGCCCCGCTCCCGCATCACGAGCGACTTGGCCGTGAGCAGCGCGTCCATGGCGGTGCAGCCGGTCAGATAGGCGGGGTAATCCTCCTCCGCCGTGCGCAGCTTTTGAAAGTAGCGCTCCGCGTCCGGGGCGTTTCTGTCCGCCAGGAGCTGCTCGATGACCTGCATCTGGTGCTTGAGGTCGTGCCGGCAGGCGGTCAGGCGCTCGTACAGGCCGCGCAGCTCGCCCTGGTACTTCTGGTCCATGCGCACGTGCTCCAGCTCGGTCTGAATTCGAATCTGCCGTTCGGTATTCCGAGCGAAGATTTCGTAGAGCGCGAGGGCGAGCGCGCAGCAGAAGAGCACGCACAGGCATGCGGCGATGAAGAGGGCGTCGTGCTCCTTGGGGATGTAGAGCCGCAGGGTGAAGAGCAGCTCGGTGACGGCCAGAAGAAGCGCGATGAGCAGCAAAAAGAGGAACAGCGTCACGCGCGCGACCACGTTGGCGCTCCTGTGATAGTGCGAGACGCAAAAGAGCACCAGCGTGATGAGCACGTTGGTCGAGATGACGAACGCGATGCGCAGGCCCGTGGGCTGCATGAGCCGCTCCCAGGTGACGCCGGGCAGGCTTTGGTAGAAGGCGGTTGAGAGCGTGGCGATTGCGACAAAGATGGCGATCATTGCAACATTCCAAAACACGCAGACGTACCATTTTTCATCGGAGCTGTACAGGGTGTACAAGATGGGGATGACGACGACGGCCGTGTCCAGAAGCGGCAGCTCCCAAAACAGATAGAGCGAATAAAAGAGCGCGATTGCCCCGGCGCAGAGCGCGTCGGGCAGAGAAACGCCGCGCTTCATGCGCAGCCGGCGCCGCAGAAAGTAGACCATCAGGGAACCCTGATACAGGTTGACGAGCATTTCAAAGGGCAGCCACAGGTTCATCTTGCGCCTCCCTGCAAAAAGCGGACGAGGGCTTCGCCCGTCCGCTTTTGATACCGGCTCCCGACGGGCACCTGCGCGCCGCCGGACAGCACGACCTGCGCGCGGCTGACGCGCTGCACAAAGCCGAGATGGACGGCAAAGCTGCGGTGGCAGCGGACGAACAGTTCTTTGGGCAGCTGCGCGAGCAGGTCGTCCAGTTGCATGCGCACGACGGCCGGGGCATCCGGCTCCAGCCGGTGAATCTCCAGGTTGTGGCCGCGCACCTCCACGTAGCGGATAGACTGCGCGTAGAGCACGAGCGTCTGCTCGCCTTGACGGATGGGGATTCGTACCTGCTCCTGCCGCGCTTTCCACTGGCGGTAGGCGATGTCCAGGCTCTCGAAGACCATCCGCCCGTCAAAGGGCTTGCCCAGAAACCGCAGGGCGTTCACGTGGTAGCCTTCGCTGGCGTAGTTTGCAAAGTTGGTGACGAAGATGATAACGGCCTTCTCGTCCCCATCTCGGAGGATGCGGGCGAGCTCCATGCCGTTCATCTCTTTGGGAATATCGATGTCCAGAAAGAAGACGTCGTAACGGGGGCGCTTGCGCCAGTCCTCCAGCAGATCCTCCGAGGAGGTGAAGCAGGCGACATCGACGCTCGTAATCCTGCGTTCACGGGCCCATTTTTCGATCATCTGCCGCAGACCTTGCGTGCAAGAGGCTTCGTCGTCGCATACCGCGATGCGCATGCAAGACCACGCTCCCTTCAGTAAAGAAAGGTTGCTTTGGGGACAGTTTCACTCTACCATTTTCACTAGAATTTGTCAATCTCGAGATGGCGGACGGAAGCGCTCCTCACGGCGTGTATTCGTGCCAAAAAACGGGTTTTTATGACAAGTGCACCATGATTTGCTATGTGGGGGATATAATAAGCACAAATAAATGGAACGAAAAGGAGGAGGTCAAATGAAACGGCTTCTGGACAGGCTGATGCGGTGGGTATGTGCTTATGGGCGGTACGGCGCGGGTGTGCCGAGCTGTCATGGGACTTTTGAGGCGGAAGTGCCGGAAAGATTGAAAGCCTGATTATTTAGAGGAAGGCGATGTGATACCATTGAATATGTTTGTCTGTCTGAAGAAAATATTGTAAGTTTAATAGTTATACCATGATTGGAGGTTTATTTGTATGAAAAAGTTATCGGTAATGGTGTTAATAGTAATGACAATATTATCGTGTTTGTTAACGAGTGGATATGCAGATGAACCAAGTTTTTCAGGTACCAATGTTGGTTATACAGAAAGTTCATGGATTAAGAGCGGTGCTTTTACAAAAGGAAGCAGTTCTGGTTTTAGAATTTATTTTGAAACAATAACTGGTCATGCAGTTGGAAGGGTTGTTAGAGATTATAATAATTATGGGTCGTCGCTTTATGTGTATGATTCATCATATCAGTCTAAAACGACCTCGGAAAAACCCTTTAGAGATGAGGTCACCTCCAGTGAGAATTTGTGGTGGCGAATGAGGAAAAATGATTCATATAAAAATGATACGCTTAACTTAAAAGGAACTGTCAAGCTGTAATAAAAAATGCCGTATGTCTAATTATAGGTTCTAGCCATGGCTTGGCAACTTATACCGGGCATACGGCAATTAATTTGGTGATGAAATTGAGATATGGAATAAGTAAGAATATATTAACGGTAGTTTTATCAGCAAGTGCAATCTGTCTTATGATGATGCTTGATAATAATATGGAAATAACATATGCACTATCCGGAGAGCTTTCTATTTTTTATTTACTCTTTTGTTCTATCATATATGGAGGAACCTTTGGACCTTATTTTTCATCAATTCTTTGCGTTATACCTTTTTTAAGTAGTTTGCATAACACTAACTCCAGATGCTCGAAATGCCAAATTGGACGAATTGAATTTTTTGTTAAAAAGGTTATGGTATCAGGGGGAACGCTTTCTTTAGGCTATTTATTATTTGTGATGATATTGCTGCCGTTTACATCTTTTACAAATAGTCAAGATATGGCTTCTGGATTATATACTTTTCCCTATTTTGTGTTGTCGCTCAATGGATTTACTGTTTTACATATAGTTGTTGTGGTTTTGTATGGGTTTTTGAAAGGGGCAATTTGGGGTGCCTTGTGTATAACAGTATCTGCATTTACAAAGAACAAGAGCATTTTACTTTTCGTTCCGTTTATAGGGAAGATAACATTAATGCAAATTTATAGACTAATATGGATTGAAGAGGGGTATAGACTCGATTTTTGGTTAAGTATGACTTATATATTACAAAATGAGATAATTACTGTTTGTTTATCTATAATGAGATCGTTTTTATTAGTAATGTTTTGTGGAATAATATACATACATTCATATAAAGAAAGGAAACGATCTTAATGAAAGCATTGCTGCCCCAAAAAGTTATTCCGCCTAAACGCCTTGTTTTTATTGCTATTTATACATTTTTTCAGTCTTATGTATTAATAAATCCATTTATTTCTGCTGCTATTAATAATAACATAAAGCTGACACCGTTTTCTTTTGTCTTAGTGGCTGGAAATAGTAGAGGACATCTAATCATTTTATCATCAGTTGTTATTATGTTTGCTGATATTGAAAAGTTAGAGAAAAATAATTTAATAAAGGCAACTATTAATATATTTATATTGAGCTTAATCTATGAAATTATTATTTTTATTGCATGCACGATATGGACGGTGCCAGTAATAAGTTTAAAGTGTGATTGGTCAGGATGGAGTGCATTAAAAACGCAAAAACTCGCAGATCAGTTTCATTATGTGTTAGATTATGATGAGTTTTTAATAAATGCCTATAATCCGATTGAAGCAACAATGCTGCAACTACTTTTTGACTTTTGGTTAATTTTCGTTTTTGCGTTAATTATGTTTACTTTCGGGACTTGTGGAAAAATATCTCTTGGTGGGCTTTGCGTCGTTTTCATTCTTCTATTCGATAGTTCAATATATAATTTATTCCCTGTATGGGTTAAAAAGTTTTCATTGGTTACTTTAGCTATGCTTACTAGTTATCAACGAGAGGAGGCTAAATTAGGAATTTCGTTTAGCTATACGGCTAAAGTAATGTTTCTGGTAGTTTTTGTTATCTATTTTTTATTTCTTATTCCTATTATGTACAGACAGCAAAAACGTCAGAAGGTTTAAGTGAAAAAATTAATTAAAGCTAAATACAAGGAAAGGGTAAAGGGCTTTCAGCCCTATAACGTCTATGAGAAAGTGTATATTTGGCGTACTGCTCAGCATGGCGCTTTTGTCCATCGTACTTCTCGTCAAGGCGGATTCGGAATGGATCGATATAGGGCCGGAGGGCGAGCATATAATAGATTCGGCCTTTTCCGAAACGACGGCTTTTTTCCTTCTTTCCGACAGCTCGATTTATGCCTATGACAGGGATGGCGGCGACGTGTGGAATGTGCTGGCCCCTGAACCGGGCGCACGGATCAAAAACATCGTTTGCTTTCGCGACAGGCTCTATAGGGTGGATGAAGCGCAGGAGCGATTGATAGAGATCTATCCCCAAGCGAATGAAACACGGATCGATTTGCCGATTACCCGGGAGGCGGCAAACGGAACGGAGACTTGGGAGGTGCAGGATTTTCAAGCCTCTGCCGGTTCCATTTACTTTGAAATATACGTCGGGTATTCTGATGAAAAGATGCTTTGTCAATACGACGTGGAAGAAGGACGATTGACGATTGCCAAGGCGAATCGCTTAAGAAGATACTGCGCCGCGGACGATCATTCGCTGTTTTATACGCAGTATGAGGATGAAAGCCGCCGTCAGGCTGTATTTCTATTGTCGAATGGCGAAGAGGCCAGGCGTATCGCGACCATTCCGCTGGATGCCAATGGCTTTGCTTTTGATCCGAAAGATGAAAAGCTGTATTTTGTGTCCGAAGGAACTGTGATGAGCCTTCAAATGGACGGCGCTGTCGAACGCGAATCCTCTCTTTATGTTCCCAAACTGTCTGAATACACAGGCGCGCTCTTTGAGAGCAGATATTACCTATGCCGCGGTACGGGTAACAAAATGATCGTGGTCGATCTGTTTGCCGAGGATGCAAAGGAAGAGCTGATAGTCGCGTCCATCTTTCCCCCTAACGATGAATTCATGAATTTTATGAAGAAAAATTCTGACGTAACTTTGATTCATGCAGACGAAATAGCCTACTTATCATCGGAGGAATTCGTTTCTGCTCTGCTGACGGACAGTTTGGATTACGATGTGCTGAACGTAAATACGACTTATTTCGATATTGAATTATTAAAGAGGAAAGGTTACTGTTTGCCCATTCCAAGCGGTTCTTTTCTCGCAAACGAGATTTCGCAAATGTATCCTTCAATACAGGCGGCCGTGTTTGATGAAGGTTTCTATGCGGTACCCCACGGCGTAAATGGAAGATTTGATGTGTACGACGGGGATTTGTGGGAGAAAATGGGCTTTGACGCAGGGGATGTACCGGATTCTTTGACGGCATTTCTGTGTTTTATCGTCGATTTTGCGAAGTCGGAAGGGGCTGAACAGGTTTCTGCATTGCCGGGCGGGAAGGCCGATCAGAAAGAATGGCTGCTGACCATGGCTATGGAGAAATACACCAATGACTGCAAACGGCAAAATGCAGACATTGCGTATGACACGGAAACATTTAGGGAACTTCTTGGGCTTATTGCCAGGGCCGTTGACGCGGCCCCCGATCAGCACAGCGGCGCGCTGCCTTCCCTGTTCGATAAAGCGGATGAAGTGGTGATAGACAATATCTTTGCAAGGCGATTGACGGAAACCGGTGATCCGTTCATTGCCGCAGACCTGGACGTGTTCATCGTAAATCCAAACTGTAAAAATCCGGAATTGGCATTTGAATATATCGAATGCTGCCTTGAGGGCTTAAACCAGACGAAGAAAAATCAATTATACCCTTTTGAAAAGGTGGAGGTGATAAACCCGTATTGGGCGAGCAAGCTGGAGGCGTGGCAAACGGAAGATGAACGGCTGTGGGATCGTCTCCAAAGCGCTTCGACCGAGGAAGCGAGACGGGATGCGCAATATGAATTCGACGTTCATCGGGCCCTGCAAGATGATATACTTGAACAATACTACGAGGTGACGCACGAAGAGCTCGATTTTTACGACGAGGAAATAGCGCCGTACCTGTATTTTCCGGCGCCCGGTTTCTTGAGCTTTACCGGCAAAAATGGCGAAATGATGTATGATATAATCAGCAGATATCTCTCCGGCTCGCTGAGCGACGAGGCATTCATATCTCTGCTGGATCAGAAAATGGAAATGATCGAATTGGAAGAAATATAAGGCGTTCGGCGGGCTAAATCACCCTGCAATCCCCCGCCCCTTTCATCCATCTATTAGGTAGAGATTGGAAGGGGCGGGCTTTGTTTTGCGTCCCTTCCGGCGCATGGCGGATGAAAGAGGCGAACCTTGCATGAAAACGTCCCTGCGGCTCGTATTCACGCTTTCCCTGCTGCTTTTTTCGCTCGCGCTCGCCGCGCGGCCTGCGCTCGCCGCGTCCGGCGACGCGGAGGTCTTGCGCCCCGAGGCGCCGCGCTTCATCCGGCAGGTCGCGGCGTCTGGCGACAGCCTGTACGCCTACATGACGGACGGAAGCGTGTGCGTGTGGGACGCGCGCGAGGACACCCAGCGCGTCTTCTGCGAGCTGCCGCCCCCGCCGGACGTGGACGCGGCGCAATACGGCCGCCTGAGCGCGGAGGAAAGAAGGGCGCTGGACGCCTCCGTTTCCTTCCTTGCGGAGGGCGGCGACGCACTGTACGGCTTTAACGTCCATTCGGGCGTCATCGGGCGCGTCACGCCCGACGGCGTCAAGTGGATGGAGGGGACGCTGGACGTTTCCCCGTTTTGGGGGGACGGCGCCTATCCGCGCGCGATCTTCAAGGCCTGCGTCGTCGCGGACGCGCTCTATGCTTTGGTAGATTACGGTACGGACGCGCCGGAGCTGCCCTGCAATGCGCGCCTCGTTCGCTGCGAGCTTTCCGGCGGCAAGGCGAGCGTACTGCCCATGACGGGCATTCAGGCGTTCTGCCGGTATGCGCCGGGCGAGCTGCTGCTGATGCGCTGGGCGGCGGACGAAGCGGGCGGCATCCGCCGGGTGCTCAGCGTGCTGGATATTGCGTCGCAGCGGATGGAGGATTTGCCGCTGCGCCTGCCGGGTCAGGAAGAGACGATCGGCGGCCTCGCCTGCGATGGGGCGCGCGGTTGCATTTACTATGCCACGGCGGGGGAGGTCTTTGTCTCCCGCGCGGGCGCGCCGTTCGCGCCCTGCGCCTATCTGCCCGGCGACATCATGATCGAATCCTGGCCGGGCTGGGTGCTGCCGGATGGACGCTACGCCGTGCAGACGGATGGCGTGTGCGTGCGCGTGCCCAAGGAATCGCTGCCGGAGGAAAACGTGCTGCGCCTGAGCGGCGCCGGGGCGGATGCCGCGCACGCCGCCTTCTTGTCGGAGCACCCGGAGGCGCGCGCGCTCGTAAACGCGAACCGCGTAAGCGCGGCGACGGTCGCAGAGCATGTGCGGCAGGGCGACAGCCGGTATGACATCTACCTGCTGTACGCCGACAGCGAATACCGCGCGCTGGCCGAAAAGGGGTATTTGCAGCCACTCACCGACGCCGGGACGTTGGCGGCGGACGTCGCGGCCATGTATCCCGCGGTGCAGGCCGCGCTGACAGACGGCGCGGGCGAGCTCGTCGCCTATCCCTACTTTATGGATGTCGAGCGTTGGTCGGTGAATCGGGCGCTTTGGGCGCGCTATTTCGGGGATGAACCCCTGCCGCAGACCTGGGCGGCGTTCCTTTCCGCGATGCTGCGCTTTGCGCGGAACGACGCCGCGCGGGAGGACGGCGTTGCCTTCCTGTACGGCTATGACGAGACGGCCATGGCGGAGGACATCGTGGACGCCTACATCGCCTGCCGGGGCGCGCAGGGCGGCCCCTTACGCCTGGATGATCCGGCGCTGCGCGAGGTGCTCGCCGCCTATGAGCAGGTGCGCGACGACGCCCGCGCGCACGCGGGGGACGCCGTGCTGCCGGACGAATCGGGCGGCGCGCAGCCGATGAACGTCGTCTTCTTCCGGTCTTCCGGTCGGCCCTTCCTGACAAACACGGAAAGCACGGAGTACCAAAGCGTATTTCAGGATATTGCGCCGCCTTCCTTTGCGCAGGAGGGCGACGGCGTGGTGCAGGGGCATCTGTACGTGCTGGTCGTAAACCCTCATTCCGCGAACAAGGAGCTCGCCTATTGCTATTTGGAGACCGTCGGGCGGCTGGAATCCGATCCCCGGCGCTATTATGCGCTGCATCCGGACGCGATGGAGCCTTACGTCGATCCCCATTACGCGGGCCTTGAAGCGCAGATACGCGCCTTTGGCGAAGAACTGCGCGGGGATCTTCAAAGGGCCGAGGCGGCGGGCGACCTGGACGAGGCCGCCCGCCTGCAGGCGCTGATCGATCGGGGGGAGCTGGCCCTTGCCGAGGGGGATCGCAATAAGTGGCTGATCTCGTCCGGCAGCATCGCCGCCTATCGCGCCTACGCGCCCGCCATCGACTTCCGCCTGGACAACCCCTACTTTTCGTCCGGGGACGGCGGGGGCGGCACAAAGCAGGTGCGCGCGCTGTGCGAGCGATACGCGCAGGGGCAGCTTGCGCGGGACGGCTTTTTGCGGGAGCTTTCGCGCGTGCTCGAAATGATCTATCTGGAGGGGCGGTAAATTTGCCCGCGTGCAATCCCCCGCCCCTTTCGTCCGTCTATTAGGTAGAGAATGGAAGGGTCAACTTTGACCGTTTGGCGGGGCGCGGGGAACGGCCCTGTGCCGCTGGCGAGGGAGGGGCTTATGAAAGCTGGGATGCGGAAAACCCGAAGGGCGGTATCGTGGCGGGCCTGCGACCTCCCGCTGCTCTTCATGTCCGCCTGTATCGGCGCGCTGCTCTACTTCTGCCTCGGGATCGGGGCGCAAATACAGCACACGGATCGCATCAACTCGGGCTATGTCTCTTCGCATGCGCTGACCTTCGTGCTGACGGAGGATCGCGCGGTGTCTTCGGGCGAAATCAGCGCGCTTTTATCCCCGGGCAACAGGCTGTTTCGGCTCAATGCAGACGGCTCGTCCCTCCTGCTGTTTGCATACAACGGCCATACGGATTTTGACTTAGCCGCTGGCCGCCAGTTTGCGCCCGACGACCTTTCCAGCGCGGCGGCGTTGCAGCTTTCCGGTGCAGACCTGGGGGATGCGCCGGGGATAGAGACGATAGGCGTCCTGGGCGTCTCCTTTCCTTCCCGGCTCAATTCTATGCGGATTGTGCTTCCCACGCAGGGGGAGCGCGATGTTTTGCGCAGAGGGAACTGGGTGATCGATGGGCGCGGGCACGTAAAGCAGGATTGGGCGCGGCTGAAAAGTCGCCTGGGCGAAGCGCATATAGAGGTCATCCCCACCGAATACACGGGCACCATGCGCATGTACCGCCAGAGCGCTGCCGTTCCCATCCTCACAGGGGCCGTGCTGCTCCTCGCATTATTGGGTTACGGCGTCATGGCCGATGCCTGGCTTTATGGGAACCGGACGCTCGTTTTCGTGCTGTATTTGGCGGGCGTCTGCGATCGGCAAATTCTTCTGCATTTGGGAAAACGCTTTCTTCCCCTGCTGGCTGGCGGCAGCTTTCTCGGCGGCTTCGTCGCCATGCTGGCCTTTCGCGATGCTGTCGCCTATATCTCCTGGCAGGCCGTGCTCGGCTGCCTTGGGGTGCTGGCGGCGATCTTTGCGCTGGCGATGTGCAGGGCTTATCGTGCGCTGCGAAATGGGCGTATGGGGCAGGTGATGTGACGTGTGGCTCTTTGAGGTGAAAAAAAGCATTTTGCGGCGTCCGTATTCCTTTGCGGTGATGCTGCTGCTCGTCACCGCGACGATGACGCTGTGCAACCTGCTGGTTCAAAACGCCCGGGATGTCGCTGCGCAGGGCATGCGTTACCAGAGCGTTTGGGATCGGGGCTCCATCTACGCCGTGAACGATCGCCTTTTTATGGATCCGCAGGCGGAAAGGGACTATTTTCAATCGGAGGCTTCGCTGCCGTGGATCAAGCGCTATTTAAATGCGTTGGAGGAAAACGACCGGTTCCCGTATTACATCAACGGCAGGCACCAGCTGGAAATTCCCGATTGCGGCCTTCCGGGGCAGTTTCATCTCTTCACGCCTGACGGCGCGGGGAATCACATCGTCGGGGCCGTTCAATTCAACGAAAGGTACGTTCAGGATTTTCCCATCGCGCTGGCGGAAGGGCGAAGCTTCGCCTCGCCGGATTATATCTATCGGGGCGACTTCATCCCCGTCATCGTCGGCAGTGCTTTTCAAGAAATCTATGAGGTCGGGGACGTGTTTTCCGCCGAATTCATGACGATTCCTGTGCGCTGCAAAGTCGTGGGGATCGCGCAGCGCGATGCGATGCTCGTGCTCCAAGCGCAAATACAGTATCTGGATCGCTATGTGATGATGCCTGCGCTCCATTTTGACGCGCCGCCGAAAGATGAAGAAGAAGCGTTTTTTCAAAAAGCCAACTATTTGCAGCATTGCTCCGGCTACTTCCGCGCTGAGGACGACGGGGCGTTTGGCGCCCTGGCGGCTTACTTTGAAGCCACAAAGGAAAAATACGGCGTATTCCCCATTGAAATCGCCCAAAGCGATGAAACGCAAATGGCCTACCTGCACCTCATTTCCGATGGACAGATTCAAAATATCAGGCGGCTGTCCATCCTGCTGGCGGCGCTGTCCGCGCTGATCCTGTCCGTCGGGATGTACGCTGGCGTATTGGCGAATGCCCGATCCTACGCGATTTTGGCGGCGTGCGGCGCGTCCAGGCTGACGCTGTGCTCCTACGTCCTGGGGGAATGGGGAATCCTCTGCATTTTGGCGTGTATGCTCTCCCTCCTCTTCCCCTTCTGGCTGTTTAACGTCTATACGGGCCTGAACGGGGCGCGGCTTCTCGCTTTGCTGGCGGGCTATCTCGTGTGCGCGCTGCCAGCCCTGATAAAAATCTATCTGATGACGCCTGAAAGCATCGTGAAGGAGCTGAGGTAATGGCGTATATCGAGCTGCGCGGCATCTGCAAGGCATATAAGAATGGGAATGGCACATTGAACGTGCTGGATCACCTCGATTTCGAGATCGAGCGGGGCGATAGGGTCTCCGTCATGGGCAGAAGCGGCTCGGGAAAGACGACGCTGCTGAACGTCATGGCGGGGCTCGTCGTGCCGGATTGCGGGAGCTATGCGTTCTCCGGCGAAGAAATCGATTATCGAAGCGAGCGGGTGAGGCGCAGGCTGCGGAACCAGAAGATCGGCTATATTCCGCAGAACATCCCCCTGCTGTTCGATAGGACGGTCCTTGCGAACGTAAAGCTGCCGCTGCAATACCGTCGAAATCATGAAGTAAAGGATAACGATATATTCGAGCTGGCTTCCCATTTGAAAATAGAGACGCTGTTGGATGAAATGCCGTCCAGGCTGTCCGGGGGAGAGAGGCAGAAGGTGGGCATCCTGCGCGTGCTGGCCCAGAAGGCGGAATTGATTCTGGCGGACGAACCGACCGGGTCGTTAGATGAAAAATCGGAAGAGGAAATCCTGGAGATATTGAAGGAATTAAACCAGGGCGGCAAAACAATCCTGATGATTACCCACGATCAAAATGTCGCCCGCATTTGCGGCAGGCGCTATTGGCTCAGGCAGGGGCGATTGACACCGGATAGCGAAGGGAAGCGGTGAAAGGGCTTGCAAGGGAAGCCCAACGCCAGGAGGGGGGAATCTCAAAAATGCTGAAGAGATGCCTGCGCTGCGCGCTGTGGCTGTGCGCCCTTTTTATCCTGTGCCCGATGGCGCGGGCGGAAGGGGCGTCTGCCCGCACGTTCTTTGTGGTCGACGCAGAGGGGAACCAGGAAGACTACATCCTTTCGACGGCCACGGACGGGAACGGACTGTACATGCTGAGCGCGCTGCGCATGTATGAATACACGCGGGCGCTGGACGATAAGCGCCTTTGCGTCGATTGGGACGACGTGTTTGCGGGGCTCAATCGCGGGCAGCCCCGGGAGGAACTTCTGCAAGAATTCAGCGATACGCGCGCCGACCGCCTCGTCTCCGGCGAGGGCGCGGTGTACGCCCTGAATACGCAGACGGGCTCCCTGCGGCGCTGGGAGGATGGGCGCTTCATCCCCTATGGGGAGATGGATGCCGGGGCGAGCGGCATTGCCCAGAGCGAGGGCAACGTATTCCTGCGAGATCAGCGGCTTTATTATCTCCTGCCGGAGGAAACGGAGGAACCGTCGCACGCGCTGTGCTGCTATGACCTTCAAACCGGGGAGGTGAGCCGCACGCAGGCGGGGCTTGTGTACGGGCTTTGCGGCTATACGGATGGGGACCTCGCGCTGCTTCGCGGCCTGGAACCGGATGCGGCGGGCTATGAAATCGCGGTCTTCGACCGCCGGACGGAGCGTATTGCGCCGCTCAAGGCGTTTCGGGATCGGCAGATCGGCGGCCTCGGGTTTTCGGAGGCGCGCCAATGCCTGCTCTTTGTGGAAGCGGGCGTGGTCTACTGCCTGGATGCGGCCGGGAACGTCTCGGCCGTCGGGCGCATGCCCACCGGCGTCAGCATGCCGGATTGGTCGCTGTATTCGTTTGCGGACGACGCCTGCGCGCTCGTAACGCCGCAGGGAATTTACGTGCGCGCCCTGTCGAATGATGAAGAGAACGAGAAGACGCTGACCCTGTTTTTGCGGGATGCGTCCAGAGTGCCCGGGTTTGCGCAGGCCTATCCCGAGCTGGACATCAGGATGATACAGGCGGATGGCATGGATGCCGCGGCGCTGGCGCAGGGGCTGATCGACGGCTCGCTGAGGGCCGACGTGATCGAGGTGGACGCGGCACTGCTGGGCGCGCTGATCGATAAGGGATACGCTGCAAAGCTGCCGGGGGATGGCGAGCTCGCGCGGGAAACGGGGGCGCTGTATCCCGCGCTGCAGGGCGCGGTCATGCGGCAGGGCGGGCTATACGCCGTTCCGGCTACGATGACGGTGCACACGTGGCGATACGACACGGAGGCTTGGCGGACGATTCTGGACGCGCCGCCGCCGGAAACGGTCGATGCGTATATCGACCTATGCGCGGCATGGCTGGAGCGCGGCGAGGAAGCGGTCGAGGATTTCACCCTGCGCTATCCGGGCCAAAGCCTGACGGGCCAGATGATGCTGGACGTTTTGAACCTGTACATGGATCAATACGACCGCGCGGGCGAACCGTTCACCTTCGATGCCGAGGTGCTGCGCGAGGCGTTGGGCAAGGTGTTGTCCCTTCAAGCGCGCTATGGGGGACAGGCGGCGGAGGTAGGGCCGCCGTCCGGCTATCCCATTCTGCGGACGGATAACGTCTCCTTTTTCGGAGAGGACGGAACTGGAACGCCCCTGATTCCGCCGGTCTTTGAGCCGGGACGCCCGCCGGTCGTAAGCGCCGACCTCACGGTCTATTTCCTCCATGCGGGCAGCGTTAACCCGGAGCCTGCCCTGCGCTTTTTAGAATACGCGGCAAAAAACCGTTCCACGGCAGAACTTTGCATGATGAAGCCCGCGCAGAACGAGCCCGTTGAGTATCCGAACTTTGCGAAGGAAAAAGCGGCCTTAATAGACAATCTTGCCTATTTATACGAGGCCAGGGAGCGGGCGGAGGGCGACGCGGCAGAGCGGATACAGGCGACGATTGACTTTCAGGAGCAGCTGCTTGCCACGGCGGAGGAAAGGCGCTGGTATATCTCCGCGGAGGACATCGCCGCTTACCGCGATCTGGCGCGATACCTCGTCGTGCGCACGACGGGCTTTTCCGCCGTGCAGCGCAGCCCGAGCATCGCCTTGTTCTATGAGCTGCTCGCGCAATGCGATCATGGGGAGATCGATTTGGACGCCTGCATCTCTCGAATGGAAGAAAAAAGAAGGATGATCGAGCTGGAGGCGGCGTTGTAAAGACGTGTTTTGTCTCCCACGCATGCATGGACTGTATCCGGTTGAACGGACAGGAAAATAAAAGGATATTGTAGAATTACGCAACCTTACGCGGCGTTGCTCCTGATTTCATAGGGAGTAAGGCCGTATTTCAGGTTAATGCGTTCGAAGTTGTAGAAGTGGACATATTGTGCAACCAACTCCTCTACCTCTGCGCGAGTAGAATAATGGGCACGATAAAGGCATTCCGATTTAAGCGTTCCGAAGAAATTCTCCATAGCAGCATTGTCGTATGGACAACCGGGACTGGACATAGAGGGTTGAAAGTGATATTCTTTGCTTAGGTCGAAGTATGCTTCGGAGGTGTATTGAGACCCTTGGTCACTGTGGAGCGCGAGTCCATCAGTGACCTTCTCTGTTATCATAGCGTCTCGGATCGTCTGAGTAACCAGCGATGCGGCCATGTCGCCACCAATGCGATAGGCCAACACCATTCGACCACAAAGGTCAATCGCCGCACACATATACAGCATTCCCTGTGGTGTGGGGATATAGGTGATATCTGTTGACCAGAAACGATTGGGCCGTTGCTGTTCAAAGGCACGCTGCAATAGGTTTGGGTATTTGTACACGTTTTGCTGATGTTGAGTATATCTTCTTTGCCGCCGAATCTGTGCAAGCAGATTGGTCTTGCGCATGACGCGCAGAAGTGCTTTAAGATTTACATTTTTTCTTTTCTTCCGCTGGATCCAGAGACGAACACGGCGGATGCCGTAGGTCTGGTTGCACTGCTGTTGACATTCCACAATCAGATCGACCAACCACTGATCTTTCGGCGTTTTTTCTTGCTTTTTACGCCAAGCATAATACCCACTTCGGGAAACTTCAAATACTTCACACATTGTGACGATAGGATAAATGTTGCGAAAACGTTCTATAACTCGATATTTCAATTTCACCTCCTTCCAACTTCTAACAGAAAATTTCGCAGCAGTTCCACCTGCATACGCAGTTTTACCAATTCATTATTCTGCTGGATTTCCTCGTTCTCCGGCATTTTACGCGGACGGCCTTTAGGGCGAGGTACATCGCCCTTTGCGATTAATCGTTCTCTACGGTTTTCTCGATTGACTAGTTGCTCAACCTGTTTCTTCGTTAGCCCAAGGCTGGCTCCGATTTCACGATTCGTTTCGCCCGTGATTTTCCGCTCGCGTATTGTTTCAATAAGGCCTTGTACCTTCGTGTATTTTTGCCTCATACAATAAACCTCCTGTCGTAGTTTGCTTCTTACATTCTACAACAGGAGGTCTCTTATTTCATTGTCCGTTTATCGGGATACAGTCCACGACTCCCGACACTTTTTATTCTAACAGTTCTGATGATTGGCTACGTGTGCAGGACGGCGATGTGTCTTATTCGACAAAGATCATGAGATCTTATATCGAAGTCTTAGGACATGCTCTGCCATATTTTTCAATTCCAAACGTTGGTCCTGTAGAAAACAGCTGCTGGGATACAACGCATGCCCCATCAGAAGACGTGATGTTTGAAGCAAGCTTAGATTTTATATCGCCAGAAGACGCTGTACAACAATGCCGCGCGTTTATTCAAGAAATGGGAATTGAGCAACAGGTTGCGTTGGCCCGATTTGATGCCATAACTTATCAGGATTTGATTTCATGGTCGGAGCAAATGGCACGTGAAGACGAGATGTATGCGTTATTTCTTGAGAATGGTAAAGCGACGGATATTTGTAATTTTGACGAAAAACTTGATTTGTATTGTTTAACATTCGGAATTGTTGAAAATGGATTGTGGGTTTACGGGCCTCTGGAACAAGCCTTACCTTTGACAATGGAAAACGAAATAGCTTTTCCCCAAACCATTCAAGTTATATATACAAAAGAAGGAATTTCATCGATTAATGCTCAGAATATCGTAAGACGGGCCTCGCATGGAAAGCAAGAAGAGATTTTAACTTTTGAACAGGCTAAGGGAAAAGTGAGTAGTTTTTTGAGCAACGATTTGGAAAACAAATACACTTGTCTTCAAGTGTATGTTTCTTACATTCCGATCGGCGATTATTATGAAGACGACATGGAATATAGGCCATTTTGGAATTTTTATATGGTTTTTGATGTGACATATGAGAGTTTTCCTGAAAGATACTATAAAATATTGAGAATGGATGCTGTTACAGGAGAAATATTATGGTAAGTACACAAAAAATATCCTGTTTCAATGCAAAAATTGCTGATTTCGTTTGCTGTATCCATACTAATAATTCCAATGTGTATTCTTGCGGATAACTGTATAGATCTTGTGCCTTTTTTGAAATCAGGCACAGGTTCGGTCTATTATTTCTTTTTTGGTTCTATTGCATATGGCGGACTATTTGGAGTTTACATTACTCCGATGCTCTGTGTTCCACCATGAAAAATGGAGAAATCAACGGATCATGCCATCAATTAAGTGGCGGTTCATAATGGTTTCGGTTTTTGTCCTGTTAATGGTAAATTTTTATATGTGGCCAGTTTGTCAATATGCTAATCAGTTCAGCGCGAAAATTACACCGTTTTCTTATCCGCTAATAACCAGTGAAAGCTTTTTCGTAATGGTTTATATGAGTGGAATACTCACACTATTTTGTGATTTGCCTCGCAAACAGGAGTATATCGTGGGACGTAAATCTTTAACAATGGATATTGTAAAAGATGTGTTGGTGATTTCGAGCGCTTATATAATTACAGGGATGATAATTTCTATCGTTGTATGCTTGCCTCATGCGCTTTGTTCGATAGAATGGGGAAATGTATGGATGTCATTAGCCATCAATGGTTCATTAGGTGCAGGAGGCCTCCAGTTTCCGGTTCCACTGTATTTTTTGCAAGAATATACACCCTTGTGTGGATTACTTATATCGGTTTTATTGATTATGGGATGTTCTTCGTTCTTAGGATTTGTATGTGCTTTGGGAAATGTTATACACAATGGATTGGGCCCAATTATTGCGCTTATCTTTATATTACTTGATGTGTCAGCTTATAATTTGGGCCTTGACTATCTTTATGCGATATCCCCCGTAACTTTGGCTCAATGTGCTACTTTTTATAAAGGTAGAAACAGTGTGGGACTCTCTCTTCCGTATTGTTTTATCTTTTTTATAGTTGGAAGTTTGATCTGTATACTGTTGTTGTGGAGCATAAATACAGTGAAGGCTGGATTTAATAAAGGAAGGATGTGTAAACTGCATGGATAAATGTTATAAGCTGTTGGTTAATTCGTTGTTTATAATATTAACGATGCTCTTTACCCTACCGTGTAAAACAGAGGATTCAAGGCTTTATGTTTATGGAAAAGGTATTGCGGGAGATTTTGATAATCCTATATTAGAACTTAAATACCCGGAAATTGTATGGGAAGGTAATGATGTAACGGGCTTTGATAGCGCAAGGGATATGGCCTTTGAAATACAGACAGGGAATCAGGAATTTGATTTATTTGCAATAGGTTATGCGAATGGTGGTTTTGATTTCTTAGCACAAAAAGGATTCTGTTTAGACCTATCGGAAAGTGAGGCATTGTTAAATCAGGTTAAGCGAATGCACCCTTATCTCCAGGATGCGGTCTTTCGAGAAGGTAAATTATTTGGGGTCCCTATAAGCGTAGATGCAAGTGGTTGGGAATACGACGTTGAGAACTGTAAAAGTGTGGGCTTGGACGTCGACAAAATACCGAAAACCTATGATGAGCTGTTTGATTTGCTGGAATGGTGGCTCGATGAAGGTTATGACTTAAACCCGGAGTACGCCTTCTTCCTGGATGCCACGCAAAGCAGGGAACGATTGGTAAATAGTATTGTTTATCGCTATGTAGAGTATTGCCAGCAAAAGCAAATCCCATTGCGGTTTGATAATGAACTCTTTTATCATGTTATGAGGAGACTGGATCAAATCGATACGGACTTGTTGGACGAGCAGATTTCGGCCCATACAGATGGTTTGGCGTATGGAGACAATGCGCTATTCAAGACACAACGAAATTATCTGGACTTTTACATGCAACATGGAAAAGAATCAAAGCCCATGCCTCTTTCGTTCGACGATGAGCAAGCGGACATTAGTGCTGAAATTCGCTTATTTATAATTAATCCGCAAAGCACACATATACCGGAAGCCATTCAATATCTTTTGTGCTTTTTGGATGGGCTGGATGCGGAAAAGAAAATTATATTGTTCCGCGATTATGAGGAGCCTATAGAAAATCCAAACTATGAAGCCGAAATGAAAGAAGCCCAAGCTTTTTTGTCCGCGGCACAGTCACGCCTTGCTTTATGCGATAACGATGCGCAAGCAGCACAGATTATGGAAGATATTGACATGCTAAAACGAGGCGTTGAACAAATTGAGAACAATAGATGGTATGTTACCAAGGATAATATACGTGCCTATAAAGATATGGTCCCATATATGTTTGTGCGAGAACAAAACATAATGGAACGCAATTTTACGGATGGGCAACTGGAGATCAGAGACACGATTACGCAGTATGCAAGACGCGAAATTACATTGGAGAATTTTATAAAAAAGGCTAACGATGTTGTTTTTATGATTGAAGCAGAGGATATATAAGTATTTGCTTTATGCAACCTAGTGCCCACTGTTTGGACATGATTGATAAGTGTTGAGTATAAAGATAAATACGGAGATTGGAAATCAGAAATTTATAAATTAGAATTATGTGTGGTTTTCCGGATTTTAGTAAACCAATAGCGGGCGTTGCTTCTTCGCCCGCCTCCTTTAATTTCATGAAACGAGGTGAACTCTGTTTATGAGGGAAAAACAGAATAACGTTTCACGCTCCATTTTCCTGATCATTTTTTGTTTTCTGCTGTACGCGCTTTGTGTTCCGGTTATCGCGGAGGATCAGCATATCGTGTACACACTTGGCAGTACCGAAGCATTTCGTACACTTTGTGAGGGCGGAAACGGCAGCGTTTACCTTTTAACCTCGGAAGAGCTTTATCAGTGGCATCCCGCGACGAACCAAAAAGAATCATGGGTTTCTGTCGTTTGTCAGAATGATCTAAATATTGTCGGCGTTACGGCAAAGGGTGAAAAACTATATGCCGTAACGGATGAGCAGGAGATCTGTTCCTGGAATGGAATGAAGTGGGAGCCGTTAGGCCAGCCTTCATGGGGGAAGGCCGACGATAAGATTTTTCGCTGCTGCGCGGTTTGGACGCCTGACGCCTTATACTATCTGTTTAAAGACGTGAATGACGACGTGGTTTTTTCATCGTATGATTTTGAAACGAAGCAATTCACCCGATCCTCTTTATTTGATATCTCGTGGTGCTCTTATGACGAACAACGCGGGGTGCTCATTGGTTTTATGCATGATACAGGAAAAAATCAATGGTACATGGCTGCGTACGATCCTATTAACGACGTAGTGGTGGACAAATTTGAGACAGATCTTCCGGAGCGTTCTACCGCGTTTGCCTATGACACTTTTACGCAGAATATTTATTTTAACAGAAATTCTGGAATGAGTGTTCTGGATCACAATGGTGTCGAAAGCGACATACCAGGCGTTCCGGCACTTGGCGGATTTATTGTCACGCAAGATGGAAAACTGTCTGGTATTGTAAATCATCAGTTGGGCATTTATAACCCAACCAACCCGGAAGCTGGCCGTATAACCGTTATGGGCTTTGAAACAATATATAACAGTGGTTTTACGCAGCAAAATAAAATTGCTGTCGAACTACGCGAACCCCAGGAAGGCGACATTATGGAAGACATTTCACGTACGCTTTCTACGCGGGATGGCTCTGTGGATATTTTTTCATTTTGGACGGAAGAAGGATTGCAGGCAGTAAAAGAAAAAGGGTTTTACGTAAATTTGAATGACAGCGAAGTCCTATATGGTGCATATCGGGAATTGTATCCCAACATCGCAAAGCCCTTGATGATGGGAGCGGATCTCGTCGCCTGGCCTGTACGCATACAACCAAGTTTAAGGATGGAGGACACTGTATTTTTAGAGACTTGTAATCTGTCTTCCCCCAAAACTTGGGATGATCTGCTTGACCTGATGCCAAAGCTTATTGCTTGCGACAAGTTTTTGGAAAGCGGCTGTGTTCCTTTTGGCTCGCTTTCTTATGATCGAGCCGGTGTGTTTGAATTTTTTGTGCAGCAATATATATTTAGTGAGCAAAGCAAGCAGGCAGTAATGACGTTTGATACGGACGTTTTTCGTGAGATTGCCGGACGCATTTTGACAGAGGTGCCCGTTCAGGATCCCTTTCCCCGTATGGACGGTACTGAGGGCTCAGTCATACAACTTGAATCCGTCAGTAATATCATCAATAAAGACCAACTGGCACCGCTCAAAATAGAGAAGGAGGCCCCTGCTGGTATTTATGCTTCGGTACAAGTGCTGGTCATTAATCCCTATAGCAACCATAAGGCAGAAGCTCTGTCTTATTTAGAGTACATGGCATCGAAGCGAACGGTGGAGGATTACGCTCTTTATGCGAGTATGAACGAGCCTTTATGCAATGCAAGTGTATTGGATAAGTTGGAGATCGCGAGGGGCGCCCTCGCACAGGAGGAAGGCAAAGTCGTCCCGGATGATCAAAAAAGCGATCATGAACGAAAGCTACAGGCTTTACAGAATGAAATTTCCGCATTTGAGGAAGACCTTTACATCGTTCCGCAGGAAGCCATTGCGAAATATCAAGTTTTTGCAAAGCAAATGACAGTGTTAGAAAATGCATTCATTCTTTATAATCAAAACTTAGCAAGCCTATGTAATCGTGTGTCGCAGGGTAATATTACGCTTGACGAGTTTATCCACTTGGCAAACCAATTTGTTCAGATGGTGTATGCGGAGAACAGGGTATAAAAAAGGGCGTGCGGGCCGCCTATTCAAAATGGACGTCATTGGCGTGCTCGAAATAGTTGTTATGGAGCTACAATAAATTTGCCCGCGTGCAATCTCCCGCCCCTTTCATCCGTCTATTCGGTAGAGATTGGAAGGGCGGGCTTTGTTTTGCGTCCCTTCCGGCGCATGGCGGATGAAAGAGGCGAACTTTGCATGAAAACGTCCCTGCGGCTCGTATTCACGCTTTCCCTGCTGCTTTTTTCGCTCATGCCCACCCTTGCCGGACGTGTACGCGGCGCAATATGACCGGCTGAGCGCGGAGGAAGGAAGGGCGCTGGACGTTGCCGTTTCCCGTCTTGCGGAGGGCGACGACGCGCTGTACAGTTTTAACGTCTATTCGGAAGGAGCTCATGATGAAAGCTTACATATGTTTTTTTGCTCTTTGCCTACTCCTCATCCTGCCAGCAATCGGACTACAAGATACCGTTATCGAACTAAAAATTATGGATTATTCCATGGATTCAGAGATGGCATCCTTATTCATGGAGGAAAACTCTAATGTAAAGATAACCATTCAAAATGGGGATAATGGAATTTCAGATACCCAAACACTCTTGCAAGAACTAATTACCGGTGGAACGGATTACGATATTTTCAGGATCAATACCTCTGGCTTTAATTTCACTGAATTAATGGAAAGAGAATTTTGTGTGGAACTTGATGACGCGTTTATTAAGGAATCAGTAAAAGACATGTATCCTGCAATACAAAATGCAATTTCCTATAATGGTAAAATATATGCCGTACCTTGTTCGGCATTTGTCTTTACGGATATATACCATGGAAATATATTGGAAGAGATGGGCCTTACAGAATCGATTTTGCCGGAAACCTTCGAAGACTACTGCAATCTTTATTTGATCTGGGAAAAACTGAGCGAAGATGTACAGGAAGAATACACATTGCTTCCGACCGAAGATTCAAAAGACTGGCTGTTGTCCACACTTATGGAGCAGTATTTACTATACAATAATTTTGAAGGAAAAGAACTAAGATATGATACTACGCTATTTCGCGAATCGTTAAACTTGCTTGAATCAGTCAGCTCTCAGTTTGATGAAGCGTTAAAAAACGCGGAGTATAAACGGACACTTTTTACAAATTCTGGTTCGGACCCGTTTGTGCCTGGTTCCATTGTAAACCCCATTCGACTTTTTAAAGGAGCACCTGTATTAGTGGCAGGGAGATTAACGGCCTATATTATCAATCCATTAAGCAATCATATAGATACGGCAAAAGCCTTCGTACGGTTTGCTTTAGAAAATATGACAGATCTAGACAAAGCTGCGATTTACCAAACCTGGGATCAACCCATCCCAAATGACGAAGCTAAAGCATACATGGATGACGTTTTGACCCCGCAAAAGAACGCGCTTGTCGAACAGCTAGAACTGGCGGATGATGCAGAAAAAAAGAGCATCCAAGATAATATTGATAAAATTCAATATCGGATTGAGCTGGAAAAACTGTTTTTATATAACGTATCACCGGATATGCTGGCGAGATACAAGGCGTGTATTGGCCCCAATCTAGTCATATTAAAGCCGGGAATGTACGGAGCTGATGGTACAACGGGTGACACCCTAGATACTGTAGTTCGACGATATTTACACGGGGAAATCGATTGTGAAGTATTCATTCAGGAATTGGATCAGAAGATCATGATGTTTGAGATGGAGAATATTTGAATGAATGGAGGGACTTGAAGACTATAAATGCCCGCATGCAATCCCCCGCCCCTTTCATCCGTCTATTAGGTAGAGATTGGAAGGGGCGGGCGCGGCGTTTGCTTATTCGCGCCTCAAATCGCCTTGCGGCAACAAATACGAAGGGTACGATGAACACAGGCGAATCGGATGCAAAGGGGGGAGCGCAAAATGAAAGTTGGATCGGACATTTGATATGAACGCGTTTGACGGGGTACCCATCCGAACTGACGAGGTGAAGCAAAGGGGGATTTGACGTTGAAAAGGTTTCCCATTTGGCTGCTTTTCATGGCCCTTGCGCTCGCGGCGCCGGGGAGCTGCCAAGGCGAGATAGACGCGGACTTGATTAGGCGAAACCAAGAAAACCACGTGGAAACGAAGCTTACGGATTGGGTTCATCTGGCCGCCGGTCTGGAATGGCCCGACACCGTGCCAGCCTCGCTGTTTGAATATTCCAGGGAGGTATATGAAGACCTGGATGACCGGATAGGGCCGGAGGACTTTCCGCAGTACAGGGTTGTCGAGATTTGGGACGATGAAAAGGACGAGTATGGGTCGGTCGTGTACTACATGGAAAACAGAACGTATCTCTCCTTGCTGTACGGGAATACCCTGAGCTACCGCACCAACAATGGCGATTATTACGCCCAGCTGTGGCTGCTGGAAAAGGAGGCGATTCAGGCGCTGCCGGCGCAGGATTTGGATTTTATGACGGCGGCGCAGGCGAAGGACGAAGCGCTTCGTTTTTTGCAAGCGCATGAAATATCGTCCCCGTGTATTCAAGAGATCTACTCCTTGAACCAAGCGCAGCTGGCGGAGCTGACGGCGCACATGCGGTCCGTCGCGCCCGAGGTCTCGTCCTATTTTCCCGAAGTCCGCAAGGAGCATGAAGTATACTACATCTCGTTGGGTCATTCCTTTGACGGGTTGGACACCTTGGGGTATACCTTCGACGGGGAAACGGTCTTGGAACCGCGCTATGACCTGCTATGCGTTTCCAGCGAGGGCATCTCTTGCGTAGAGGTAAACAGCGCGGGCGGGGCATACCGGAAAGAGGCGGCCGTGCCCGTCTCATCGCTTGAGGATGTGCTGACCGCCTTTGCGGAGGATCAACAGCAGAGCCTGCGGGAGAGCACGATTGACCGGATCGCCCTCGCCTATTACGCTGAAGAGACGGAAGGAAGATGCGTATACTCGCCATGCTGGGTCATTCATTCCTATTATATTCCGGATGCGGAATTTTTGACGGGCCGACAAACCGCGTTTGGGAAAACGTGCTTTATTCCTATGGGCACGGGTGAACTGCACTATTTAAGCGGTACCGAAATCATCTATTTAGACTAGGCCCGTGGGCGTCGGGGCAACGCGGATTGGAGGTTGTGTGCCGGGGGAAGGAGCAAGCGGATAGGATGAAAACGATTCTGAAAGCAACGAGGCAATGCATTATTTTGATGGCCGTCTTTCTTTTGGGCAGCCCCGCCGTCTCTGCGCAGGCGAGCATACGGGAAACCTTGCAAAGCATGGGCCCTTCGCTGCGAGACGATGAATACCACGGGCACGTCAAGATCGACGCAGAGGTGATCGTACCCGATGACATTCGGGAGCCCTTGGCCGTATATTCGGCCCGGCAAATACCGTTCCGTACTGCGTGCGATTTGGATGTATTCTCTTCGCATGATGTCGTCAAGGCGGACCAGGACTTTTTGCTGGACGCTACGATTTATGACTTTTCGGACGGCTCCTGGGTGAACATGACGGATGGCGGCATGCTGTATTACTTTGGACCGGAGGGGGATTTGTGCAGCAGCCTGCGGGAAAACGCAGAACCGTGCGGCGAGCAGGAAGCGCAGTCGGCGGCATCCTTCGGCCTTGAAGAAGCGGAGCGCCGTTTGATGGAGCAGATAGAGAAAATGGGGATTCCAAACTGCACCGTGACGGAGCGCGCAGCGTATCATCAGGACGATTTTGATTTATATCGCTTCCGTTTGGGGCAAATGGTGGGCGGCGTGCCGCTTTCCTGCGGGCTGCTACACATGATGGAAATCGACAAATACGTGGTGGGCAACACGTTGGATTTTACCTTGTCGAATTCCGGCTTTCAGATTATCGACGTCATGGGCGCGTATGAAGGCTTTGAAAGCCTCTATACGGTCACAGAGGTCGTTCCATTGCAGGACGCATTGGAAACGCTGCGCGCGCACATGGATGTGCTTTTGGAGAAAGATCCTGATTTAAGGGATCAGGTGATCGATCGAATTGCGTTTGAGTACGTTCCATATCGGTATGCCAATCCGCAGGGCGCGTCGTCCTATGAGCTTTTGCCTGCTTGGCATTTTTATTTCTCATCGAGCCTGGGCACGAGCAACCGCAAGAGCTTTGATTTTTGCGTAAACGCTATAGATGGAAGGATGCTGGTCTATTAATATGAAAAAGCATGCTTATTTTATTCTTTTCTTCTGCTTTTTGCTCATTCCCTGCTTCGCTGGTGCGCAGGAACTTGTGTTGAACGTCTACGGAAAAGGCGGCGCGGGCGAGTGGGACAACCCCATACTTACGCAGGAGCACCCGGAGATCACCTGGCAGGGCGGGGACGCGCTTTCCGGCGGCGCGGACGATTTCGTGCAGGCGCTCACGGCGCGCCAGCCCTACGACCTCTACGCCATGAACTATACGGGCCAGAACTTCACGGAGGTCGTCCAGAAGGGCTTCGCCGCCGACCTGTCCGGCTACCCCGCCCTTGCGCAGTATGGTGCGCGCCTGCGCCCCTACCTGCGGGATGCGCTCACGTTTGAGGGCAGGCTCTACGGGGTTCCGATTCGCCTTTCTACCTCCATGTGGGCCTATTCGCCGGAGGCGTTCGCCCTCGTGGGGCTGCAGGAGACGGATGTGCCCAAGACCTACGCCGAATTCCTCGACCTGCTCGAATGGTGGCTTGCGGAGGCCCCGGATGCGGACGTTCAGTTTCTGCGGGGGGCGCGCGAACTGCGCGCGGAGCTGGCCAATATCATCACGCATGAGCTGATCGCGCGCTACGACGCTTCAGATGCGCCGGAACCGTTTGATTCCCCGCAGATACTGGAAATCTATGAAAAGCTGGACGCGCTGGATACGACCAAGCTGGACGCCTATCTTTCCTCTTTAGAGGAAGGCGAAAGCTACGGCAGGCCGACCCTGTTCGCGCTCAGCTTCGACGGGCTGGAGGTACACAGCTACGAGGAGTACGCGGGCTTTGTCCCGATCTCCCTGCGGGTTACGGAGAATGAAACGGCCCGCGTGCCGGTGGAAATGCGCCTTTTCTTCATCAGCGCCGACAGCGCAAACGCCGATGCGGCGGCCCTATACCTGGACGCGTACCTGCGCGGGCTGGACAAATCCTTCCCCATCGTCGCGCAGACGGGGCCGCATGCGCCCATTGAAAACCCGCGGACGCAGGAACAGATCGAGCAGCTCTTAAAGGAGCGGGAAGAGCTGGAGGCCGCGCTCGCCCAGCCCGATGCGGACGCGGCGGGCATCGCGCAGCAGCTTGACCGCAACCAGCTTTACATGGAGCGGACGGAAGCGCAGCGCATGCTCGTGCCGCAGGAAAATATTGACCGGATGGACCTGTTGGAACCTTCCTTATACGTGCCCGCCTACAGCCCGCTGGGCTCCATGGATTCGGAGGGCTACCGCTCCATTCAGACGCTGATCGACCAGTACGCGGCGCACCAGATCGACGCTGTGACATTGCTTCGCAGCATCGATCAGAAGCTGGCCATGATCGCATTGGAAGGCACGTAACCCTCCCATGAACACAAAAGATAAATCCGTGCAATCCCCCGCCCCTTTCATCCGTCTATTAGGTAGAGAATGGAAGGGGTGGGCTTTGTTTTGTGCCGCTTCGCATGAGAGGGAGGAGACGGTCATGAAAAGGGTTTGTGGATTGATTTGCGCGGCGCTGCTCAGCGTCTCGCTCAGCGGCGCGCCCGCGCTGGCGGCGTGCCCGGTTGAGGCTCTGCAGGCCCAAACGCCGGCGCGCGTGACGCAGGACGTAAGCGCGCACGTGCGCATCGACGCGCCGGTTCGCATGGGTCTTTTGCCCGGGATCACTGCGGTTTCGGTGCGCGATGCGCGGCTGCTTTCCTTTCTGGACACGCCGCCTTCGATCTTTTCGGCCGCACCGGTCGTGCGGGAAGAGGACATGCACTTTTGCTATACGTACGACGTGTACGGGAAAGCGCAGCACTTTGAGGGCGGCGCCAGCCTGTACAGGTGGAGCGACGGCAACATCAGCTTTTGGGACGCGCACGGCGACGCGGTTGGCCGGGTCTGGCATTTATACCGCGCGGAAATAGAGATGCTGCCGCCGGAAGCGTCGGCGGGCGCGGAGCGCGCGCTGGAAAAGGCGCTGCAGGCCGCGGAGGCGGTGGGGTTTCCGGCCTCGCGGGACGCCTGGGCCTGCGCCTTTCTGAGCGCCGAAACGGTTGCCGCTTACCTGGAACGGTTTTCACAGGATGCCCCCAAGAGCGCCTTTCAGCAGCTGGATACGCTCGCCGAGCGGCTGGGCGAAGGCTGCTATGTATTCACCTTCCCGGCCGTGTATGAGGGATTGGCGCTGGAGGATTTTTTCTACATCTCGCCTGCGAACGGGGAACACATCACGGCGCGCCCGTTGGAGGTGATCGTCGCATCGGACGAGCTTTTAAGCTTTGGCGCGATGAACGCCTGTGAGGCGGCGGCCGTGCGGCGGCAGGCGGCCGAAGTCCTCTCCCTGCAGGAAGCCACCGGCGCGCTGGCCGCAAGGCTCGCGCAGGAGCCGCCGAGCGCGCCCATGGTCGTCTACGAAATCTCGTTTGCCTATGGGCTTGAGGCCACGGACGACGGGCCGGATGTTTTTTCGCTCGTTCCCTGCTGGTTCTTCCGGGGCATCGACCGGGACATCTTTCTGGGCCCCGCCCAGGCATTTGAAAGCGCAAAGGACGCCAACACGACGCTTTTCATGCTGAACGCCGTCAGCGGCGAATGGGTGTCGTGAGCGAAGAAAAGGCGGTGCGGAGGATGAAAAAGGGATGCTGTGCGCTCGCGTGGGCGCTGCTGCTGTGCATGGCCTGCGCGGGCGCGGCGGGGGAGGCGAGCCTGTACGTATACGGGACAACCCTGTGCTGGAAGAAGAGCACCCGGATTTGACATGGCGCGGGGGCGATTCCCTGAATGGCGGCGGGACGGACATCGTGCAGGCGCTCACAGCGCGCCAGCCGTACGACCTTTACGCGATCAACTGCGTCGACGGGGATTTTCAGCAGATCGTCTTAAAGGGCTTTGCCCGCGACCTGTCGGAATACCCGGCGCTTCAGGACTTTGCCGCCAGCCTTCGCCCGTTTCTACGCGAGGCGGTGACGGTTGACGGGCGGCTGTACGGCATTCCAATCCGGCTCTTCGGCAGCCAGTGCGCCTATTCGCCGCAGGCGTTCGCGCTGGCGGGCCTGAGCGAGGAGGACGTGCCCTCGACCTACGAAGAGCTGCTGGACTTTCTGGCTGCGCGGCTGGAGGAGGAGATGCCGGATGGCGTCCATCTGGTGTACGGCACGGCGAACCTGCGCGGCACCTTGGCGAACATGATGACGCGCGCGCTCATCGACCGGTATTACAGCGCGCCGGAGCCGCAGCGTTTTTCTTCGCCGGAGGTTTTGCGCATCTATGAAAAGCTGGACGCGCTCGACACGTCGCGGCTGGACGAATACCTTTCCTCCCTGCAGGAGGGAGATCAGTACGGCGAGCCCGCCCTGTTTGCCATGGCCTACGACGTCATGAAGCTGGAATCCGACGCGGAAGCCGGCGACTTTCAACCGATGGTTCTTCAACTAGACGAGCGGGAGGAACCTCGCATCCCCGTGCAAATCCGCCTCTTCTTCATCAGCGCCGACAGCCCGCATCCAGACGAGGCGGCGCTGTACCTGCAAACGTACCTGTGCGGCCTCGACGGAACCTTCACGATCGCCGCCTGCAAGGGGCCGCATGCGCCGGTGGAGGACGCCTCCGTGCGCCGGGAGATTCATGCGGCGCAGGCGGAGGTAGAGGCGCTGCAGGCCGCTAAGCCCGCCGACGAGGAGCAGGCGGAGGAAATCGCCGGGCAGATCGAGCAGGCGACGGCGCGGCTGAAACGGCTTAAGGCAGGGCGCTGGCGGGTTTCCGAAGCGGACATCGAGGCGTACGAGGCGCGGGCGGGGATGTTCTTCGTTCCGGCCTATCATCCGCTGGGATCGCCCGAATCGGAGGGCTACCGCTCCGTCAAAATGCTGATCGACCAGTACGCGGCGCGCCAGATCGACGCGCGGGCGTTCACCTCCGCGCTCGACCAGAAGCTTGCAATCATCGCGCTCGAGGGACGCTGATCGTCTGCCATTTCCACATAAAAAGCGCCCGCAGCGGATTTCCGCTGCGGGCAAAATAGATGGAAGGGGAAAATGGAGAAACCGAAATCTATATCAACCGTTCGGCTGTTCCGTCTTAAACAGCCCCCGGACGGTGCCTGCCACGCTGCGGCCCAGCGTGCACAGCGAGCGGCCCGTGCCGCGCAGCACCTCGCCGACGTTCATCGCGATGTCCTCGGCGTCCAGGCGGCTGAGGCTGTAGCGATAGCCCAGCAGCAGGAGGAGCAGCGCGCACAGCAGCATGAACTGCGGGAAGAGGATGGCGAGCACGATGATGAACAGCACGCTGAAGTCCGCGATCTTGGCGTCGTCGGCCACGATGTTCACGCGGTTGCGCAGCAGCGTGGAGAGGATGCCGTGCACGCGGCGGCGGGCGGCGCTGCGCTGCTCGCTCTCTTCCTCGGTCTTCTGGTATTCCTGCTGGGCGGTGGAGGCCTCGTCGCGGATGCGGCCCTGGCGCTCCAGCTCGATCAGGCAGGCGGTCACGTCGCCGTCAAAGCGCTCGAGCAGCTCCACCGCCTCGGCGTAGGTGACGTTCGCGTGGCTGCGCAGGTATTCGATGCTTTCAAGCTGGTCATTTTGAAAAGTGGTCATGGTCTTTCCTCCTCGCAATTTCATGCGGTACTTCTTGGTTCCTTGGAATGACTATAGGATACCGCAAAATCGGACAAACTGCTTTGGAAAAGGCTGAAAGCATCATGAGAATCGGATTAGAATACCGCCTCGTCCAGCTCGCGGATCGAGGGGAACGCAAACGCAGGCGGGAACGCCGTGTCCGCAAGGTCGCCCGGCTTCGCCTCGCCCGTGAAGACCACCGCCGTGTCCACGCCCGCCGCGATGCCGCAGGCGATGTCCGTGTACAGCCGGTCCCCGATCACCAGCGTCTGCTCCTTTGAAAAGCCCGTCTGCGCGAGGCACATGTCCACGATGATCGGGTTCGGCTTGCCGATGTAGACGGGCTCGCGCCCGGTCGCGCAGCGGATCATCCCGCAGATGGCCCCGCAGTCGGGAATCGCCCCGAAGCCCACCGGGCAGGCGAGGTCCGGGTTGGTCGCGAGGTAGGGCATGCCGGGCCGGGTGCAGAGCAGCTCGCAGAGCGCGCGCGCCTTTTCGTACGTCAATTCGTCGTCAAAGCCCACCAGCGCGCAGGAGACGTCCGGCGAGAGCGCCTCCGTCACCGAAAGGCCCGCGCGCGCAAGCTCCGACCGAAACGAGCGCGTGCCCACGACGAAGATTCTGTCCTCCGCGTGGCGCGCCTTCAGGTACTGCACCGTCGCGGTCGAGGCGGTGACGAAGCTGCTCTCGTCCGCCGGTACGCCCATGCGCCGGAACTTCTCCACGTAGTCCGCGACCGAACGCGTCGAGTTGTTGGTGATGAAGACGTACTTGCCCCCGCTTTCAAGGACGTGGCGGAAGAAGTCCATGCTGCCGGGCAGCAGCGTCGCGTCCAGCGACACCGTGCCGTCGATGTCCAGCAGAAAAAGGCGCTTTTGCCGTAAACCCATGCTGATCCCCGCTTTCCCGGTATTGTCCCGCGCCGCGCGGGCCTGCCGTTTCGCATTATAGCATACCGGGACGGCCTGTCAACCGGCGCGCACGGACGAAAAGATTTTTGAAAAAAGATTGGAAAAGGGGTTGACAGATGAAACTGTAATTGGTAAAATTGCAGTAAAGAACTGAAACAAAAGAAAATGCAGTTCGGATGCTCTGCTGAGGCCACGCGGGGCGAAAAAGCAATCTAAGGAGGCGCTTATGGGCTTTACCATCGAGGCCGGCGTATCGGCCATGACCGTATTTTTGCAGGGACTCGTCAGTTTCTTTTCCCCGTGCGTGCTTCCGCTCGTGCCCCTGTACATCGGCTACCTCGCGGGCGGCACGCAGACGGTGGACGCGGACGGCACGGTGCGCTTCGGGCGCAAGAAGGTGCTCGTCAACACGCTCTTCTTCGTGCTGGGCGTTTCCTTTGCCTTCTTCCTGCTGGGCTTCGGGTTCACGGCTCTGGGCCGGTTCTTCAGCGGAAACCGGCTGCTGTTCGCCCGCATCGGCGGCGCGATCGTCATCGTATTCGGCCTGTTCCAGCTCGGGCTCTTCGGCGGACGCGAAATCGGGCGCGAACACCGGCTGCCGCTGCACCTGGAAAAGCTCACGATGAACCCGGTGACGGCGCTGGTGATGGGCTTCACGTTCAGCTTCGCCTGGACGCCCTGCGTGGGCCCGGCGCTGGCGAGCGTGCTGCTGATGGCGTCCTCCTCGAATTCGGCGGCGGCGGGTTTTGGGCTGATCGGCGTGTACACCCTGGGCTTCGTGCTGCCCTTCCTGGGCGTGGGGCTGTTTACCTCCTCGCTGCTGGACCTCTTCAAGCGCCACCGCAACGTCGTGCGCTACACGGTCAAGGTCGGCGGCGTGCTGATGGTGCTCATGGGCGTGATGATGATCACCGGCTGGATGAACGGCGTCACGGGCTATCTCTCCGGCCTGACCGGCGGCAGCGCGCCCACCCCGGCGAAGTCTGCGTCCCCGGCGGTAACGGCCGCTGCCACGGAGGTTCCGTCCCCGACGGAAGTTCCGTCCCCGACGGAAGTCCCGTCCCCGACGGAAGTTCCGTCCCCGACGGAGGCTCCGTCCCCGACGGAAGCCCCGTCCCCGACGGAGGCTCCGTCCGCGACGCAGGCCCCGGCGGTGCGCAGGCCCCGGCGGTGCTGCCCCCCGCCCCGACCCAGGCCCCCACGGATGCGCCGGAGAAGATTCCCGCGCCGGACTTCACGCTCACGGACCAGAACGGCAAGGTGCACACGCTCTCCGCCTACAAGGGGCAGGTGGTCTTCCTGAACTTCTGGGCGACGTGGTGCGGCCCCTGCCGCCAGGAGATGCCGGAGATTCAGGCGCTGTACGAAAAGCATGGATTGAACGAAAACGACGTGGTGGTGCTGGGCGTGGCCAACCCCAAGACGGAAGAGGGGCCGTACAATTCGGACAAGTCGATTGCGGAGATCACGCAGTTCCTTTCGGACGGCGGCTACACCTACCCCACGGTGATGGATGTGACGGGCGACGTGCTGGCCCAGTACGGCATCAGCGCGTTCCCCACGACCTTCATGATCGACCGGGACGGCAACGTCTTCGGATACATCACGGGCACGCTGACGGCGGACATCATGGACGACATCGTCGAGCAGACCCTCTCGGGCGTGCGCAGATAAGCGGGAAAGTCAACAGAGACGAAGAAAGGATGCATGGAATATGAAAGCGATGGGACTCAATTTGCAGAACTTCGAGCGGGAGGCCGTTCAGGCGAAGGAGACGGTGCTGGTGGACTTCTGGGCGCCCTGGTGCGGCCCGTGCCGCATGCTTTCGCCCATCGTGGAGGAGATCGCGGCGGAGAACCACCCGGGTCTCAAGGTCGGCAAGGTCAACATCGACGAGCAGCCGGAGCTCGCGGCGCGCTTTGGCGTGATGAGCATTCCCACGCTGGTCGTCCTGAAGGACGGCAAGGCCGTATCCACCGCCGTGGGCGCGCGGCCGAAGCAGGCGATCCTCGGCTGGCTGGGCCTCAACTGAACCGAATCAAAAGGCGTCCGCCGCGCGAAAACCGTTTCGCGGGGCGGGCGCCTTTGTCGTCGGGTTCTTATGAAAACATGGGCTGCGCGCGGCGCGGAAGGAGCGGTTCGGAAAGGGGGCGGGCACTGCCCGCACGAGCCGCGTATCGGAAAGGGATGCGGCCACGCGCACCCGCGCGCGGTGCGGAAGAAGGGGTTCGGAAAGGGGAGCGGGCACTGCCCGCACGAGCCGCGTATCGGGAAGGGATCGCCGCAGCCACGCGCACCTGCGCGCGGCGCGGAAGGAGCGGTTCGGAAAGGGGGCGGGCACTGCCCGCACGAGCCGCGTATCGGGAAGGGATCGCCGCGGCCACGCGCGGCGCGGAAGGAGCGGTTCGGAAAGGGGGGCGGGTACTGCCCGCTACATCGCGGCCATGTCCCCGCCGGAAATGTAATTGGCAAGCATCAGGATCAGCTCGCCCGGCGTCGGCTTTTCGACCACCGTATATCCCGCGATTTCGCATAGGCGCTGCCGGTCGCCGTGCATCCAGATGTCCTCGACCACGCGCGCGATGTTGCGCGCCGCCTGCGCGGTGGTCGTGCTGTGAAGGGCCGCCACATCCGGATAAAGGTGCCGCATCAACGCCCGGGATGGATACTGTCCCCGCTCGAGGGTGAGCGAGACGGCCGTGGCGAGATATGCGTACCCGCAGCGGGAGATATGCCCGCCCAACGTCATGACGATCGGTAGGGTATTTTTCATCTGTAAAGCACCATCCTTTGTATCGGTGCTTACAGGATACATAATTCTCGCAAAAATAGACCAAATTCGTCATAATTAGGCATAAAAAATACGAAAAAAGACAGAACAGACCTATGAACGCGCCGGAGACGGCTGTAAACGCTTTACAGAGGCCCAGACGGCGGGATATAATAAGAAAACAAAACCAAGACCGGAGGAATCGCCATGCTGTTTGTCTGCTATCCCAAGTGCACCACCTGCCAAAAGGCGCGCCGCTTCCTGGAAGCGCGCGGCGCTTCGTTTACCGTCCGCGACATCAAGGAGGAGAGGCCCACGGCGGAGGAGCTCTCCGCCTGGCAGCAGCGCAGCGGCCTTCCGCTCAGACGCTTTTTTAACACGAGCGGGCTGGAGTATCGGGCGCTGAATCTGAAGGAGCGCCTGTCGGACATGCCGGAGGAAGAGCAGCTTTCGCTGCTCGCCTCGAGCGGCATGCTGGTAAAGCGTCCGCTGCTCGTCGCGGACGACTTCGTGCTGGTGGGCTTCCGCGAGGCGGAGTGGGCGCAGCGCCTGTAAGCGGGTGCAGCCCGTCAAAGCCGGAATAAGAGACAGGCCGCGGTCGCGTGCGCAAAGGCATGACGCGGAAGCGGCTGTTCGGAGGCGGACCCAGCCCGTCAAAGCCGGAATAAGAGACAGGCCGCGGCCGCGTGCGCAAAAGCATGTGGAGGAAGCGTACGTTCGGAGGCGGAGGCGGGCCCAGCCCGCGGAGGAGGGTACAGCCCGTGATGAAATCTTTTGTGCTCGAATGCTGCGTGGACAGCGTGGAATCCGCCGTGGAGGCGGAGCTGGGCGGCGCGACGCGGCTGGAGCTGTGCGCGTGCCTGCCCGTGGGCGGCCTCACGCCCACCCGCGCGCTTTTCGACGCGGTGCGCCGGGCGGTGGACCTGCCGGTGCGGGTGCTGCTGCGCCCGCGCGCGGGCGACTTCCTGTACACCCAGGCGGAGTTTGGCGTGCTGGTCGAAGAGGCGCGTGCGTATCGTGCGGCGGGGGCGGACGGGCTCGTCCTCGGCTGCCTCACGCCGCAGGGCGCGCTGGACGTCCCGCGCATGGAGGCGCTGATGCGCGCGGCGGACGGCCTGCCCGTGACGCTCTCCCGCGCGTTCGACCTGTGCGCGGACCCGCTGCCCGCGCTGTGCGCGGCGCAGGAGCTGGGCGTCGAGGCGATCCTGACGTCCGGCTGCGCGGCGAGCGCCCGGGCGGGCGCGGAAATGCTTGCGATGCTCTCGCAGTGGGCGCGGGGCATTTCGGTGATGGCGGGCGCGGGCGTCGACGCGGCGGTCGTCGGGGAATTGCTCGAATCGACCGCCATCACCTGCTTTCACCTGTCGGCCAAGCGGCGGGTTGAAAGCGGCATGGCGTTTCAAAGGCCCGGCGTGCCCATGGGGCTGCCGGGCCTGGGGGAGGACGTGTTTCGGACCGACCGCGAGGCCGTGCGCGCGGCGCGCGACGTGCTCGACCGCTGGGCGAGGGCGTAGGTTACAGGTCTTCGGCGTAGGCCTCCATCTCCCCGGCCGTCGGCGGGCGCACGGAAAAGTCGAGTGTGCCCTCCTCCATTTCGCCCTGCCAATATTCCGCGTAGAGGCCGAACTGCAGGTGCAGCAGCCCGTCCTCGTGGGTGAGCGCCTGCCAGTCGTAGGATTCCTCGCCCATCACGGCGGTGCTCACCCGGAGCACGAACTCGTCGCCCTGGCGAATCCAGGCCGTCTCCCAGGTGTACAGCGGCGTCTGGTCGTCGCCCGGCGCGAGGGCGGAGATGCGGTAGCCGTCCGCACACAGCAGCGCGCGCTTGCCCTGCGGCGTCCACTCGTCGATGGGCATCGCGCCCGCCTCCTGGCCGTCGGGGAAGACCCAGTCCGCGCGCTCGCCGTCGGTTCCGACCTCCATCGCGTAGAGCAGCGCGTCGCGCGCCGGGTCCGCGGCCCGCACCTGCACCGTGAAGTGGAGCTGACCGCCCAGCCACATGGCCTGCGTGATCTCGGCCTTCACGGTCTGAAGCGAGCAGGACTGGTTTTCAATCGTGAGCGCGTGGGCCTCCACGTCCGAAGGGCGAACCTCGGGCCCGCCAAACAGCGACCAGCCGCGCGCGATGAAGTCGTCAAAGCCAATGGCCGCGGCCGCCGCTGAAAAGCAGACGAGCGCCAGCGCCGCCGCGAGCAGCGCGGCGCGGCGGAGGCGGCGGGCGTGCCGCGCGCGGGGCGCCCCAAGCCGGGCGGCCGATTGGGTCAGCGCTTCGTGAAAGGCATGGGGCGCGGGGGAGAATGCATCCTTCAATTCTTCGGGTTTCATCTTAACGGCTCCTTTCTCCGATGGGCATCGCGGCGTCCGGCTGGATTTCCAGCCGCAGCCGCCGCCTTGCCTGATACAGACGGTACTTCACCGTGCCTACCGGCGTGCGCGTGCTGCGGGCGATTTCCTCCAGGGAAAACCCCTCGATATAATGCAGCACCGTGGGCAGGCGAAGCGCGGGCGGCAGCGCGAAGAGCGCCTCGCGCACGCCGGGGTCCGGCGGCGGGGCCTCGTAGCGCTCCGGGAGCTGCGCGACCGGCACGAGCCGCCGCATGCGCCGCTGCTGCGTGCGGCACGCGTTGATCAGGATGCGCGTCAGCCAGGTCTGAAAGTAGGCCTCCTCGCGCAGCGTATCCCGGTGCTGCCATGCGTTCGCAACCGCCTCCTGCACCGCGTCGGCGCAGTCCGCGTCGCTCGAAAGCAGCGTGCGCGCGATGCGATAGAGCATCTGCTCGCTTTGAAGCAGCCTGCGCGTGAATTCTTCCTTGTCCATGCAATCATACCGCTTTCCCGGGCCGCGCCGTCCGCACAGGGCGTCGCGGCTCTCCGCTTTTTTCATCCGTTAGACGTCCTCCGGCGGGAAAAGGTTGGGTCTTTTTTGAAAATTCGCCTTCCGGCGGCTTTTTCCTTTCAAAAGGAAGAGCCCGAGCGATTGACAGGCGCCGCTCTGAGGTCTACACTGTGTGTGGATTATCGGTACCGGGGACACGAAAGAAGGGAGGCGGCCGCATGGGCGTCGACGTCAGGGCCATGCTCAACCATCTGGCCGGCACGGCGGTATACGTGATACGCCAGGACGATCACGCGCTGCTCTACTTCAACGACCGCGTGCGCGAGGTGACGCCCGGCGTGCGGCTGGGGGACGCCTGTCACGACGTCTGGCGCGGCACCTGCGACAACTGCCCGCTCCTGGGCATCGAGGGCAAGGAGTACAACGTCACCGTCAATTATGACGACCCCTTCGGCGCGGTGGTCGATCTTTCCGCCACCCGCATGGAGTGGGAGGGCGGCGTGCCCGCCTTCCTCGTCTGCGTGACGCCGCACGCGGCGCTGCCCGGCGAGCGCCAGATCGAGGAAAGGTTCCAAAAGAGCCGCGAGGAACGCGCCTTTTGGGAGCGGCTCACCAGCTTTCTCATCCGCAAGGACTACCTCTCCCTGGCGACGGTGGACGCGGCCACGGGCCAGTACCACTTCATCCTGCGCCGCGGGCTGGGCATGCTGCCGGGCATGCCGCAGGACGGAACCATGCAGGACGTCGGGCCGGAGGGCCTGCCCGAACTGCACCCGAACGACGTGGACTACGCGTTCTCCGGCTTTACCCGCGAAAAAATCCTCGCGTCGCTCGACCGGGGCGACGCGGAATACGCGCTGCGCTTTCGCCTGCGCGGGCCGGACGGGGACTACCGCTGGACGGCGCTCTCCTTTTCGCGCATGCCGGGGGACGCGCGCACGCTGGTCGCCACCCTGCGCGACATCAGCGAGATTCAGGAAGCGCGCCTGCGCGGGGAGATGGCGGATCGCAGCCTGGAGCTGGCGATGCAGCGCGTGTACGACGGCATCGTCTATTTCAACCTCACGCAGCGCCGCATCGAAATGCTGCGCCAGAGCGGGGCGTACGACCTCAAGTCGCTCATCAACGAAAGCCTCACGTCGCAATACGGCCTGGTGCACGAGGCGGACCGCGCGGCCTGGGAAGAGACGCTGAACAGCGAGGAGGTGCTTCGCCGCTTTCTTTCCGGCGAGCGCGCGATCACGACGGAGGCGCGCTGCAGGGGGCGGGACGGACGCTGGCACTGGCTGAACGTCACCCTGCTGCGCATGGAGGACAGCGCGGCGGGCGACGTGATGGGCATGTGCCTGGTGCAGACGATCGACGAGCGCAAGGCGGTCGAGCACAGGGGGGCGGAGTTTCTCGCGGGCGCGAGCGCGCTGTTTGAGGAGCTGATCCTGCTCAACCTGAAGACAGGGCAGTTCACCCTGCGCAAGCGCTCGGACACCTGGGCCTCGCTGCCCTCGGGCGGCGCGTACACGGAGCTGAACGAGCAGTACGAGCGCACGCAGATTCACCCGGACGACCGCGCGATGTTCCGCGCGCAGTTCAGCCTGCCCGCGCTGCGCGCGGCGGTCGGGGCCGGGCGCACGCGCATCAGCGCGGAGCTGCGCCACCTTTCGGCGGATGGGGACTGGCGCTGGACGGAGCTGTGCGTGGTCGCCATGCCGGAGGACGCGGACGGCGCGATGCAGGTGCTGTGCACCTACCGCGACATCCACGAGCTGCGCCTCTCGCGCGAGGAGCAGCGGCTGGCCAACGAGCGCTTTGCGCACGCGGTGCGCAGGCTGTACAGCGTCGTGCTCGAAGGCGACCTGCTGCGCGACGAGGTGTACGTCTGGACGTTCGAGGAGGGGCGCGTCTGCCGCAAACGCGGCGAGCGGTCGCTCTCCGCGTACATCCACGAGGACGCGCAAAGCGCCCTGCATCCGGACTACCGCGAGGAATTCCTGCGGCGCTTCGACGTCAACCGCCTCAGGGCGACGTTTGCCGCGGGCCAGCCGGAGGTCTACTTCGAGGCCCCGCGCCGCGAGCACGGCGGCGAATACCGCTGGTTCGCGATGCAGGCGCAGGCCTGCGGCCCCGATCAGCGGCAGGTGATGTTTTACTTCAAGGACCTGGACGACACGCGCCGCGAGGAGGAGCGAAAGCGTAAGGAGCTGCTGGACGCGCTGCGCCTGGCGGAGCAGGCCTCCGGCGCGAAGACGGACTTCCTCTCGCGCATGAGCCACGACATCCGCACGCCCATGAACGCCATTCTGGGCATGACCGCCATCGCCCTGCAAAACGCGGAGGACCCGCCGCGCGTGCGCGACTGCCTGAAGAAGATCGACCTGTCGGCGGGCTACCTGCTCTCGCTCATCAGCGACATCCTGGACATGTCCAAGATCGAGAGCGGCAAGCTCAGCCTGTCGCAGGAGCCCTTCGATTTGGGCGAGCTGCTCGGCGGCGTGGGGGAGATCATCCGCGGGCAGGCCGAAAAGAAGCGTCAGCGCTTCCGGGTACAGATACCGGGGGCCCTTGAGACGATGTACGTGGGCGATCCCCTGCGCCTGCGCCAGATCCTGATGAACCTGCTTTCCAACGCGGTCAAGTACACGCCCGAGGGCGGGCACGTGGCGCTCCGGGCGGACGTGCAGGAGGAGGCCAGCGGCGACGCGATGCTGACCGTCTGGGTGGAGGACGACGGCATCGGCATGAGCGAGGCGTTCCTCAAGCGCATGTACGAGCCGTTCGAGCAGGAGAACGCGGGCGGCGGGCGCGTCTTCGAGGGAACGGGCCTGGGCCTCTCGATCACACATAGCCTGGTGAACCTGCTCAACGGCGCCATTGAGGTGAGGAGCGCGCCCGGCCGGGGCACGCGCTTTACCGTGCGCCTGCCGCTTTACCGCGCGCATTCGCGCGTCGCGTCCGAGCCGGCCGCAGGGGCCGAAGAGGAGGCGCGCTTTCACGGCGAGCGCGTGCTGCTCGTGGAGGACAACGCGCTCAACATGGAGATTGCCAGCACGCTTCTCAGCGAGCGCGGCCTCGTGGTGGACGAGGCGGTCAACGGCCGCGAGGCGCTGGAGCGCTTTGCGCAAAGCGCCCCCCGCGCCTACAGCGCCGTGCTGATGGACATCCGCATGCCCGTCATGGACGGGCTGGAGGCGACGCGCGGCATCCGCGCGCTGCCCCGGCCGGACGCCGCCGCGGTGCCGATTCTCGCGCTGACGGCCAACGCCTTTTCCGAGGAGAAGGCGCGCGCCCGCGAGGCGGGGATGACCGATTACCTGACCAAGCCCATCGACATGCGCAGGCTGTACGAGGCGCTCGCGCGCGCATGGGCGCAGGACGGCAAGGAGGAAAACTGACGATGGAAAGGCTGCTGGAGGCTTTTGCCCGCCGCGTTCAGGCCGAGGGCCTGCAGGTGGAGGGCATCGCGGTGGGCGACGAGCGAAGCGTGCTGCTGGAGCGCCGCTTCGCGCCCGACCAGGCGCGCTGCATCTACTCGCACACCAAATCCTACATGGCCCTGGCCGTGGGGTTCGCCGTGTCGGAGGGCAAGCTCTCGCTTGCGGACCGCCTGTGCGATTGCTTCCCGGAGGCCGTGCCGGACGGCGCGCCGCCCGCGCTCCTTCGCGTCACCCTGCGCGACCTGCTCACCATGTCCAGCGGCTTTGGCCGGCCCTATCTCATGATCGCGGGGCGGCGGCAGGGCGAGGGCGCGCCGGACTACCTGCGCTACATGCTCACGCGCCCGATGACGGCGCAGCCGGGCGAGGCGTTTTCCTACTCCACGGCGGACAGCGTGCTCGCGGGCCGCATGGTCGAGCGGCGCACCGGGGTGAACCTGCTCGAATACCTGTACGAGCGGCTGTTTCGCCCGTTGGGGCAGGGGCTTCCCGTCTGGGAGTGCTGCCCCAGGGGCCATCCCAACGGCGGCAGCGGCCTGTTCATGCGGCTGACGGACATGATGAAGCTGGGCCAGCTCTGCCTCGCGCAGGGGCGCTGGCAGGGGGCGCGCCTGATCGACAGCGCCTGGCTGCGCGAGGCGACGGCAAGGCACATCGACACCCCGCCGGCGCCGGAGGACGGCAGCGAGGAGCGCCGCGTGGAAAACCTGTGGCGCTACGGCTACGGCTATCAGTTCTGGCGCTCGCCCTATCCGGACGCCTACCGCGCGGACGGCGCGTTCGGCCAGATCACCACCGTGCTGCCGCGCGCGGGCCTGGTCGTGGCGGTGCAGTGCCCGGAGACGGGCGACTTTTCAAAGGTGCGCCGCGCGCTGCACGAGGAGGTGCTCTCGCGTCTGTAGGCGTCGGGGCAGGGCCTGAATCGCAATGAAAGAGGAGGAGCAACATGCACAACGTAGACCGTCCGCGGGGAATCGTGGACGCGGTGATCGACACCGACGCCTACAACGAGATCGACGACCAGTTCGCCGTTTCCTACCTGCTTTGCGCGGGGGACCGGGTGAACCTGCGCGCGCTGTACGCGGCGCCGTTCCTCAACGAAAAGTCCACGTCGCCCGCGGACGGCATGGAGAAGAGCTATCGGGAGATTCACAACCTCCTTCGCCTCGCCGGGCGCGAGGAGCTGTGCGCCGTGACGTATCGGGGCGCGGAGCGCTACCTGCCGGACGAGCGCACGCCCGTGATGTCGGACGCCGTCCGCGACCTGATCGGGCGCGCACGGGCGTATACGCCGGAAAACCCGCTCTACGTGTTGGCGATCGGCGCGATCACGAACGTCGCCTCCGCCTTCCTCGCCGCGCCGGAAATCGCGCGCAGCACGGTCGTCGTCTGGCTGGGCGGCCACGCCTTCCACTACCCGCACAACCGCGAGTTCAACTGCCAGCAGGACGTGGCGGCCGTGCGCGTGGTCTTTAACAGCGGCGCGCAGCTCGTGCAGCTTCCCTGCGGCGGCGTGGTCGACGCGCTGCGCACCACGGAGCCGGAGCTTCGCGCCTGGCTCGGCGGCAAAAGCGCGCTGTGCGACTACCTGGTGGCCCATACGGTGGAGGAGGCCGAAGGCTACGCGAAGGGAAAGCCCTGGAGCCGCGTGATCTGGGATATCTCGGTCGTCGCCTGGCTGCTGGACGCGGAGGAGGAGGCCGTCCGCTCGCGCGCGGAGCGCCGGCCCATCGCCCAGTACGACCACCACTACAGCTTCAGCCCCGACCGTCCCCTGATGGAGTACGTCTATCAGATCGACCGCGACCGCGTGTTTGAGGACCTGTTCCGCCGCCTTGCGGCGGGCCGCTGATCGGTCGCGGAGGATGTTAAGGCGCGGCGTCCGCCCCCGGATGAAGCCGGTGCGGACGCCGCGCTTTGCTGTCCGGGGGGCTATCGCGGCTCGGTTGCCCCGTCCGCGCCCTCCTGCCCCCAGAAGCCCTCCGGGGGCGGCACGACGAAGCCGAAGAAGCCGTCGATGCCGCGCGTCCCCCTGCCGCGCCTCTTGAGGGTGTAGGCGGCGGCGTAGCGGATGCCGCCCGCTTTTGTGGCATATGCCGAAATTGCCCTTGCCCTTCCAGGGGGAAAGTGTTATAATGTTAACACACTCAAACAAGGCGGCGCACCGCCGCCTGAATCGGAGGAGGAAGATTCACATGCAGAACAATGAAAAGCTTCAGAGCCGCCGCGACTTTATGCGCACGGCTGGCAAGGTCTTTGCGGGCGCGGCGGCGATGGGCGTCGCGAGCCCCCTGCTCGGCGCGTACGACAAGGCGCTGGCGGACGACGCGGTGACCGCGCCGGAGCATCCGTTTACGTATCAGAAGCTGGATCCGCAGAAGGCGCTGGAGCGCGGCTACAAGTCCTTCTACGAGCTGGGCGGCTGCGCCGCGGGCGCGTTCGACGCGATCGTGGGCCAGCTGGCGGACGACGTCGGCTATCCCTTCAACCAGATCCCGGTGCGGATGTACGCGAACGGCGCGGCGGGCTACGGCGCGGCCTCGCTTTGCGGCTCCCTGGGCGGCTGCGCGGGCGCGATCGCGCTGGTGTGCGAGCCCGCCGATGCGAAGGCCGTGACGGCGGAACTGTTCGCCTGGTACCGCGACCATGAGTTCCCGGCCTACGATCCGGACGGCAACGCCCCCACCAAGACGGTCGCCAAGTCCGTCAACTGCGCAGACTCCGTCACGAAGTTCATGTCGGAGAACGGCATCAAGGAAATGAGCGATCCCAAGCGCCTGGCCCGCTGCGCGGCGGTCACCGGCGAGGCGGCCCAGAAGGCGGTCGAACTGCTCAACGCCCACTTCGGCCTGTAAGCAAAGCCCCAAATCCCCGTCTCCGCACTTCCTGCGGGACGGGGAATTTTTTGATTTCATGGACGGGATTCGCAGGCCCAGGCGTCAATAGAAAATGCCCGTAAATGCTTACCTTTGTGGATTCGGTTTACCGAACCAGCGATTCTATATGGCTGTTCAGCAGATAACTTTTGTAATCGTTCAAGGCGAACGCTTTATCCGACCGAAAATCCCCGTATCGTTCAGCGAGCTCGCCGATTGAAATTTTTCTCGCCTCATTTAGCGCGAAGGTATCCTCAAGGATGATTTTCGCGGCAAGGCTTTCCGCGGAATCGCTCTTCATATTTCCGATTTTCCAATTTTCAGACAGGTTCGTAAAATGATAATACACATTGTAATCGGATGTAATGTACAGCGTAATTTCATCCTCGTTATGATAGACATACGGGGAGGCGTCGTCCTTTAGCAGCTCGCAGAACTCTTTTTCCGCGCGAAGGCGGTCATATCCGATGTGATATTCGATCAGCGCCCGCGGAATCTCTTCTTTTGCGATGCGTATATCATATAGTTTCCTGTTTTCGCCCTCACAGGACCCTTCATGAACAAAGAACTCGAACGGCACCCCCGTGGTTTCGCATCTCTTTTTCAAATCTGTCTCTTCGATAAAATCCAACAGCCTGACAATGTCGTCCTTGTTCTCCCTGTTAAGGAACGCTTGATACCTGGGCGCGATTCCGTGATTTATCAGAATATCCGTAGCGGACAGCAGCTCCTTAAAAGCGCCCGTTCTCCCAACGTATCTGTCGGTCATTTCTTCCATGCCGAAGAATGTCAGCTGAACTTTTTTTACGCCGATCCTGCTGAGAAATCCGGCATATGCGCTGTCTCTGCAAAGCCTGTAAAAACTGGCGAGCTCAAACCGTTGGGGCTTGGCGTTGACCGATATTTTTTGATCCATTTCCCACCTTTCTTCATAACGATCGGTCATGTCGGGTTCTCTGAACCAGCTGTAAAACGCTATCCGATCAAAATACGGTTTAAAGAAATCCACGATATCTGTATCGGCATGGTCCTCCATTTTCACATGTTTCGGCTGTCCCAGCCAGCAATGTTTGCATCTGTTGGGGCAGCCGTACAGATCGACGCACAAATTCAGCTTTTTCATCGCAAGCATTCCTCCCCATCCTGTAAAACCCTGCCTGCGTTTCCGCAAAGAATTTCTTCGTCGGGCTTCCCTGCGAAAGCGGCCGGATTTTCCCTTTGTCGATCCAGTGAATTTGCTCCGTATACGCGATGCTTTCGCCGGCCACAAAGACAGCGCGGTCGTCTTCCACGGCGCAAATGGGCAATTCTGCGGAAATCTGTCCTCCTGTGCAGGACATTTATTTTAGGTTCCATGCGATTTTTCCTGAGTAGATTGTACACTATCTCCGCCCTATTTTCCACTTCATTCAAAGCGTGCGGACGGGGAGTCGAAGGCAGGAGGCTCCGGCAGGCCGCCTTCGGGGTGCGGCGTCCCGCCCCTTTAAGACGGTTATATCGTTTTTAATCGCGGATTTTGTCGGTGAAACGAGAATTTCATATTACGTTTTACGAAAAAGCCGCGTTTTTTCCCTTGCGCTGGAGTAAGCTCCAGGGTGTATCCTGTAAAGCAGAACAGAGGCGGCGTCGGCCGCAGAAGGAGGACCTTTATGGAATACGCAAAATTGGGGCATTCGGGCATCGAGGTTTCGCGGCTGTGCGTCGGCTGCATGAGCTTTGGCGACCCGGCGAGCAAGATGCACGCCTGGACGCTGAATCCGCAGGAGAGCGGGGCGATCATCCGCCACGCGCTCGACCTGGGCATCAATTTCTTCGACACGGCGAACACCTACTCGGCGGGCACGAGCGAGGAGTACCTGGGCCAGGCCATCCGCGCAAACGTCGCGCGGGACAAGGTGGTGCTGGCCTCCAAGGTGTACTTTAACGAAGGGCGCCTGAGCGCGGAGGCGATCCGCCGCGAGATCGACGGCACGCTCAGGCGGCTGGGCACGGACTACCTGGACCTTTACATCATCCACCGCTTCGATTACGGCACGCCGGTGGAGGAGACGATGGAGGCGCTGCACGGCCTCGTGAAGGCGGGCAAGGTGCGCGCGCTGGGGGCTTCCGCGATGTACGGGTATCAGTTTTACAACCTGCAGCTCGCGGCGGAGCGGGGCGGGTTTACGCCGTTCACGTCGATGCAAAACCACTACAACCTGCTCTACCGCGAGGACGAGCGCGAGCTCATCCCGATCTGCGAGCAGATGGACGTCGCGCGCACGCCCTACAGCCCGCTGGCGGCGGGCAGGCTTTCCCGCCTCGCGTGGAAGACTGACACCCTGCGCAGCCAGACCGACAAGACCGCGATCTCCAAGTACGACGGCACGCAGGAGACGGACTACCAGATCGTGCTGCGCGTGAGCGAGGTCGCGGAAAAGTACGGCGTCACGATGACGCAGGTGGCGCTCGCCTGGCAGTTCCAAAAGGGCGTGACCGCGCCCATCGTCGGCGCGACGAAGGCCGCGTACCTGGACGACGCGGCGGGCGCGTTCTCCGTTCCCCTCACGGCGGAGGATGTCGCCTACCTGGAGGAGCCCTACGTGCCGCACAGGATCGTCGGCGCGATCTGAGGGGGCGCAGAGAGCCCGTATGATGGGGGGCCCTTTCACGCAACCCATCTGACAATCCGTTGCTTTGTTGATGTTATGAACGGGGCCGCTGCGGATTTCCGCAGCGGCCCCGTTTTGCGTGTGCGCCCGGCGGCTTCGCCCCGCGCGCTTCTTATCCGATCACCCGGCTTTGCGCCTCCTGCTCGAACTGCTTGACGTACAGGTCGTGGTAGTAGCCGCGCTTCTTTAAGAGCTCCTCGTGCTTGCCCTGCTCCACGATGTGCCCGTCCTGCACGACGAGGATGATGTCCGCGTGGCGGATGGTGGAAAGCCTGTGCGCGATCAGGAACGAGGTGCGCCCGCCCAGCAGGTGCTCGATGGCGCTCTGGATGAGCTGCTCGGTCTGCGTGTCGATGGAGCTGGTCGCCTCGTCCAGCACGAAGATGCGCGGGTCGCACAGCACGGCGCGCGCGAAGGAGACGAGCTGCTTTTCGCCGGTGGAGAGGCGGTCGCCGCCCTCGCCGACGTCGGAGAGGTAGCCCTTGTCGAGCTTTTCGACCACCGTGTCTGCCGACACGGCCTTGGCGGCGGCGATGACCTCCTCGTCGGTGGCGTCGAGCCGCCCGTAGCGGATGTTCTCCATGACCGTGCCGGTGAACAGGTGCGGGTTTTGCAGCACGTAGCCGATGGAGGAGTGCAGCCAGAGCTGCGAGCGCTCGCGGTAGTCGCGCCCGTCGATCAGGATGCGCCCGCCGGTCGGCTCGAAGAAGCGGCAGGCGAGGTTGACCAGCGTGGACTTGCCCGCGCCCGTCTCCCCGACGATGGCGACGGTGGTGCCCGCCGGGATCTTGAGGTTGAAGTGGGAGAGCACGTCCTCCTTGCCGTCCGGGTAGCGGAAGGACACGTCCTCAAATTCGATGTCGCCGCGGATGGGCTCCCAGTTCTCGGGCTTGGGGGTAAAGCAGTCGCCGTACTTTTGCACGACCTCCGGCTTATCCACGACCAGCGGACGCTGGTCGAGCAGCCCGGTCACGCGCTCGATGTTCGCCTGTACGCTGATGAAGTCGGACAGCGTGCGCGCGAGCTGCTGAATGGGCTCGAAGATGCCCACGGCGTAGGAGAGGAAGGCGGAGAGCGTGCCCAGCATCATGCCGTTTTCCATCGTCAGGCGTCCGCCGCGCACCAGCACGATGGCGGTCGCCATGGTGGAGAGGAACAGCACCAGCGGGATGTAGATCGCGGACAGGCGCGAGGCATGCACCGCGCTCACGCGCATCTCCTGCGTCACTTCCTTGAATTCCTCGATGTTCTGGTCCTCGATGACGAGCGTCTTGCTCGTCTTCGCGCCCATGATGCCCTCGTTGTAGGCGCTGGTGATGCGCGAGTGCACCTTGCGCACCTTGCGGTTCCACTTGAGGATGCGGCTTTGGAAAAAGCCGGTCAGCACCGCGATGCCGGGCACGATCAGCATCACGACCAGCGCGAGCTTCACGTTGAGCAGCGCCATGGCGGCCATGACGCCCAGCACGTACGAAAGCGCCCAGACGATGTCGAAGAAGTTCCAGGCGACCAGCCCCGCGATGCGGTTGGTGTCGTTCATCACGCGCGAGAGGATGTAGCCCACGGGCGTCACGTTGTAATAGGAAAGGGAGAGCGTCTGCAGGTGCGTGAAGCATTCGCGCTTCATGTCGCGGCCCAGGCGCATTTCCACCGTCATCGAGCCGCGCGTGAAGCCGAGCACCGCCAGCGTCTGCGAGAGGATGATGAGCACGCAGCAGACCGCGTACAGCGCGAGGCCCTTCGTCGTGCCCGCCGCGATGAAGGTGTCGATGGCGTAGCGCTGGAGCAGGGGGTTCACGATGTCCACCAGCGCGCAGTAGAGGTTCAGCACGAGGATCATCACGAGCAGCGCGCGGTAGCGCTTGAGGAAGGGAAACAGCCGCTTCCAGATCTTCGGCTCGAACGATTTGCCGGTATATTCGGTTTCTTCAAAAGCCATTGGCCTTTTCACTCCTTTCGGGGGCGCGCCCCGTTTTGCCTTAGGGGGGCCTGCCCTTTAGGCGGGGTTCTCGGCCCCTTCGAGCAGCACGCGGTCGTCCGCGCTCATCTGAATGTCGTAGATGCGCCGGTAGATGCCGTCCTGCGCGATCAGCTCCTCGTGCGTGCCCATCTGCGATACGCGGCCGCCGTCGAGCACGACGATGCGGTCCGCCTGCATCAGCGTGGTGATGCGGTGCGAGATCAGCACCACCGTGGCGTCGGACAGGCGCTCGCGCAGGCGCCGGCGGATGCGCTGGTCCGTCTCCGCGTCCACGGCGGAGAGCGAGTCGTCGAAGATCATGATGGGGGCGCGCTGCATCAGCATGCGGGCGATGGCCACGCGCTGCTTCTGCCCGCCGGAGAGCGTCACGCCGCGCTCGCCCACCACGGTTTTGTAGCCGTCGGGGAAGCCCTCGATGGCCTCGTCCACGCAGGCGATGCGCGCGGCCTCGTGCATGGCCTCGTCCCCGGCGCCGGGCGCGGCGGACTTGACGTTTTCCGCCACCGTGCGCGAGAAGAGGAAGGGCTCCTGCAGGACCAGGCCGACGTTCTTGCGCAGGTGGTCGCGGCGGATGTCCTTCACGTCTACGCCGCCGATGGTAATGCGCCCGCAGCCCTCGGGCAGGTCGTACAGGCGGTCGACCAGGTGCATCAGCGTGGACTTGCCGCTGCCCGTGCCGCCCAGGATGCCCAGCGTCGTGCCCGCGGGCACGGTGAAGGACACGTCCCGCAGCACGTCCTGCCCGTCCGCGTAGCGGAAGCTCACGTTTTCAAAGCGAATGTCGCCGGAAAGCGGCGCTTTCACGGCGGTCTGCGGCTCCTCCTCCTTTTTGGCGGAGAGGATGTACTGCACGCGCTCGATGGAGACGCCCGCCTTGCTCATCTCCGAGAGGATGCGGCCCAGGCCGCGCACCGGCCAGACCAGCGTCTGGTTGTAGCTGACGAAGGCGAGGAACGTGCCCAGCGTGATTTCGCCCTGCACCGCCAGGTACGTGCCCACGCACACGACCGTGATGATCTGAAGCCCGGTGATGAAGTCCCCGATGCACCAGTAATAGGAGAGCAGGCGGCCGAGCCGGATCCACAGCGAGGAGAAGTTGTTGTTCTTCTCGTCGAAGCGCTCCACCTCGTAGCGCTCGCGGCCGAACGCGCGCACCACGCGCACGCCCGTCAGGTTTTCCTGCACCACGCTCGTCAGCTCGCCTTCCGCCTCGTCCGCCGTGCGGAAGCGGCGCGCGATGCGCGTGTAGAAGATCATCGAGTACGCCATGATGATGGGCAGGAACACGATCGCGATCAGCGAGAGCTTCACGTTCATGGAGAGCATCAGGCACAGCGAGAAGCCGACGAGGAAGACCGTTCGGAACACCTCGATGAGCTGGTTCACGACGAAGGAACGCACGACCTCCACGTCGGAGGTGCAGCGCTGGATGATCTCGCCCGTCTGATGGCGCACGTGCCATTCAAAGGGCAGGCGCTGGATGTGGGCAAAGAGCGCGTCGCGCATGCCCTTGATGAAGTTTTCGGAGCCCTTGGCCAGCGACATGCGGCTCACGTAGTTGGAAAGCCCGCTGACCGCCGCGACCGCGCCCAGCAGCACGGCGGCGGCCAACAGCGCCCGGCCGGTTCCGCTTTTCAGCAGCCCGGACAGGAAGCCCAGGCCCTGCGGCAGGGGTGCGTCGCCCAGCACGCAGTCCACCGCGATCTTGATGATCTGCGGGGTCAGCGCGTTTAGGACGATGCAGAGCATCGAGCAGGCGAGCGCGAGCGCGAACAGGCGCTTTTGCCCCTTCAAAAAGCGCAGGATGAACGCGGCCTTGGGGTACTTGGTAGGTTCCATGGTCTTCTCCTCCTTTCAAGCTCCGCGCCGCCGGCACGGAAGCCCGCCAAAGCGCCTGCGCGCCCGGCGTATATCGAACAAAAAAGGGGCGCCTCTGCGCGTGCAGAGGTGCCCCGAACAACCCGAAAGATGCGCGTAAACGGCGTTACGGCGCTTTCATGGCGGACGAAACACGTGCAGGCACGGAAATTTCGAGCGTGCGATTTGCGATTGCGAACAGACGAACCTTTGCAAAACCGAACATTTCATCCGCCTCCTTTTCTGAAAGAACTTATGCGGCTTTTTGAAGCCAACGTAACTTAGGATACAGGCATGGCAACAAATTGTCAAGCCCTTTTGGTTTCTTTTTTTGAGAAACTGTCCGCGCGCGGCGCGGCGGAGGGCAAAACGCGCTTGTGCGGCTGCGCGCGCCGTGCTACAATGGACGAAAACGTGAAATCAAAGGATGTGATCTTCTGTGCTGCTGATTCGGGGAGGCATGGTGCACGACGCGGTGCGGCGCGAGCCCTACGCTGCGGACGTGCTGATTCAGGCGGGTAAGATCGAGCGCATCGCGCCCGGCATTTCCTGCGAGGGGGCGGAGGTCTTCGACGCCGCGGGCCTTCAGGTGTATCCCGGCTTCGTGGAGGCGCACGGCCACAGCGGCCTGGACGGCTACGGCATCGGCTACGAGGGCCAGGACTACAACGAGATGGGCGACATCCTCTCGCCGCAGCTTCGCGCCATCGACGCCATTCAGCCCATGGACTTCGCCCTGAAGGAAGCGCGCGAGGCGGGCGTCACCTGCATGTGCGTCGGCCCAGGCAGCGCCAACGTGCTGGGCGGCACCTTCGCGGCGATCAAGCCCTGGGGCCTTCGCGTGGAGAACATGCTCGTCAAGGCGGAGGTTGCCATGAAGTGCGCCTTCGGTGAAAACCCCAAGCGCTGCTACCGGGATAAGGGCAACTCCTGCCGCATGTCCACGGCGGCGAAGCTGCGCGAGATGCTCTTCAAGGCCCGCGAGTACGACCGCAAAATCCGCGCGGCGGGGGACGACGAAGACAAGCTGCCGCCCTTTGACATGAAGCTCAACGCGCTGCTGCCCGTCATCCGGGGCGAAATGCCGCTCAAGGCGCACGCGCACCAGGCGGACGACCTGTTCACCGCGCTTCGCATCGCCCGGGAGTTCGGGGTCAAGATCACGCTGGAGCACTGCACCGAGGGCCACCTCGTGGCGGAGGAGCTGGCGGCGGAGCACGTGCCCTTGGCGGTCGGACCCTCGCTCGGCCACGCGACGAAGTTCGAGCTGCGCAACAAGACTTGGGAGACGCCGGGCATCCTGAGCCGGGCGGGCTGCGAGGTGTCCATCATCACCGATTCGCCGGTCATCCCGCAAAAGTACCTGCCGCTGTGCGCGGGCTTTGCGGTGCAGTCGGGCATGGACCCGTTCGAGGCGCTGCGCGCGATCACGATCAACCCCGCGCGCCACATCGGCGTGGCGGACCGGCTGGGCTCTCTTTCGGTGGGCAAGGACGCGGACGTGGTCGTGACGGACGGCTCGCCCTTTGAGATCGCCACGAAGGTCGTGGCCGTGTTCATCGACGGCAGGCGCGTGACGGCGTAAAGAATTTTCGGCAATTTCGGCAATTTAAGGACGGGCGCAGGCCCGTCCTTTTGTTTTTTGGGCGTACTACGGCGGCGCGCGCCCGCGTACAATCCCCGTGAAGAGAGGGAAAGGCGGGAAAGGCATGACGGACCTGGAATTATTGGCGCGTACCATTCAGTGCGAGGCGGGCGGTGAGGGCGAAAACGGCATGAAGGGCGTCGCCGGCGTCATCATGAACCGCGTGAACATCACCTATGGGGAGTACGGCCGGCTCGTGAATACGATCCGCGACGCGGTCTATCAGACCGGACAGTTCAACTGCGCGCGCACGACGCTCGGGGGACGGCAGAATTTGCAGAACATCTACAACATGCGCCCGGAGCAGATTCACTACGACATCGCGAACTGGGCCATCGCGGGCAACCGGCTGGCGGGCCTGGGCTTCGCGCTGTGGTTTTTCAATCCATACTCCGCCACGTGCCGGCCGAACTTCCCGTCGAGCGTGGGCGCGTTTACGCTGCGCATCGGCGACCACTGCTTTTACAGCCCGACCGACGCCTATGCCCAGACCTGAGGAAGCCGGGGCTTCCTGAAATGACGAGGAGGAATGGTTATGCAGCAGAATGGAACGACAACGGGAAACGCGCCGCGCACGGACCTGTCCAGCGACATGGACTTCAACGTGCCGGCGCAGGAAAACTTCGACGCGCCCGGTCTGCAGGGCTCGATCCAGCAGATTCTGGCCGATAACGTCGGAAACTTCGTCGTGTGCGAGTTTCTCATCGGCACCCAGAACCTGGTGTTGCGCAGCGGCGTGCTCTATACCGTGGGCACGGGTTTTCTGGTGCTGTTCGAGGAGGCCTCCCGCACCTACGTGGTGTGCGACATCTTTTCGATCAAGTTCGTCACCTTCTATCTGCCCGGCATGCGCCCGCAGACCGTGCAGAACGGCGCCCAGTCCGCCCAGCCCGCGCAGCCCACGTTCGCCACGCGCCCCCGGGGCAGAAGATAACACAGCTCTTCGCGAAGGCCGTTCCGTGGGAACGGCCTTTTCGCGATCGGCAGACGGGACGCCTCAGCGCGCCCCGAGCGCGTCAGCGATCATCCGCTCGACGCGGGCGCACACCTCGTCCGGATCAAATTGCCCCGAGACGAGGTGAAGGTCGTGCGCCACGCCGTCAAAGCATCCGTGCTTCCCTTCGAGCATCGCGGCGACGGGGGCGGGCATGTTCCCGCCCATGCGGCGGGCGAAGCGCTCCTTGATGGTTTCCAGGTCCGCGGTCACAAGGATGCGGATTGCGTTTTCCGGAAGCAGCTGCAAATGCTCCGCTTCGGAGACGACATAGAGGATATGCTCGTCCGGCGCGGCCTCCTCCAGTTTCTTTCGGAAGAGGTTTTGCGCGAGGGCCTCGCCTTTGGCGAGGCGCAGATAGTCCTTGCCTGTGAAGACCTGCGCTTGAAGCGCCCGCTTTAGCTGGTCCGCAAGGGTGGATTTCCCGGTGCAGCTTTCGCCGATTATTCCGATTACCATCTTTCTTTCTCCGATCCGTCTGTTTTGGCGCGCCAATATCCTTTGGCGCTGCGGTTTAAAAGCTGTTCTCCTACCATGTCCCGGCGCAGGGTGCAGAAGTCGTCGTGAAAGTCGGCGAGGAGGAGGTTTACCTCCCGCTCCGAGTAGAGCCTGTCCTGCTCAAACGCCTGTACGAGCACTTCCAAGACGATGCGCTTCTTTTTCTGCTGGGCGGGGATCGACTTCAGCTTTCCGTACTCGAAGAACGCGTCGATCACCTTTTGCCTGTATTCGGCGTCCCGCTGCTGCTGCAACCCGATCTCGTCGGATTCCTCCTGCAAAATATCCAGGATGCGCGTTTCAAACACGTTCCTGTTCAGCGAATACATCGTATAGTACTGGCGCTTATACGCGGTTACGGCCCCGGCGTCGGAGAGCTTTTTCAGATGGAACGACACCGTGGGGGCCGAAATGCCCAATCGCTCCGCCAGTCGTTCCACGTACATGTCCTCGATCGCGAGCGATTTTAAAATCTGCAGCCGCGATTTGTCGGACAGGCACTTGAACAGGCGGAGGGCCGCTGCCTCGTTCATCTTGTCCTCTCCTCAATATTTGAAAATTGCGACTCGATTTCCCGAAGCGTATCGAGCTTGATGTTTTCGATCAGCAATTTCTCCGCGTCCTCATGCCGCATCGCCTTGTAGCGGGCCGCCGCCCAGCTCTCCCTGATTTGTCCGGTTTTGAGAAGGAAAAAGCGCCCCGCCGCCTCCCCCTCGCAGGTCCTCGCCGCGACCGCAAGGAGGGTTCGGCAGATGTCGTAGACGTTTGTCCGGACCTTTTCAAAGACCGCCTCGTCGCCGCGGTCGTCCGACAACAGCGATTTTTGCCGCGCTTGGCAGGCGGCAATTTGATCGTCCAGCCACGCGGCGAGCCGTTCCGGCTGTGCTTCCATCCTGTTTTCACCCCGATCCCGCCATGCCCCGCAAGGACGGCGGGGTATGGCGCCTCTTTTTTTCAGGACCCATCGCCTGCCCCGAGGCGGCGCGCGCGATTTGCCCGCAAAGGTGCAGGGCGCATTGCGCGGACGGGTTCCTGAAAATGATTATACTACCGCGACATCAAAAAATCAAATTCATTTTGATAATGGTAAAAATAAATTTGCTGTCCGCCGCGCGGGAATTTGAATGCGCGTGAACCTTGACGGGCCGAGCCGCATATGTTAAAATGCACGCATCTCTTTGCACTGCATCGCGCCCCTCGGGGAGTCGATCATAGCGGTACAAACTGAACAGGCGGCGGGCTTCGGGTCCGCAGGCCGGGCCGTTTTCGGCAGCGGATGTACGGCATCCGCGGGACAGTCGGTGTGTCCTGCGGGTGTATTTTTTTACCCTTCGCCGGGTCTGCACACGCTTGAAAGGGGCGCCGAAGAGCGATTTCTAAATAGGGAGGTAACAACGATGAAGCAGCGTACCCGCGAACAGGTAGCTATGCACGTGTCGCTCGTCACCCTGATCCAGAACGTCGCACTGAGCGTCTTCAAGCTGGCGGCCGGACTGCTTTCCCATTCGGGGGCGATGGTTTCGGACGCCGTGCACTCGGCGTCCGACGTGATGACCACCTTTGTGGTCATGGCGGGGGTCAAGCTTGCGAACAAGGCGTCCGACAAGGAGCATCCATACGGCCACGAACGGCTGGAATGTGTGGCGGCGATCCTTCTGTCGGTTCTTCTGGGGCTCACCGGCCTGGGCATTGGCTGGGCCGGGGTGGAGAAGATCAGGGCGGGCGGCTCCGCGCTTGCGGCGCCCGGCGGGCTGGCGCTTGTGGCCGCCGTCGTTTCCATCGTCGTGAAGGAGGCCATGTACTGGTATACCCGCGCCGCCGCCAAGGAAACGGGCTCCGGCGCGCTTATGGCCGACGCGTGGCACCATCGTTCCGACGCGCTTTCCTCCGTCGGCAGCTTCATTGGGATATTGGGCGCCCGCATAGGCCTGCCCATTCTCGACCCCGTCGCCAGCGTGGTGATTTGCGTCTTCATCGTCAAGGCCGCGGTGGATATTTTTCGGGATGCGGTTTCCAAGATGACGGACCGCTCCTGCGACGACGCGACCGTGCAGGCGCTGCGCGACATCGTGCTCGCCGACGAACAGGTGCTGCGCATCGACCGGCTGAGCACCCGTATCTTTGGAGACAAATTTTATGTGGAACTGGAAATCGCGACGGACGCCGATCTGTCCCTGGCCCAGGCCCACGAGATTGCCGAGCACGTTCATGACGCGGTGGAACGGGCATTCGCCCAGGTCAAGCACTGCATGGTGCATGTAAACCCCGCGGAAGAACAGCCGTGATCCGGCCCTGCGGCGGAGGCGAAGGCCTCCGCCGCTTTTTGCGCCCGGCGGCGGGCTGCTTGAAGCGGGAAGAAAACGATTTCACAATTGCCCTCAAAAATAAACCTGGGAAAAACACCTTGAAATGCGCCGTGGGGTTTTGAAAGAAGGACAACTTGGCGAAAATAGGGAGAATAATTCGAGGATATATTGACAATGGATCTGCTGGCGGATATAATGGAAAAAACGGATATGTAAACGTTTTTATATCGTCGGGAGATCGCCATGAGCATGATGGACAGGAAGACCACGATTCGGGACGTCGCCCGCCATGCGGGCGTATCAATCGCTACCGTGTCCCGGTATTTGAACCGTTCGGGATACGTCGAGGAGGAAACGGGGCGGCGCATCGCGCTGGCGGTCCGGGAGACGGGCTATACGCCCAGCATGGCCGCCAGCAGCCTCAAGACGCGCCGCGGCAAAATCGTGCTGCTGGTCGTTCCCGACATCTGCAACCCCTTTTATTCGAGCCTGGCGCAGCACGTGCAGCGGCTCTGCGGGGAAAGGGGCTACGCCATGGCGCTGTACAACACAAACGAACGCCCGGAGGAGGAGGAAGCCTCGATCCGGCTCGCGCGGCAGATGTACGCCGGCGGGATTCTCTTTGCCTCCATCGACGCGAAGCCCCGCGTGACCGCCGCGCTGACGGAAAGCGGCATCCCGGTCGTGGGCCTCAACTCGTACGTGGAGAGCCCCTTTGACGCGGTGCACGTCGCGCGCGTCGGCGGAACCTACCTGGCGGCGCGCCACCTGATCGATCTGGGGCACCGGCGCATCGCCTTTGCGGGCGGCCTGCCCGGTTCGGTCATCGGCCTGAACCGGCGCGGCGGCTACGAGCGCGCGATGCGTGAGGCGGGGCTGGCCGCCCCGGAGGAGGCCGTCTTCGAGATGGGCTTTTCACAGGCGGACGGCTATAAGGCCGGGTGCTACTTTTCGGCGCTCGCGGAGCGCCCGAGCGCGATCTGCTGCGCAAACGACCTGATCGCCCTGGGCGTGATGGATGCGCTGCAGGAGCGCGGCCTTCGCATCCCGCAGGACGTGTCCGTCAGCGGGATGGACGACATCCCCTATGCGCGCACGGCGAGCCCGCGGCTTACGACGGTGACGAACGACAGCGCGGCGTTTGCGCGCGAGGGCGTGCGGATGCTCTTTGAGCGCATAGACGGCAGCTATGCGGGCGCGGCGCGCGAGTCGGAGATCGCGCACGAGCTGGTCGTGCGCGCCTCGACCGGCAGCCCCGCCTTTGACTAGAAAAGGGTACTTTTTTGGACATCTTACGATGTTTCCCATAAGTGGATTTTACGCGGCAGCTAACTTCCTTTGTCTCGCAGCGGAGGCTCGTCCTGAAATGTACAGAAGGAGGGACAGACAGGCGAAAGGACCCCGCTGGTACGAACCGTTTCGACGAGACAAACAAATGGAGGTTAACGATGATGAAAAAGCTGCTTTGTTGTGTGACCGCGCTGTGCATTTTGCTTACCCTGTGCCTGACCACGGGCCTGGCGGAGGAAAAGACGGTCGTCAGAATGGCCGTCTCCGGCAGCGTATCCGAGATCGCGCTGCGCGAGGAAACCGCGAACCTTTACATGGAACTGCACCCCGATGTGGAAATCAAGTGGATCGACCTGGGCGACGACCGCGTCGTCAAGACCATGGCGCTCATCAGCTCCGGCGAGGCGCCCGACATCCTCTACATGAACGAAAACATCTACACCTACACCACGCGCGGCGTGCTTGAGCCCCTGACGCAGTACATCGAGGCGGAGGGCGAGGGCTACCTGGACTACTTCTACGACAGCCTGCTCGCGCCGCTCACCTACGAAGGGGAGCTGTACGCCCTGCCGCAGGAGGTTTCCCCGTACGTCATCTACTACAACAAGGACCTGTTCGACCGCTATGGCGTCGAATACCCGACCAACGACTGGACGTTCGACCAGTGGTACGAGACGTGCAGGAAGCTGGCGCACCCGGACGAGCTGGTCTACGCCGAAAACATCATGGCCTGGGCGGACAAGTTCCTCCAGCAGCTCAGCCGCATGGGCGTGGAAATCTACACCGACGACATGCAGGGCATCTGGACCGCGCAGCCGGAAAACTACGACAAGGCGCTGGCCGCGTTCGAGTGGCTGAACAACGCCGTGGCCGTGGAGCATATCTGCCCCGACCCGGCCGAGCAGACGGCCATGGGCAAGGGCTTCAGCGAGATGTTCCGCAACCAGCAGGTCGCCATGGAAGCCTCCGGCCTGTGGAGCCTTCCGCCCTACAAGGACGACCCGCTGACCTTTAGCTGGGACGTCGTGATGAGCCCCCTGAGCCAGGACGGCAGCCGCACCACGCGCGCGGGCATCCTGAACTGGGGCATCTACTCCGGCTCGAAGAACAAGGAAGCGGCGTGGGATGTGCTCAAGTTCTTCGTGGGCCACGAGGGGCAGAAGATCGTCGCCAAGTACAACATGGCGCTGCCGGGCGCGCAGGACGACGAGGCCAACCAGATGATCATCGACAGCAGGTTCCCGGAAAGCGTGAAGAACTTCGTCGATTCCGTGCCGTTTATCGAGATTCAGGACAGCTTCTCCCTGTGCGAGGACGAGGTCAACAACCTGCTGACCGCGCAGCTGCAATCCATGATTCTCGGGGAGCAGACGCCGCAGGAGGCGCTGGACAACTTTAACGAAGAGGCGGTGGAAATTTTAAAGGAAGCCATCGAGGGATGACGGCTGTTTGACACAATGCCGAAGGGCGCGCGCTGTCCGGCGCGCGCTCCTTTCCCCTTCGCCAAGAAAAAGGAGTGTAAAGCATGGTCAAGCCGGCACGTCTTTCCCGCGGCCGCAGGGCGCTGGGCGGCGAGGGCCTGTGGGGGGCGGTCTTCCTGCTGCCGACCCTCGTGGGCTTTCTGGTATTTACGCTGATCCCGGTGGTCATGTCGCTGGTCTACAGCTTCACCAAGTACGACGGCGTGACCGCCATGAAGTTCATCGGCCTGAAGAACTACACGAAGCTGCTGGGCAACAAGGAGTTCATCGAGTCGCTCTGGCATACGCTGTACTTCGCGATCGGCACGGTGCCGGTCGGGTGCTTCCTGGCGCTCTTCGTCGCGGTCGTGCTCAACCAGAAGATCCGCGGCAAGGTGATCTACCGCGCGTGCTTCTTTATTCCGTCCATCGTCTCCATGGTGGCGATTGCCGTCGTCTTTCAGCAGATGTTCAACAAGGATTACGGCGTCGTCAACCAGATCCTGGGCTTCTTCGGCGTGCCGGCGCAGGGCTTTTTTGCCTCCACCGCGCAGGCGATGCCGTGCGTCATCTTCGTCTCCGTCTGGAAGGGCATCGGCGTCACCATCGTCATCTTCCTGGCGGGTCTGACGGGCGTGGATCCGCAGCTGTACGAGGCGGCGGACATCGACGGCGCGGGCGCCGCGACGAAGTTTTTCCGCATCACCCTGCCCATGATGCGCGCGACGCTGACGTTCGTGCTCATCAACAATACGATTTCCTCGTTTCAGGCGTTCGATCAGATTTACATGCTGACCAGCGGCGGCCCGGCCAAGGCCACGCAGACGCTCAGCTACCTGATCTACGCGAACGCCTTTCAGTACTGGAAGCTGGGCTACGCCTCCGCGATCGCCTACATCATGTTCGCCATCATCCTGGTCATCAGCATCCTGCAGCTGCGCGTCAGCCGGGATGAGAAAAACTGAGGGGGGAGACAGAAATGACCGTCGCCGTATCCAAAGAAGCGCGTATGCGCAGCGCGAGGACGCGCAGGCTTGCCGTTCATACGATCACGCATCTCTTTCTGCTCTTCTTCAGCTTTCTGATGCTGCTGCCCTTCGTCTGGATGATCCTCAGCTCGTTTAAGAGCGACGCGGAGATTCTGACCGTGCCCGTCACCTGGATACCGCGGGCGTGGCATCCGGAAAACTACCTGACCACGATGCAGACCGCGCCGTGGGGGACGTATTTTTTCAACACGACGCTCGTGACGGCCGCGACCATCCTCGGCCAGCTCGTCGTGGCCTCGATGGCGGCCTACGCCTTCGCGCGCCTGCGCTTTCGGGGGCGCGACGTGATGTTCGTCGTATACCTGAGCACGATGATGCTGCCCTTTCAGGTGACGATGATCCCGATGTTCAAGATCGTCAAGACGCTGGGCTGGATGGACTCGCTGATCTCCCTGATCGTTCCCGGGCTGTTCAGCGTCTTCGGGGTGTTCATGCTCAGGCAGTTTTTCCTTTCGATCCCCACGGAGTTGGAGGATGCGGCCAAGATCGACGGCTGCGGCTATCCGCGCATCTTCTGGGAGGTCGTCATCAAGAATTCCAAGCCCGCGCTGGTCACCCTGACGCTCTTTATCTTCATGGGCACGTGGAACGACTTTTTGCGCCCCCTGCTCTTCCTCAACGACAAGGCGCTGTGGACGCTCTCGCTGGGGCTTTCCAAGTTCAAGGGGCAGTATACCTCGCTGTGGAGCTGCATGATGTGCGGCGCGGTCATCACGATCCTGCCGATCATGTGCGTCTTCTTCTTCGCACAGAAGTATTTCATCGAAGGCATCGTCACGAGCGGCCTGAAGGGCTGATTTAAAGGAGGTACCTGTATGCCGATCCCGTCTGATTACGTCGAGCGCTGCTACGCCGGATGGCTGGGCAAGATCGCGGGCGTGCGCCTGGGCGCGCCCATCGAGGGCTGGAGCTACGAAAAGATTCGCCGCGTTCTGGGCGACGAGGTCTATGACTACATCGTCGATTACGACGACTTCGCCGCGGACGACGACACCAACGGCCCGATGTTCTTCCTGCGGGCGATGGAGGACTTCTGCTGCTCCGAGGAGCTCACGGCCGAGCAGATCGGCAAGACCTGGCTCAACTACACGCCCTACGAGCACGGCTTTTACTGGTGGGGCGGCTACGGCGTTTCCACCGAGCACACGGCCTTCCTGAACCTGTGCGCGGGCATCCCCGCGCCGCGCTCCGGCTCCATCGCCCAGAACGGCGCGGCGGTCGCGGAGCAGATCGGCGGGCAGATCTTCATCGACACCTGGGGCCTCGTCAACCCCGGCGAGCCGGAGCGCGCCGCGCGCTTTGCGCGCAAGGCCGCGAGCGTCTCGCACGACGGCGAGGGCATCTACGGCGGGCAGTTCGTGGCCGCCTGCATCGCGGCGGCGTTCACGGAGCGGGACATTCGCGCCGTCGTCGAGCGCGGCCTTTCCGTCATCGCGCAGGACTGCGAATACGCCCGCATGGCGCGGGACGTCATCGCCTTTTACGATGCGCACCCGGAGGACTGGCGCGCGTGCTTCGACTTCGTCTTTGCCAACTACGGCTACGACCGCTACCCGGGCAACTGCCACATCCTTCCCAATTCCGCGGTGATGGTGCTCTCCATGCTCTACGGCGGGGGCGACTTCACGCGGACGATCGGCATCTGCAACATGTGCGGCTGGGATACGGACTGCACCACCGGCAACGTCGGGGCGATCATGGGCGTGCTGTGCGGGCTGGAAGGCATCGACTACGAGAAGTGGCTCAGGCCCATCCACGACTTCCTCGCCTGCTCGAGCGTCATGGGCAGCCTGAACATCATGGACGTGCCGGACGCGGTCTTCTTCATGGCGCGCATCGCCTACCGACTGGCGGGCGAGCCGTACCCGGCGCGCTACGCGAAGATCCTGCGGGGCGAGGCCGCGCGCTTTCACTTCGCGCTGCCGGGCTCCACCCACAGCTTCCGCGTGGAGGGCGCGCGCGCCTGCCGCGCGGACAACCGCCGCCTCGAGGGGGGCGAGGGCTGCCTGCGCGTCTGGGCGGACGGTCTGGAGCGCGAGGACGTGGAGGTCTACCACAAGACGTATTACCGCCCGAAGGACTTTACGGACAGCCGCTACGACCCGGCGTTTTCGCCCATCCTCTACCCGGGCCAGCACCTGCGCGCGCGCGTCCTGCTGGACGAGGCGGCGGACGCCTTCACGGCCTGCTGCTACGTCCTCGACGGCAACACGGGGCGGCGCGTGTGCGGCGAGCGGGTCAGGCTCGAAAAGGGCGCGTGGCAGGCGCTTTCGCTCGACATCCCGGCCCTGGAGGGCGCGTGCATCGAGCGCGCGGGCGTGCTCTTCGAGCGGGCCGGCGGCGGGCGCGGCGACCTGATCGCGAGCCTTTGCGACGTGGACTTTTCGGGCGGGCCCGACTACCTGCTCGACTTTGAGCGGGAGCGCGAGGAGTTCTGGCACGCCATGCACAGAGAGATCAGCCAGATGACGCGCTACAAGGGCCTGTGGTACCTGGAGGACGGGGCGCTGCACGGTTCCGGCGCGGACCGCGCTGAGGCCTACACCGGCGACGCGGCCTTCCGGGACGTGGAGGTCACGGCGGCGCTCACCCCGGTCGTGGGCGGCGCGCACCAGTTCATGGCGCGCGTGCAGGGCGCGGGCCGATGCTACGCGCTGCGCCTTTGCGAGGGGGACAGGCTTTGCCTCCTGAAAAACGAGGACGGCGCCTACCGCTGCCTGGCGGAGACGGCCTACCCCTGGCGCGCGGGCGAGACGCACACCCTGACGCTGCGCGCGAAGGGAAACCGGCTGACCGCGCTTTCGGGCGGGCGGGAGCTCTTCTCCTTTGCGGATGAGGACGCGCCCTACCTCACGGGCGCGGTGGGCGTGGGCGTCTTAAAGGGACATTGCGCATTTCACAGCCTGCGCGTGCGCGGGCTCGCATAAAAGGAAGGAAAGACGATGGGCAAGATAGCGGTGGTGGGAAGCCTCAACATGGACGTGAGCTACCGGGTGGCGCATATCCCGGCCCCGGGCGAGACGATCCTGGCGCAGGGCGTCGCGAAGAACCCCGGCGGCAAGGGCGGCAACCAGGCGGTGGCCGCGGCGAAGATGGGGGCCGGCGTGAGCATGATCGGCCTGACGGGCGACGACGCGGACGGCGAGGCGCTGCGCCGCTCGCTGGCGGGCGCGGGCGTCGATACCGCCTTCGTGGGGCGCTGCGGGGAGCCCACGGGCACGGCCTTCATCTGCGTGTCGGACGCGGGCGAGAACAACATCGTCGTGCATGCGGGCGCGAACGCCTGCGTGGACGCGCGGGCGCTCGCGGAGGCGGACGCCTGCCTGCGCGCGGCGGAGATGTGCGTCGTGCAGCTCGAGATTCCCCATGAGACCGCCTGGCAGGCGCTGCGCCGCTGCCGCGAGCTCGGCGTCTTCACGGTGCTGAACCCCTCGCCCGCCTGCCCGGTGCCGGATAGCGTGCTGCGCGGGCTCGACCTGCTCGTGCCCAACGAGACGGAGATGGAGGCGCTGCTTCCCGGCGCGCTCGACCTGGACGCCCTGCCCGGCTACGCGCGGGAAAAGGGCGTGCGGCGCATCCTTATGACGCTGGGCGACAAGGGCTGCTGCCTGGCGACGGCGGAGGGCGTGCGCCGCTTCCCCTGCACGCCGGTGCGCGCGGTGGATACGACGGGCGCGGGCGACACCTTCCTGGGCGCGCTGTGCGCGATGCTCGCGGAGGGGCGCGCCCTGGAGGAGGCCATCGCTATCGCGCAGCGCGCCGCTGCCTGGGCGGTCGCCCGTCCGGGGGCCCAGCAGGCGATGCCTTGCCGGGAGAATATCTTATAACCCACAGGCCCCGCTTCAGGCAGGGCACAGCAAAAATCCCCGCCGTCTCCGACTGTTTGCCGGAGGCGGCGGGGATTTCATGTCCTGCTTACTCGGCGGGGGCCGGGCCGCAGCTGTCGCGCCGGATGAGCGACATGGGCACGCACAGCGTGAGCGGCGAGCGGCGGCCCTCGCTCAGGCGCGTGCGCAGCAGCGCGATGACGCTGTCCGCGGCAAAGGAGAGCGGGATGTGCACCGACGTGAGCGCGGGCGTCACGAAGGAGGCGGTGGAGACGTCGCCCCGGCCGATCACGCTCACGTCGCGGCCGACGGTGAGCGAGCGCTCCGTGATGGCGCGGTAGCCGCCGATCGCCATGGCGTCGCTGGCGTAGAGGATCGCGGTGGGCGGCTTTTCGAGGCTCAGCAGCGCGGCCGTCTGCTCGTAGGCGGCCTCCGGCGTGAACGAGCCCTCGTGCACGTACTCCGGGCGGAAGCAGCCGCGCTGCGTCATGCCGGACACGAAGGGGCGCACCATCGGGTCCGGCAGCACGCAGTCGCACATCGTGTCCCGCGCGCCGACGTAGGCGACGCGCCGGTGCCCCAGCTCGAACAGGTAGTCCAGCACGTCCTCCGCCAGCCATCCGTAGCCCAGCATCACCGCGTCGAAGGCGTTTGGCTCTGGGTTGCTGTCGATGAAGAGGATGTGCGGCGTCCACTGGCGCATGACCTTCACGCGCTGCGGGGAAAACGCGCCGAAGGCGATCAGCGCGTCCACCGGCTGCGCCGGGCTGTCCCCGCTGAGGGTCAGCTTGGGCAGCCCCGCCCTTTGCATCGCCCCCTCGATCGTCCGGGCGAGCGCCAGATGGTGCGTCGTCGCGATGGCGGCATAGCTGCTGAACCCCTTGACGACCCCGATCATGCAGGGGCCCGTGGGCGCAAAGGGGTGCTTGGGCAGGTAACCAAGCTGGTCGGCGGCGCTTTGCACGCGTTCGCGCGTCCTGGCGGAAACGGACAGGCGTGGGTCGCCGTTGAGAATGCGGGATACCGTGGACAGCGAGACGCCCGCGATTTCCGCGATCTGCTTGAGCGTAGCCATGGAATAAATCCCCCTGGCACGCGCCTGAACGGCAAAAGGCGCGCTTTGTTTTATTTTTGACAAACACGGCGCCGCACGGCATGCGTACAACGCCGTTTGCAGAAATTATACCAATTACGGAGTAAAAAAGCAATCGATAAAGAAAAGTTTTACTAAAATGCGGATGAACACATCCTGTGGTGGCGAAAAAGAAGAATATATCATGTGGGGGAACCATATGATCTGAATGGTGTTGCGGGGAAAGGAAAAATCGCCGCCGAAGCGACGATCGATGCGTATGATTTAGATCGATTGGTTCTTGAGCTCGCGCAGGCAATCCTTGCAGACCATTTTGCCCTTGTAGGAGATGACATCCTTGACATTCTCGCAGAATATGCAAGCTGGGTGGTACTTTTTCAGGACAATTTGGTCGCCTTCCACAAAGATTTCGAGCGTGTCCTTGACGGCGATATCCATCGTCCGTCGCAGCTCGATGGGAACCACGATGCGACCCAGTTCATCCACCTTGCGGACGACACCGGTAGACTTCATGAGTACTTCCTCCCTTTACAAAATAAAAATAGATAATGTGGTATAACAAACACATTATAGCCATATTGTAAAGGAACGAACGCAGAATGTCAACCGTGAATTATGCCATTTTCTAACTTTGCCTTTCATTTTAGTAAAAATCGGGGGCTGCTTCGATGATGAACGCGATTTGGGCTATTTTGGTCGTGGGCGGCTGCGCGGCCGTGCTGGGCGCGGGGGACGGCGGGGACGCGATGACGCGCTCGGCGGTGGAGGCGGTGCAGCTATCGATCCGCATGGCGGGCAGCTTCGCGCTGTTCACGGGGCTGCTCGAAATCGTCCGCGAGAGCGGGGCCATGCGCCTTTTGCAGCGGCTGCTCAGGCGTCCGCTCGCCTTCCTCTTCCCGGGCGTCGATCCGCAGGGCGAGGCGGCGCAGGCGATGAGCGTGAACATCGCGGCGAACATGCTGGGCCTGGGCAACGCCGCCACGCCCATGGGCATCCGCGCGATGGAGGCGCTGGGCCGCTCGCGCGCGGACGACGCGGCGACGGACGCGATGTGCATGTTCATGGTGCTGAACGCGTCGAGCGTGCAGCTCTTTCCCACCAGCGTGGTCGCGCTGCGCTCGGCGGCGGGCAGCGCCGCGCCCGCCTCCATCGTGCTGCCCACGCTGATCGCGACGGCCGTGTCCACGGCCACGGGCATTTTCTTTTGCAAGCTGTTTGCGCGGGGAGGGGCGGCGCATGGGCGATAAGGTGGTGCCGCTGCTGGCGGCGGTCGTCGTGCTGCTGGGCGTGTGGCGGCGCGTGCCGGTGTACGACGTGTTCGTGCGCGGCGCGAAGGAGGGGCTCAAAACCGCCGCCTCCATCGCCCCGTTCCTGATCGCCATCCTGCCCGCGGCGGCCATGCTGCAATCGTCGGGCGCGATGGACGCGCTCTCGCGGCTGCTCACGCCCGCGCTTTCGCATCTGCGCCTGCCCGCGGAGGTCGCGCCGCTGATGCTGCTGCGCCCCTTTTCGGGCTCGGGGTCGCTGGGCATGCTGGAGGGCGTGCTTTCCGCCTGCGGGCCGGACAGCCGCGCCGGGCGGGTGGCCTCCGTCGTCGTGGGCGCAAACGACACGATCTTCTACATTCTGGCGCTGTACATGGGCGCGGCGGGGGCGAAGCGCTCGCGCTACGCGGTGCCCGCGGCGCTGCTGGCCTGGGCGGCGGGGTGCCTCGCGGCGGGGTTTGTCTGCCCGTGAAAGAAGTGGTATAATCGTGCGTACAGGAGAGGAAAGAGGGGATACCTTTGCGGATTTCGCTGTTCATGACGCCGCTGGAGACGCGCGGCGCGCTGCTCGCGGGCGCGGCGGCGGTGGTGATCGACGCGCTGCGCATGACGAGCACGGCCGTCACGGCCTTTGAAAACGGCTGCGCGGGCATGCTGGCCGTGCGCGAGGTGGAGGAGGCCCGCGCCCTTCGCGCATCGGACCCGTCGCTGCTGCTGGGCGGCGAGCGGGGCGGCGTGCTCATCGCCGGCTTCGACCTGGACAACTCCCCGCGCAGCTTTACGGCGCAGCGCGTCGGCGGGCGGCGCGTGGCGATGACGACCACGAACGGCACCTGGGCGATCACGGGCGTCGCGCCCGCGCGGCGCGTGCTGCTGGGCGCGTTCCTCAATGCGCAGGCGGTCGCGCGCGCCCTCCTTGGGGAGGAGGCGGCGGTCATCCAGTGCGCGGGCACGGACGACCGCCTGTCGCTGGAGGACGTGCTGGCGGGCGGGGCGATCCTTTCGCGCCTGCTCTCGCTGGGCGCGCGGGCGGAGCTGGACGACGCGGCGCAGGCGGCGCTCGCGCTCTACCGCGCCTGCGGCGGGGATCTCGACGCGGCGCTGCGCGGTACGCACCATTACGGCGTGATGCTGCGGGGCGGCCAGCGGGCGGACATCGACTTTTGCCTGCGCGAGGACGTGTTCTCATCCGTGCCCGAGCGCGGGGCGGACGGCTTTTTTCATCTGAGCTGAGGGCCCTTCCCGGGCCCGTTTTTTCAATTCATCGTTCACAAATTAAAAATTTTTTCATTTTCCAAAACACTTTGAGCCGCTCGTGCGTTGTCCTGGTGTAAGCGCGCTGCACAGGAAAGCAGGGAGGCAAAAGTGATGCTGTATGGATGGTTGGAACTCCTGTTTCAGGATCTGCTGAATCGCCCGGCGGTTTCGCGCCGGGAGAACGAAAGCGTCTGGCTGCACGACGGCTACGCCCAGTGGCTGCAGACGGGGAAAGGAAGGCGCCACCCGTGAGCGGCCGGGAGGATGTATGGAGCTGATCGAGATGTGGCGCGTGCGCGGGGAGCTCCTGCGCTACGCCGAGAGCCTGACCGGCAGCCGCGCGGACGCGGAGGACCTGGTGCAGACCGCTTACCTGCGCGCGGCGGAGAACGTGCGCATGCTGCGCGGACGCGGCGAGGGACTTTGCCGCGCCTGGCTGTTTCGGACGGTGAAGAACGCCTTCATCGACCAGTGCCGCCGCCGTGGGCGCCAGGTGCTGACCGATTCGGACGCGGACGGCGTCTGGGAGGACGACCTGACGGGGCTTGAGGTGCGCGACCTGCTTTCGCGCCTTCCGGAGAACCTCTCGCAGGTGCTGCGCATGCGCTGCCTCGAGGGGATGACCAGCGCGCAGATCGCGCGGGCGCTGGACATGCCCGCCCCGACGGTGCGAACGCGCCTGCGCGCGGCGGCGATGCTGCTCAAAAAGTGGAAAGGGGAAGGAAAAATATGAAAACGGTGATTCAGGACGTCGTCATGCTGGACGCAAGGAATGCCTCCGCGGAGGCGATCGCGGATATCGTGGCTGTCAGGGACGTCGTGCTGCTGCTGCTCTCGGAGCGCACCGCGCCGCTCTTCTCGCACGTGAAGTGCGAGGACGTGGTGAGCATGTGGGTGGTGCCGGAGGACGCGAGCCTCCTTTCGACCAACGGCAGCATGGAGCTCGCCGCCGACGTGGGCGGCGCGCGGCGCATGCTGATGGTCAACGGCGAGGTGCGCGTGGACCCCGCGATGACGCCGGAGGAGATTCGCGCGCAGATCGTGGGCGGCACGGTGAACGGCAGCGTCCTTTGCAGCGCCTCGCAGCTCGGCGCGCTGAGCGCGGTGGGCCTTCAGATCAACGGCAGCGCCGAGTCGTATCCCGACGGGTGGACGCTGCGCGCCTCCAAGCGCCCGGTGACGCTCGCCGAAACGGCGGCGCTCTCGCAGGGCGCGCGCCTCTACTTCACGCAACGCGCGCTGCTGGAGGTGGGCGCGGCGAAGGCGCTTTGCGCAAAGGGCGTGCGCGTGCGCGCTCCGAAGGGCCTGCTCTGCTTTGCGCAGGACGCGGAGGCGCTGGGCGGCCTGTACGAGGGCGACCTCAGCGGCTGCCTGTTCGTCCCCGACGGCTTCAAGGTGGAGCAGGCGGCCCTCGACGTCGGCGCGCGCACGGCGTTTCGGCTGCGCGGGAAGCTCTACGTGCAGGGCGGCCTCACGATTCGCGAGGACGTGCGCGCGGACATGCTTTCAAAGCTCGAGGCCCTGCGCGTGGAGGGACGGCTGATCGTGCCGCTTTCCCTCATGGACGCGCTGCTGGAGCGGGTGGAGGGCGACGCGGAGTGGCTGCCCTACGAGGGCGCGCTGCTCGTGTGCGGCGAAAAGATGGAGCTGACGCCCGCCTCGCTTGCGCGGATGGCGGACAAGGTCGCGATCGTGAACGGCGGCATGCTGAGCGTCGATCCGGAGATTCCCCCGGAGGAACTGCGCGCGCGCATTACGCTGCTCGTAAACGACGGCATGTGCCGCCTGACGGACGCGCAGCGCGGGGCGCTCGCGGACGTGACATTGGGCGGCGGCGCGCTTACGCCGCCGGACGGCGAAAAGCCGGAGCAGCAGCGCGAGACGCTGCCGCCGGACGTGCGCCTTCTGGAGGACATGGTGAACTTGAAGCTCTAAACGGGCGCCCAGGGCCTTGCAACGTCGGGGCGGGGTTTGACAAAATCGCGATGAAACCGTAGAATAGAAAAGCAGGAGGGCAGCCCGCATGCTTTGACGCGGCATGCGGCTCGCCCTCCTGCTTTTTTGTATTGGAGGAAGCGCATGAAGTTTTACGTGGCCTCAAGCCTCTCAAACGTGGAGCAGGTGCGGGAGCTATCGCGTCTGCTCAAGGAGGCCGGATGGGAGCATACCTACGATTGGACGGCGCATTGCCCGGTTCGGGAAATGGACGCGCAGACGCTGAGGTCCATTGCGGAAAAGGAATGCGAAGGGGTGAAGCGGGCCGACGTCGTCATCGTGTTGACCCCGCAGGGCAGGGGAACGCATACGGAATTCGGCATGGCGGTCGCGCTGAACAAGAAGGTGTACCTGTGCCACTGCGACGGCACGTACTTTCGCTGCGACGAAAATACGTCCGCGTTTTACTGGCTTTCAGAGGTAAATTGGCTTGTTGGGGATACGGAGGCCATCGCAGGCGAGCTGCTCAAAACACAAAACCCGTGAACGGACGATGGAATGGAGGCAAAACCAATGAAATACGAGGGCGTATGTATCGCCGTGAAGGACGTGAACCTTTCAAGGCGGTTTTATCAGGAATTGTTTGGGCTCGAGGTGTATCAGGATTATGGCATCAACGTCTCCTTTGGGAGCCTGTCGCTCCAGCAGGAGTTCGACGCTCTGCTGGGTATCCCCGGTGAGAGCATCGTCAAAAGAGCGCATAACATGGAGCTGTACTTTGAGGAAGAGGATTTTGACGGCTTTCTCGAGAAGCTGGCGCGGCGCGGCGACATCCGATACATAGGCGATGGCGTCAAAGAGGCCGCGTGGGGGCAGCGCTCCGTGCGGTTTTACGACCCGGACGACCACATCGTCGAGGTTGGCGAGAGCATGAAGCGGGTCATCGGGCGCTTCCTTGCGTCCGGGCTGTCGATGGAGGAAACCTCCAGGCGCATGGACGTGTCCGTGGCGGATTTGGAGACGCTTCTGCGGGAGTGAGCGCCGTGCCGTCAGGCGCGGTTCAGGGGAACCCGCTTAAGGCGCCAGTCCCTCAAAGAATGGGTCGAAGGAGCCGGCGTTGCAAATTTCTTTCATCGCCAACAAAGCCCTGATGCGTATGCTGCAGCGTCCCGGCTCGATCTTGGCGAGGAGGTCCTCCGTCATCGGAACGCCAAACTTTTCTAACCGGTTTGCGGTCTTGCTTGGATAGATTCCAGTTTTGGGCTGGGGGACAAAAAGGTGAAGCAGGATACAAACGGGAAGGCGGCCCAAATCGCGCAAGCAGTTCAAAAACTTTTTTCCAAAGGCGCGGATGTGGGGCGGCAGCGAGGATGCGGCAAACCGGGCGCCCTGAGCCGCGCTATCGCGATGGTGCTGCCCGCTTTTTGCGCCTTGCGCGGGCCGCGAAAAAGGAGATGCAACGTTTCGCCGCGAATAACAAAAGGATGACAAAATGTGCGGGGGTCGGCGTATGCGGCGGACGAAAGAACGGAAGAACAGGGCGTTTGTGGACGGCGCGTCGATGGTGCTCGCCGCGACGGTGCTGCCGCTCATCGCCCTGCTGCTCTTTGGCAGCCTGTACTCGATCCGCGTATCCAACCAGCTGGTGGCGGAGTCCAACCGGCGCGTCGTCTCGCAGTGGGCGGAGCAGATCGACGAAAACCTGGAGATGATCGAACGCTTCCTCTCCGGCATCGTCTACATCGAGCCGGAGTTCAGCGTCATGGGCGGCGGGGAGAGCGAGCTGTCCGTGCACCTCGCCGCCTACGCGATCACCCAGCGGATGGAGACGGCGATGAACGCCTTTTCGCCCCTGGGGGCGGTCTTCCTGCTGAGCGAACAGGACGGCGCCTGGGCGGAGCGCTTCGCGGACGGCGGCTACACCTACGCCCAGCGCGAGCAGATGCGCAGGGCCGTGCGCGCGGGGGACGCGTGGAAGGAAAGCCCGGGCCGGTGGCAGGTGATCTCGGTGGAGGGACGCCCCATGCTCTCCTGCTGCTTCGGCCGCGCCGGGGCTTACATGGTCGCCCTATGCGACTTTAGCCGCCTGCTCACGGTGACGCAGGACGCCTACCACGTCTTTTTCGCGGACGAAGCGGGAAACGCCCTCACGAACGCCGAATGGGCGGCGCGCGAGGCCGTGCGCGTGGAGGCCGGGGAGGAGGCTTACGCCTTCACCGGGCGGGATGCGCGCTACCTGACCGTCTCCGAGCGGCTCGTCCGCGCGCCCGCGCGCGTGGTGCTCTCCGTGTCGAACGCGGGCTATTGGGACGGGCTCACGCCCGTGCAGGTCGGCCTGCTGGCGCTTTCCCTGCTGGCGGTGGGGGTGATCCCGCTGTCCCGCTGGTGGGTGCGCCGCTATCTGGGCCGGCCGCTGAACGACCTCTCCGAGGCCATGGGGCGCATCAAGCGCGGCGAGCTCCAGACGCAGATCACCCTCGACTACCCCACGCGCGAGCTGGAGCAGGTCAAGGACACGTTCAACGACATGATGGCCCAGATTCGCACGCTCAAGATCGAGGCCTACGAGCGCGAGATCGACCGCCAGCGCATCGAGCTGCAATACCTGCACTTGCAGCTCCGCCCGCACTTCTTCCTCAACTGCCTCAAGAGCGTGTACGCCTGCACGCAGCTCGGCCGCTACCAGCAGGCGCAGGAGATGATCCTTTCCATCTCCGATTACATCCGCTACCTCTTTCGCGACAACCTCAAGACCGTGACCCTGCGCGAGGAGCTGCGCTTCGTGCAGGATTACATGCGCATTCAGCAGATGAGCCGCGCGATGCCGCCCCAGTGCGAGCTTTGCGTGGACGAGGCGCTGCTGGAGCTGCGCATCCCGCCCTTTTCGGTGGAATCGTTCGTGGAAAACGCGGTCAAGCACCAGTGGAAGCCGGACCGCCAGCTCGCGGTCACGGTGCGCGCCGTGCTGCTGGAGGCGGAGGACGACCGCTACCTGGACATCACCGTGCACGACAACGGCGGCGGCTTCCCGCCGGACGTGCTCAGCCAGATCAACACGCTGCCGGGGGACATCTATCAGGAGCACCACGTGGGCTTGACGAACCTGCGCCACCGGCTCAGCCTCATCTACGGCGAGCGCGCGGTGCTCGCGTTCTACAACGACGCGGAGGGCGCGGTCTGCGAGGTCATCTGCCCGACGGGCGAAAACGAAAGAGATGAAGAGGGGGCGGCGACGTGAACGTGCTGATCGTGGACGACCTGTACGAGGTCGTCCAGGGCGTCGCGCAGGGGGTGAACTGGGCGTCCCTCGGCATCGAGCAGGTGCTGTGCGCCTACAGCGTGGAGGGGGCGCAGGAAATCCTTTCGCAATGCGAGGCGCAGCTGCTGCTGTGCGACATCGAGATGCCCCCGCGCAGCGGCTTTGAGCTGCTCGAATGGATGCGGGCGCGGGGCATGGAGACGGAGTGCATCTTCCTCTCGTCGCACGCGGAGTTCGAGTACGCGCAGACGGCGGTGAAGATGGGCAGCTTCGACTACATTTTGCAGCCCGCGCGCTACGAGGACATCGAGGCCGCGGTGCGCCGGGCGCTTTCGCGCATCGAGGAAAAGCGGCGCACGCGCGACGCCGCGCAGTACGGCCGCTACTGGCAGGAAAAGCGCGGCATGCTGGCGGACGCCTGCGTCACGCGGTTCCTGCGCGGCGGCGGCGCGGGGCTGGACGTCTTTCTGGAGGACATACGGCGGCTGGGCGTCGCGCTCTCGCGCACGACGGAGCTCTGCCCGGTGCTCGTGCAGCTCAACAGGCCCGTGCGCGAGGACGACGCGGAGGCGCTTCGCGCGCTGTTTTTCGAGCTGCTCTGGCGCAGCGAGCGCACGCTGCTGCTAACGCGCATGGACGAGGGCTGCATCCTCGCGCTGCTCTTCGGCGGCGACGTCGAGTGGGCGGAGGTCGTGCAGCCCCTGGGCGAGCTCACGGAGCGCTGGCAGGCGCAGGGGCGCGGCCCCTGCCCGGCGTGCTACGTCGGCAGCGTGGTGCTGCCGGATGCGCTCTACGCGCAGTGGAAGCTGCTCAGCGCGCGCATGCGCGACAACGTCGCGCGCTACAGCGGGGTGTTCGCGCCCTCGCAGCAGGAGGAGATCCGCCATTACGTCTACACCTTCCCGGACATGCGCCGCTGGGCGCGCGACCTGGCGGCGGGCGCGTGCGGCCAGGTGCGCGAGGAGGCGCTTTCCTACCTGCGCGAGCAGCGCGACCAGGGCAAGGTCAACGCGGAGTTCCTCGCCAAGTTCCATCAGGACTTTTTGCAGATGTTCTTCACCGCCGCGCAGGCGACCAAGCAGCGCGCGCACGACATCTTCTACGAGGCGTACCCCTTCAAGGACTTCCTGCAGGCCTACACCTCCTACGAAAAGATGGTCTCGCTGGTCCGCTTCGCGATGGACTACCTCGCCGGGCGCATCGAGCAGCCGCAGCGCGCCGATTCGCCCGTGGAGCAGGCCGTGCGCTACGTCCAGCAGAACATCGAAAAGGACCTGCGCCGCAGCGACGTGGCCGACGCCATCTTCCTGAACGGCGATTACCTCGCCCGGCTCTTCAAGAAGGAGCGCGGCGTTTCCCTGGGCGACTTCATCGTCTCGGAAAAGATGCGCGTGGCCTCCTCCCTGCTGTCGGGCACGAACATCCCGGTGAGCCTCGTCGCCTCCAAGGTCGGCTACTCCAACTTTTCCTACTTTTCGCAGGTCTTTAAGAAGCAGACGGGCATGGCCCCCGGCGAATACCGCCAGGCGCACCGGGGCGATAAGGGCGCCGCGGGGTTCATCCAGACGTAAAACGCCAAGAACGAAGACAATGCCTTGCGCGCGGTGCGGAGGAAGAGGCGCCTTTCGCCGGGCCACCAGGGGGACGGCCGCGCCCAAGGCGGTTATCAGAGGAGGAAAGAACCATGATCGAATTGCCCGAGGCCCTGACGCTCTCCCGGCAGCTTCAATCGGCCGTGGCGGGGAAGACCGTCGCCGCCGTGCTGCCGCCGACGCGCCCGCACAGGTTCTGCTTTTTTGACGGCGACCCGGCGGCCTATGACGCGGCCCTGCGCGGGCGCAGCGTCGTTTCCGCCGAGGGGTTCGGCATCTTCGTCGAGCTCCTGTTTTCGGAGGGGAAGCGCCTTTGCCTGAACGACGGGGTGAACGTGCGCCTCGTGCCGCGCCCGCGCGCGCCGGGGGACTATCAGCTTCTCCTTTGCTTTGAGGACGGCGACGCGCTCGTCTTTACGGTCGCGATGTACGGCAGCATCCTGCTGCACGAGGGCGGGCTGGACAATCCCTACTACGAGAAGAGCAGGCGCGCGGTTTCGCCCTTCTCGCCGGAGTTTGCGGCGCACTTTTGTTCCGTGCTCGCCGAGAGTCGCCCGACGCTCAGCGCCAAGGCGTTCCTGGCGACGGAGCAGCGCTTTCCGGGCATCGGCAACGGGACGCTGCAGGACATCCTGTTCGCCGCGCGCATTCACCCCAAGCGGAAGATCGCGAGCCTCACGGAGGACGAGCGGGAGCGCCTCGCCGCCTGCACCGCGTCGGTGCTGGGCGAGATGACGCGCCTGGGCGGGCGCGACACGGAGAAGGACCTCTTCGGGAATCCCGGCGGCTATCAAACGCGCATGAGCAAGCGCACGCTCGCGGGCGGCTGCCCCGCCTGCGGCGGCCCGATCACGAAGGAGGCGTACCTCGGCGGCGCGGTCTACTACTGCCCGCGCTGTCAGGGGCTGTGAGGTTGACAGGATCGGCTGTCGATCGCTGCACAGGCAGGACAGGCGCGTAGGCGGCTTTCTTCCGTATAAATAGCCGAAAGCTGCATAATCAGGGGCGGAATTGTGTCGGATATGGCGCAATTCCGCCGCTTTTTTTAGGCAGAAGTCGGAATTTGAATAATCGAGGTCTGAATATTTACAGAAATGTGTCCGCGCATGCGCTACAATACAGACAGACCTGAAACTTCAATCTTATTTGGAAAGGGTGTTTGCTACAATGAAAAAGTTGCTTGCGCGCCTGCTCGTGCTCGCGATGGCGGTCTCCATGACGGCGGTTTCCTTTGCGGGCGCCGCGCTCGCGGAAGACGACCTGCGCGAAAAGGACCTGGTGACGCTGGAGGTCGTGATGATGGCGTCCGCCGGCAAGGACGGTTCCGGCGATGTCGTGGACGCGATCAACGCGTATCTGGAGGAGAAGCTCAACATTCACATCAACCTCACCTTCATCAGCTACGGCAACTACACGCAGCAGACCAACCTGATGCTCTCCGCGGGCGAGGGAATCGACGTGTTCCCCGTCTACATGACCCCGCTGACGACGGTGGCCAACAACGGCCAAATCCTCCCGCTCAACGACCTGCTTGAGGCCTACGGCCAGGGCATCGTCGAGCAGATCGGCCAGGAGTTCATCGACTGCGGCAAGGTGGGCGACGAAATCTTCGGCCTCACCACGGGCCGCGACCTGGCCGCGTCCTACGGCTTTGAAATGCGCAAGGACATCTGCGACAAGTACGGCATCGACTACGAGAACATCACGACGCTCGAGCAGCTGCACGACGCGCTGGCGATCGTTCACGAGAACGAGCCGACCCTGGTCTGCGTCGTGCCCTCCAACGGCGAGCTCGTGCGCAACTGGGGCTGGGATCCGCTGGGCGACGCGAGCACCCCGCTGGGCGTGCTGATGGACATGGGCCAGAGCGACACGGTGGTCAATCTCTTTGAGACGGACTTCTACAAGGAATTCGTCACCACCATGCGCCAGTGGTACAACGAAGGCCTCATCATGGCGGACGCCGTCTCCAACACCGAGAGCGTCGGCACCATGATGGGCGCGGGCACCGCGTTCGGTGGCTTCATGAACCTCAAGCCCTACTTCAACGTACAGGAGACCACCAACTACGGCACCGAGATCGTCGTTTCCGAGATCGTGCCTGCCTACTCCTGCACCTCCAACGTCTCCATGGCGACCTGGGCGATCGCCAGCTCCACCGAGCATCCCGAGGCCTGCATGAAGCTGCTCAACCTCATGTACACGGACCCGGTGCTCGAAAACCTCATGATCTACGGCATCGAGGGCACGCACTACGTCGCCAAGGGCGACGCCAGCAACGGCCAGAAGATCATCGGCTATCCCGAGGGCATCGACGCCACCACCAGCGATTACCGCCCCTCCGGCGGATGGCTGTGGTGCAACCAGTTCATCGGCCACGTCTGGGAAGGCAACCCGGCCGACTACTGGGACGTGACCCGCGATTTCAACAATACCGCCGTCAAGTCCAACGCGTTCGGCTTCACCTGGGATTCCTCCAGCGTGCGCAACCAGGTGACCGCCTGCACGAACGTCATGCAGAAGTACCATCAGGCGCTCATGTGCGGCGCCGTCGACCCGGAGGAGACGCTCCCGAAGTTCAATCAGGAGCTGAAGGACGCGGGCATCGACGACATCATCGCTGACAAGCAGGCGCAGTACGACGCCTGGCGCGCCGAAAACGGCAAGTAAGACGCAGGGCAAAGCGGGGGTTCCGGGGATCGTCCCCGGGCCCCCTTCTGCCGCCGCCTCGGCGCCGTCCGGGTATGAAGCAAGAGAAAGGATGAACGCATATGACCGCAACCGCACCGTCTGCCAAAAAGAAAGCCTCCGTTGGCAACCGGATCAAGCGCTGCATTCCGATGTACCTGATGGCCTTGCCGGGGCTCGTGTACCTCATCATCAACAACTACATCCCGATGAGCGGCATCATCATCGCCTTTAAGAACGTCAACTGGCGCAAGGGCATTCTGGCGAGCCCCTGGGCGGGCTTTTCCAACTTCGAGTACCTCTTCAAGACGCGCGACGCCTGGACGATCACGCGCAATACCATCTGCTACAACCTGGTGTTCATCGTGCTGGGCACCGTGATGGCCATCGCCATCGCGATTTTGCTCAACGAGATTCGCTCCAAAAAGCTCAAGCAGGTCTATCAGACGGTCTTCCTGCTGCCGTACCTCATCTCCATCGTCGTGGTGAGCTATCTCGTGTTCGCGATGCTCTCCATCGACTCCGGCTTCATCAACAAGAGCGTTCTGGCCGCGCTGGGCAGGGACTCCATCGCCTGGTACACCGAGCCCAAGTACTGGCCTTTCATATTGGTCATCGTCTACCTTTGGAAGACGTTCGGCTACAACAGCATCATCTACTACGCGACGCTGGTGGGCGTGGATCACAGCTATTACGAGGCCGCGGCCATCGACGGCGCGACCCGCTGGCAGCAGATTCGCCACGTGACGCTGCCGGCCCTGACGCCCACGATCATCACGCTGACGCTGCTGTCCGTCGGCAAGATCTTCTATTCGGACTTCGGCCTCTTCTACCAGGTGCCGATGAATTCCGGCCCCCTGCTGGACGTGACGAACACCATCGACACCTACGTCTACCGCGGCCTGATCCAGCTCAACGACCTGGGCATGTCCTCCGCGGCGGGCGTGTACCAGAGCCTCGTCGGCTTCATCCTGGTGCTCGCGGCGAACAAGGTCGTCAGCCGCGTGGACAAGGACAACGCGCTGTTTTGATGGGAGGAGGATTTACGCATGGTTGAAAGAAAAAGCAGTTTTCAAATCGTCGCCAACATCTTCATGGTGCTGCTGGCGCTGTGCTGCATCTTCCCGTTCGCGCTGCTGGTCATGTCCTCGCTGACGGAGGAGAAGACGCTGATCCAGAACGGCTACTCGCTCTTCCCGGCCAAGTTCGGACTGGACAGCTACGCCTACATGTTCAAGAGCGGCTCCAGCATCGCCCGGGCCTACGGCGTCACGGTGTTCGTCACCGTCGCCGGCACGGTCAGCGGCATGCTGATGACGATGCTGCTGGCCTACCCGCTCTCGCGCAAGGAGTTCTTCGGCAGAAACGTCCTCGCGTTCATCGTCTTTTTTACGATGCTCTTCAACGGCGGCCTGGTGCCCACCTACATCATGTACACGCGCTACTTCCACCTGCGCAACACCCTCTGGGCGCTGATCGTGCCCTCGCTGCTGGTGAACGCGTTTTACGTCATCATGATGCGCACGTACTTCAACACCAACATCCCGGACGCGGTGGTCGAGGCGGCGCGCATCGACGGCGCGGGCGAGTGGCGCACGATGTTCCAGATCGTGCTGCCCATGAGCGTGCCGATGATCGCCACCCTCGCGCTGCTGATCGGCCTGAGCTACTGGAACGACTGGAAGAACGGCCTGTACTACCTCACCAAGAGCGAGCTGTTCTCCATTCAGAACATCCTCAACCGCATGCTCCAGGACGTGCAGTTCCTCAAGAGCGGCGCGGGCGGGGCCAACGCCAGCGAGATCGCGGCGACGCTGCCCAGCACGGGCATCAAGATGGCCATCGCGGTCGTCGGCGCGCTGCCGGTGATGATCATCTACCCCTTCTTCCAGAAGTTCTTCGTCAAGGGCATCACGATCGGCGCCGTCAAGGGCTGATCGCTCCGCCATAAGGAAAGGATGAGTCTCATGAAGGTCGGCATTCAGCTCTATTCCGTCAAGGACATGATCGCCAGGGACCCCGTCGCGGCGTTTGAAAAGGTCGCGCAGATCGGCTATAAGTGCTGGGAGGTCTGCCAGCTCTACGGCCGCACGGACATCGCCTACAACTACGGCCTGCAGATGCCCCCGCAGGAGGCCAAGGCGTTCGTCGCGTCCCTGGGCGTCACGGTCGTCGGCAGCCACCTCACCTACGAGCAGACGCAGGACGAGCAGTACCTCGAGGGTTACCTCTCCTACATGGAGGAGATCGGCTGCAAGGCGGCGGGCCTGGGCTCCAGCTACTTCCCCTACATGGACATGGAGGCCCTGAAGGCCCAGTGCGCGCACTTCAACCACGTCGGCGAGCGCTGCCGCGCGCACGGCATGAAGTTCTACTACCACAACCACTACCACGAATTCCAGAAGTTCGGGGACCGCACGGTCTACCAGCTCCTGATGGAAAACACCGATCCGAGCCTCGTGTGGTTCGAGCTGGACACCTACTGGGCGATGCGCGCGGGCATGGACCCCAAGGAGGTGCTGCGGGAGAACGCGGGCCGCATCCTCTTCATCCACCAGAAGGACTTCCCCAAGAACTTCCGCTCGCCCGCGAACCTGTACACCTACGCCGTCGATCCGCACGCGAACCTCGACCGCAGCGTCCTTCGCGGCGTGAGCGAGCCGGACGGCTTCGCGGAGGTCGGCACGGGCTGCATGGACATCCAAGGCATCCTCGACGCGGCGAACGAGGCGGGCGTGGAGTGCGTCATCCTCGAACAGGACCGCACCGCGCTCACCGAGGAGGAGAGCATCACCATCAGCATGAACGCCTTTAAGAAGTACAAGGGCCTCGAGTGGGCGTAAGCGGAGGAAGAACACGATGGAAAAGCTTAAGATCGGCGTCATCGGCTGCGGCGGCATCGCGAACGCCAAGCACCTGCCTTCCCTTTCCAAGCTGCCGGAGCTGTGCGAGATCGTCGCCTTCTGCGACCTGATCCCGCAGCGCGCGCAGGAGGCCGCCGAGAAGTACGGCGCGCCGGACGCGAAGACGTACACGGACTATCGCGGGCTGCTCGCGGACCCGAAGATCGACGTGGTGCACGTGCTGACCCCGAACGTCGCGCACTGCCAGATCACGATCGACGCCTTTGAAGCGGGCAAGCACGTGATGTGCGAGAAGCCCATGGCCCCGACCGCCGCGGACGCGCAGCGCATGATCGACGCCGCGCGCCGCGCGGGGAAGAAGTTCACCATCGGCTATCAGAACCGCTTCCGCGAGGACGCGCAGACGCTGTACAAGGCCTGCCGCCAGGGCGCGCTGGGCCATGTGTACTTCGCCAAGGCGCACGCCACGCGGCGCAAGGCGGTGCCGACCTGGGGCGTGTTCACCAACAAGGAGCTGCAGGGCGGCGGGTGCCTCATCGACATCGGCACGCACGCGCTGGATCTGACGCTCTGGTGCATGGACAATTACGAGCCCGAATCCGTCAGCGGCAGCGTCTACTACGAGCTGGGCAAGAACCCGGAGGGCAACAAGTTCGGCGATTGGGACCCGGAGACGTTCGACGTGGAGGACTCCGCGTTCGGCTACATCAAGATGAAGGACGGCGCGACGATCTTCCTGGAGTCCTCCTGGGCGCTCAACACCACGGATTTCAAGGAGGCGGCCTGCACGCTCTGCGGCACGCAGGGCGGCGCGGAGCTGCTGGTGGACGGCGCGCAGCGCACGGTGAAGTTCAACACCGCCAAGTACGGCCAGCTCATGGACGAGGAGATCGCGCCCAAGGGGCTCGTCTCCTACTACAGCGGCGAGTCGAAGGAGCCGGGCTATCTGGAAGCCAGGCAGTGGCTGCAAAGCATCCTGAACGATACGGAACCGCTGGTGCGCCCGGAGCAGGCGCTCGCCGTCACGCGCATCCTGGAGGCGATCTACCGGTCGTTTGAGGAAAAGCGCGAAGTGCGGTTTTAAGGACGCGTGAACGAAAGGGGCCCGCGGGGCAATCGATGAAGCGATTGCCCTGCGGGCTTTTTTGCGTCCGCGGAAAACGACGGCTTCAATCTGTCAGAAAATTGATAGGAATGTCACAAATGAAAGATTGAATTACGGAGTGCTTTTGCTAAAATGTAAATAGAAAAACACACAAGCGGCGCGAAATGGAGGGGTTCATATGAACGGAAGCGGTGTGCGCAGGCCCAAAAGGGCGGCGCGCGTGGGAAGGGAAATGCGAAAACATAAGGCGCTGTACTTCATGCTTTTGCCGGGCCTGATCTTCTTTCTGGTCTACCGCTATATCCCCATGTACGGCATCGTCATCGCTTTCAAGAAGTTTTCCATCGGCCGCGGCATCTGGGGCAGCAAGTGGGTGGGGCTGGAAAACTTCATGGACTTTTTTACGTCGCCCGTCTTCGACATGGTGATGATGAACACCGTCCTCATCAGCCTGTATAAGCTGGTCCTCTGTTTCCCTGCGCCCATCCTGCTCTCGCTCATGCTCAACGAGGTGCGCCGCAGGCGCTTTCAGAAGACGGTGCAGACGGTCGTGTGCCTGCCTTATTTCATCTCCTGGGTAGTGCTGGGGTCGATTGCCCTCGTCTTCTTCGCGCCCAAGACGGGCGTAGTGCCGATGCTTGCGCAGGCGCTCACCGGCGAATCGTTTAACGTCATGATGAACCCCAAGAGCTTCCGTGGCTTTCTGGTCTTTACCGAAATCTGGAAGGAGACGGGCTGGAGCGCCATCATCTATACCGCGGCGCTTGCCGGCATCAACGAAGAGCTGTACGAGGCGGCCCGTATCGACGGGGCGAATAAGGCGCAGGAGCTGCGCTATATCACCCTGCCGGGCATCGTCCCCGTCATCATGACCATGCTGATCCTGCGCGTCGGCCATATTCTGAACGCGGGCTTTGAGCAGGTGCTGATCCTTCAAAACGACATGGTGTACGAGGTCAGCGAGATCATCGACACCTACGTGTACAAGGTAGCGTTTCAGCAGGGCAATTACGGCATGTCCACCGCGGCGGGGCTGTTCAAGTCGCTGATCGGGCTGGTGCTGGTGGTTTCGACCAACAAGATCGCCGAACGGTTCGACCAGGGCGTCATTTAAGGAGGGATGAACATGCAGAAGGCGATACTCGCCCCCGGGCGCGCCCGCAGGCGCGCGCATCCCATGACCCTGCTCAACTATGCGCTGCTGTTCCTGACGGGCTTCGTCACCTTTTATCCGTTCTGGTACGTGCTCATGTACTCGCTGAGCACCTACCGCGAGGTGCTCGACGTCAAATTCCTGGTGCTGCCCGCCGGGTTCACGCTGGAAAACTATCAATACGTATTCGCGGACAAGTCGATGTACACCGGCGCGCTCAACAGCATCTTCGTCGCGGGCGTGGGCACCGTGCTCTCGCTCGCCGTAACCCTGCTGATGGCCTATCCCATGTGCAAGCGCATCCCCGGCATGCACGCGGTCTCCTTTCTGGTGTACTTTACGCTGCTGTTCGGCGGCGGCATGATCCCGACTTATCTCGTCGTCAAGGACACGGGGCTCATCAACTCCCTCTGGTCCCTCATCATACCGCAGCTCGTGAACCCCTTCTTCCTGTTCATCATGCGGGGGGCGATCCGGGAGATACCGGACAGCCTGTCGGAGTCCGCGCAGCTGGACGGGGCCTCGCAGGCGCGCATCCTGCTGCAAATCATCGTGCCGCTGTGCCTGCCTATGCTGGCCTCCATCGCCCTCTTTTACGCGGCGCGCTACTGGAACGCCTATTTCGACGCGCTGATCTACATCAGCAAGCCGGAGCGATGGACGATCCAGCTCGTCATCCGCAACATCATCTTCGCCCAGAATCCGGAGCTCAGCGGCGGGGCGATGGTCGCTTCCGAGTCTACGACCAGCGCGCGCACGCTGGAGACCGTGAAGATGGCGCTGCTGGTCGTGTCCGTCGTGCCGATCGCGGCGGTCTATCCCTTCCTGCAAAAGTACTTCAGCAAAGGCGTGATGGTCGGCGCGATCAAGAGCTGACAGGTTTTGAATCCAGCGGAAAGGAGGCGTCAAGGATCTCGGTGTAACCGCCCCGGTCCGAAGCGGCCGGAAGGCAGGGCGGCCGGAAGGCCGGCCTGCGACGCGCAGACGAATCATTCCCCGGCGACAAAAAGGAGAGAACGAGATGAAAAAGTATTTGGCAGCGGTTCTGACGCTGACGCTGCTGGCGGGCCTTGCCCTGTGCGTGCCCGCCGCGCTGGCAGAGACGAATCCCGATTGGCCGACCCTGCACATCATCGCCCGCAAGCTGGGCGAGGGCGATCCGGACAACCCCATTTTGCCCCTGCTGGAGCAGGCGATCGAATGCAACATCGAGGTCGACTGGCGCGCGCCGAGCGATTATGGGCAGCAGTGCCAGGTGATCCTGGCTTCCGGCGATTACCCGGACATGATGGAGGTCTGGTGGTCCAACCCGCCGGGAGACTTCGACGACTTCGCCTACAGCGGCAGCATCCTCGCGCTGGACGACCTGATCGAGCAATACGGGCAGGAAATCCTCAAGGTGCGCCCGGAGGAAACGTGGTGGCGCTACGCGGAGGACGGCAAGATTTACGCCATACCGGCGCGCTACGCGGAGATGGCGGACGAGACGTTCCTCATCCGCCAGGACTGGCTGGACAACCTGGGGCTTCAAATGCCGACGACCCTGGATGAGCTCGAAGAGGTCATCCGGCAGTTTACGGTATCGGACCCGGACGGCAACGGCAAGGACGACACCTACGGCGTCGGCATGGCGGGCGGCTACGAGACGGACAAGCTCTGGCTGGGCGCGTACGGCGTGGCGCGCGGCCAATGGAACGTGCGCGAGGACGGCTCCCTTGTCTGGTGGGGCGTCATGCCGGAGGCGTTTGAGGCCATTCTGCGCGTGCGCGCGCTGTATCAGGCGGGCTACATCGAGCCTGAGTACCCGCTCATGCAGCGTTCCGAGATGATCGCGGGCATGTCCCAGAACAAGTACGGCATGCATTGGTGGCAGCCGACGCAGATGACGGTCGCGACCAGCGACTTCTGGCGCGAGTTTACCCAGAGCGTGCCGGAGGCGAAGATCGCGGTGCTGCCGCCCATCGCCGCAGAGGGCGTGAAAGCGCCCGTATACCCCGGCGTGGCTTCCCTGCAGTTTATCAATCAGATCATCTTCGCGGATAGCGAGCACCCCGAAAAGTGCGTGCAGCTGCTGAACTATCTGGCCACGCAGGAGGGCAGCGAGCTGGCGGCCTTCGGCATCAAGGGCGAGCATTGGGACGAGGTGGACGGCCAGGTCGTCATGCGCGAGATGTCGACGGAGGATTACAAGAAGTCGGGCGCCGGGCTGTACGCCTGGATGTGCCGCCCGGGCTATTACCTGCGCAACACCGACCCGCTGGCCATGGAGGCCATCGAGACGTACAACCCTTATATCGTGCGCAACCCCATGCCCTATTCAACCGAGATTGAGATCAAGAAGGGAACGGCCCTCAAGAACGACCTGACGAACAGCGTGTTTACCAAGCTGATCATCGAAAAGGACATCGACCCCAAGGCGGTTTGGGACGAATACGTCGAAAAGTGGAACGCCACCGGCGGCAGGGAAATGACGGAACAGGTGAACGCGGAATACGAGAAGCTGCGGAGCAGCAAGTAAAACGGCGCGGCGCCGGAAGCGGGCTTCCGGCGTCCTCGCCATCTCAGGAGGGAAAACTCATGCGGCTTTATAACGGCATCGAGCTGCCGGAGGCGTGGCCCCCGCGCTATGCGCAGAGCTCTATGGTGACGCCCCAGCCCGTCCCGTATTTGAAAGCGCCGCCCAGGCACATCTGCATCGACATCGGACGGCAGCTCTTTGTGGACGACTTTTTGATCGAGCAGACCGACATGCGCCGGGAATATCACCGGGCGGAGTACGTTCAGGATGGCCCCGTCTTCTTTCCGCAGACGGAGCTGGAGATGAACGGCGGCTTCGCGCCCATGGCCTGCCCGTTTAATGACGGCATCGTCTACGACCCGGAGGATCGCCTCTTCAAGATGTGGTATCACGCGGGCTTCTTCGACGGCACCGCCTACGCGCAGAGCGAGGACGGCATTCACTGGACGCGCCTGTCGGAGCTCAGGCCCGGAAGCGACGGGCGCGTGATTCCCGCAAGGCCCGGCTGGCAGCGGGATGGCGCGAGCGTGTGGCTCGATCACGACGAAACCGATCGCACCAAGCGATTTAAGATGTTTGTCTTTTACCGGGAATATCAGGAAAAGGATCGCTTCTATTACGCCATGAAGTCGCGTACGCAGACGGGCGAACATCCGGTGCTTTACGCCTCCGAAAACGGGATTGACTGGCGTGAAATGGGAGAAACCGGTCCCTGCGGGGACAATACGGACTTCTTCTACAATCCCTTCCGTAAGAAGTATTGCTTCAGCATCAGAAAGAATACGCCGGTTGACCCGAGAGTGCGGGCGCGCTATTATTACGAGAACGAAGATTTTTACAGCGCGCATTGGGACGAGGAGGAGCCGGTCTTTTGGGATCGGTGCAGCCTGCAGGACGAGGCTGACCCGGCGCTGGGGCACCCACCGCAGCTCTACAACCTGGACGCGGTGGCGTACGAGAGCCTCATGCTGGGCGCGTACCACATCTTCCTGGGGCCGCCCAACGGCGTCTGCCGCCAGACGAGGCGTCCGAAGATCATGGACGTCAAGTTCGGCTTCAGCCGCGACGGCTTTCACTTCGACCGGAGCGACAACCTGCCGTTTCTCACCTCCTCTCGCGTCACGGGCCGGTGGGACTATGGGTACCTGCACACGCATTCCGGCCTGCTTACGGTCGTGGGGGACAGGCTGTACTTCCACTTTTCCGCCTGGTCGGGCGTGTCGCCCGTGCTGGGCATGGACATGTACGCAGGCGGAAGCGTCGGCCTGGGGACGATGCGCCGCGACGGCTTCGTCTCGATGGAGGCGGGGGAGACGCCCTGCTCGCTGACGACCCGCGCGCTGGTTACGCCCCATCCCTACCTGTTTGTCAACGCGGACTGCCCGCAGGGCGAGCTCGCGGTCGAGGTGCTGGACGAGGCGGGGCGCGTGGTCGAACCCTTTACGCGCGAAAACTGCCGCGCCGTGCACGCAGATTCCTGCCGCCAGCGGATCACCTGGGCAGGTGCGGAGCACGTCGGCGCGCTCGGCGGAAAGCCGTTCAGGTTGCGCTTTACGATGAGCAGGGGGGCGCTTTACGCCTTCTGGTTGAGCCCGACGGAGCGCGGAAACAGCCTGGGCTACATGGGCGCGGGCGGCCCGGGGTTCAGCGGGGGCAGGGATCTGTAAGGAAGCGCCCTGCGGGGCGAAAGCGGAAAAGGCGAGGGAGGCGGAGGCCGTGCTGAGCATGCTGATCGTGGACGACGCGGACATGGAGCGCAGCGGTATCCGCTTCCTCGTTCAGAAGTACGAAATGCCCCTTCAGCTTTATGAGGCGTGCGATGGGGAGGAAGCGCTGCGCATCCTCGGGCGCACGCATATCGACATCCTCTTTACGGACATCAAGATGCCGCGCATGGACGGCATTCAGCTCGCCACCAACGCGCGCATGCTGTATCCGGAGCTGTACATCATCTTCTGCTCGGCCTACGGCGAGTTCGAGTACGCGCAAAAGGCCGTCTCGCTGCGGGCGAGCTGCTACCTCCTGCGGCCCGTGCGGGTGGAGGAATTCGTAAAGACCCTTACCGACGTCGCAGCGCAGTGCGAGCGCGAGCAGGCGCTCATCAGCAGCGTGGCGAAGCTGTGGGAAAAGAAAGTCATCAGCGAGCCGCAGAGCCGCGACGTGCTGATGGAGCTGATCGCCTCTTCCCGTCTGCGGGGAAAGGCGGGAAGGGGCGGCGACGGCCTGGTGGACGGCGTGCGGGCGATCGTGGAGGAGCGCTTCGCGCAGGACCTTTGCGTGGACGACATCGCGCAGTCCCTTCACCTTTCCGCCGGGCACCTGTGCCGTTCGTTTAAGAAGGAGACGGGCGTCAGCCTGATGCAGTTCGTGACGTTCTATCGTCTGGAGCGGGCAAAGGACCTGCTGCTGCAGACGGATTTCAAGATCGAGGAGATCGCCCACATGACCGGATTTCAGAGCGCCTCCTATTTCGGCATGGTCTTCAAGCGGGAGCTCAACACGACGCCGGGCGCGTTTCGTGAAAGAGGGAAGCAGGGATGAAAGCAGCAAGCAGGGAACCGCGCGCACGTTTTTTCGTCAACCTCTCCTTTCGCAGAAAGCTGATCCTCACCTACCTGATCGTGCTGCTGATCCCGGTGGCGATTTTCGGCGGCGCGGCCTACGAGGTGACGCGCGCGCGTTATCTGGAGCAGGCGATTCAGAACGTCAACATTCAGGTGGACGAGCAGGCGGACAAGATCGACAGCCGCATCGAGCAGGCGGAGCAGGCGCTCTACTCCTTCGCGCTCGACAAGCGGATGATCTCCTCCCTGCAGCGCGAGTACGAGAGTTTTTACGCGTTCGTGGAGGAATATACGGACAGCATCGCCCCGGCCTTCACGATCGGCAGCAAGCTCAACCCCAACCTGGTCGGCTGGCGGCTTTACACGAACGGCCCCCTTTCGGCCTATGGAGCGCTCGTGACGCCGGTCGAAAGGGTCGAGGAGGAGCCGTGGTTTCAGGCGCTCATGGCTCGCAAGGGCACCGTATGGCATGTGCAGGACGGGCTGATGAACGCGAGCGTCTGGCAGGTCTGCGTCTTCAACCCCAGGCTGATCAACGTCATTCAGTTTCGTTTCGACCTGGAGGCGATGTTTGCGGACACGGAGCTGAGCGCCGTCGACCATGCGCTGCAGGTGCGCGACGCCGCAGGGCGGGTCGTCTACGGACAGGGCGGCTTCGGCGGCCCGCTGGAGCCGGACATGCGGGGAACGGAGATCGACATGCAGGGCGAACGTACTGCCGTCTTTTCCCGTTCCCTCGCGCCCGCGGGCTGGCGGCTTTGCTACTTCGTGCCCAGCAGCCAGCTCAGCTTCGGAAGCGCGCTGCTGGTCGTCCTGATGGCCGCGCTCCTGGCGCTGACGGTGCTGCTCGCCGGTGCGGGCGTCATCTTTTCCAGGACGCTGATTCACCGCATGGAGAGCCTGAACGCGAAGGTAAAGCGGGCGGCCTGCGCGGACTCCGCCCTGGAGCTGCGCACGGATGCGCGCGACGAGATCGGCGAGCTCTCCAACTCGGTGGCCGCAATGCTGGAGGAAAGCCGCCGCCTGACGAGGAAGATGTACGAGAGCAAGCTGGCGCTGCGCGAGGCGGAGCTGACCGCGCTTCAGGCGCAGATCAAGCCGCACTTCCTCTACAACAGCCTATCGCTCATCAACTGGCACGCCATCCGCATCGACAACGCGGAGATCTCTGAAATCGCGCTCATGCTCTGCCAGTTCTACCGCACCATGCTCAACCACGGACAGACGTTTATCCGCGTGCGGGAGGAATGGATGAACGTCGAGGCATACCTCGCCATCCAGCAGATGTTTCACAACCATCGCCTCAGCATCGAGGCATCGCTCAGCCCGGAGGCGGAGGAGTGCCTGATTCCGCATTTCATCGTGCAGCCCCTCGTCGAGAACGCCATCGAGCACGGCGTGGACAAAAAGAAGAGCAAGGAAGGCGCGCTTCGTCTCTCCTGCCGGCTCGAGGGGGACGCGATCCTCTGGCAGGTGGAGGACGACGGCCCCGGCTTTGTGCAGGAGGACCCGCAAAGCGCCATCCACCATAAGACACAGGGGTACGGCCTGGGCAGCGTGGACGACCGGCTGCGCATCCTCTACGGCAGCCGTTACCGCATTCTTTTGGAGAACCGGCCGCAGGGCGGCGCACGGGTGACGCTGAGCCTTCCGCGGCAGGCGGGAGGGGACCCGTAAAACGATCGGGCCCGGAATTTTTACCGGGCTGCCTCTGGACATCGACTTTGTCGACAGCCTCGTGCAAAATGAAGGTTCATTTTGCACGAATGTAACGGGGATGTTTTCCTCCGCAAATGCTGCGCATTGACGTGCGGCGGGCAAAGCCGGTCGATACGATTCCCCACGAAGGGAAGCTGCCCCTTCATGCATCCCTTTTTGCAAGACGGTACATTGTTGATGAGCTGGGCCCGCGGGGCAATCGATGAAGCGATTGCCCCGCGGGCTTTTTTCTGTGCTATAATCAAGGAAAACCTGTATGCGAAGGAGGAAACGCCTGTGGAATGCTGGGCGAAAAAGGACGAGGCAGGCCGGGTGACAAAGTCGCTGCTGCACCACTGCGTGGACGCAGGGATGATGGCGCGTGCGCTGCTGGATGCGGCCTTTCGCGGCGGCGTGGGTGAGCAGCTCGCTTCGCTCTTCGGCGGGTACGCCGCCCTGAACGCCGTCTCCTTTTTTGCGGCGCTGCACGACCTGGGCAAGTGTCACCCCGCTTTTCAGGAGGGCGGCATGAGCTACCGCCACGAGATCGGCACCGAGGAGATGCTGCTGCGTCTCATGACCGACCCCGCGATTTTGGGCGATCACGCCTGGAAGCGGGGGGAGGCCGCCCTGCGGATGTTTTCCAAAGCCCTGCGGCTGCACCACCAGCATGGCACGGTCGGCAATACGAGGATGGATGCGCGCGCGCTGCCCGCGTATCAGGCCGCGCAGGCGGAGCTGTTTGCGGCGCTGCGGGCCGTCTTTTCGCCGGATTTTGGGGCGGTGCGGCAATGCGGGAACTGGAGCGCTGCCGGTGCCCTGGTGTGGGGCGTTACGGTGCTGGCGGACTGGCTGGCCTCCGGCATGGAGGCGTTTTCGCAGATCGACGAGGCGCTGCCGATTTCCGAGTACGCCGCGCGCGCACGCTCCGCGGCCTTTCGCGCGGCGGAGGCGGCGGGCCTGAACGCGCAGGACGCGCTGCCCTGCGGCGGCTACGGCGACCTCTTTCCGTTCCTGCGGGAGGACATGCTGCGGCCGCTGCAGCGCGCGTGCGCACGGCTCGCGGAGGGCTGGGGCGGAGATGCGCCGGGGCTCGTGCTGATCGAAGGCCCCATGGGCGAGGGGAAGACAGAGGCTGCGCTGTACCTGGCTGCGCACCTGATGCGCGCCTTTCATAAGGCCGGCGTGTACATGGGAATGCCCACGGCTGCGACGAGCAACAGCATGTACCTGCGGTTGAAGGACATGCTGCACGCATGCGGCGCCGGGGATCCGATGCTCGTGCACGGGCAGGCGTGGGCCGTCCGGGCGGAAATGGGCGAGGTATCGGAGGCTCGCGCGTGGCTGCATCCGTCGCGCCGTGCGCTGCTCGCCCAGTACGGCGTGGGCACCGTCGATCAGGCGATGCTGGGCGTGATGCCCGTGCGCGCGGGCGTGCTGCGGCTGCTGGGCCTGTCCTCCAAGGTGCTCGTGCTCGACGAGGTGCACGCCTACGACGCCTACATGCAGGAGATCCTCTGCAGGCTGCTCGCCTGGTGCGCTGTGCTCGGCATACCGGTGGTGCTGCTTTCGGCGACGCTGCCCTCCGCGCTGCGAAAAAAGCTGCTTTGCGCCTACGCGCCCAATGCGAACCTCGAGGCCGACGCGCATTATCCGCGCGTGACGCAGGTCTTCACCGACGGACGCGTGGCGCTGACGCCCGTAGAGGGGACGTACATGCGAAGGCGCGTGCAGGTGGAGCAGGCGGCCATTCTGGGCGACCCCGCCGCCATCGCCAAGCGCGCCTGCAAGGAGGCGGAGCGGGGAGGCTGCGTCGGCGTCATCGTCAACACGGTGGACGACGCCCAGCGCGTCTATGCGGCGCTGCGGAAGGTCGCCGGGTGCGAAACGCTGCTCTTTCACGCGCGCTTCGAGCTTTCCAGGCGGCTGGAGATCGAGCGGCGCTGCATCCGCCTGTTCGGCCGGGGCGGCGAGCGCCCGCAGCGGGCGATTCTGGTGGCGACGCAGGTGGTGGAGCAGAGCATCGACATCGACCTGGATCTGCTGCTCACGGCGGTTTGCCCCGTCGACCTGCTGCTTCAGCGCGTGGGACGCATGCACCGGCACGAGGGAACGCCGCGTCCTGCGCATCTTTCCGCGCCGCGCGTGGTCGTGATGACGCCGCCGTCGCTTTCAGGAGAGCGCGTCGCGGGCGTGCAGGTCTACGAGAAAGTGCTGATTGAGCGCACGCTGCGGACGCTGGATGGGCGCGAGACGCTGCGTCTGCCGGAGGACATCGCGCCGCTGGTGGAGGCGGTGTACGATGCGGTGCAGATCGCGGCCTGCGATGCGGGGCAGCGCAAGCTCATGCAGGATCTGCTCCGCTCGCGCAATGCGATGGTCGCCGCGTATCCCGATCCCTACGAAGACGATTTCTTCATGTGCGAGATGGACGAAATGGCCACGTATTCCGACAGCGACGACGCGGTAGCGGCCAGGGTCGCGACGCGCGACGGTGCGTCGGGCGGTCGCGCGGTACTGCTATCGCCGGGGGAAAGTGCGCCCGGAGCGGTCAGCCGCGAGCAGGCGCAGCAATGGCTCAAGCGCACATTCCCATTGCCCTACGGCTGCCGTGCGCCGGTGGATGCGGCCAGCGGAAAAGGCGTCCTCTTTGGCGTGACGTTCCTGCCCACGCAGGCGGATGGGGGAACCGTGCTGGCGGACGGCAGGCGGCTATGGAGCGACGGGAAGATGGGCATCGTGTATGCGGAGAAATGAGCGAAAGGAATAAAAAATCACATAAATAAAGAAAGAAAATTATTCATGTTTGACATAAACGCGGCGGGGTGTTATAATCTGTAAATGGCTTATGGGCTATACGGCTTGCCTGCCGGACGTTTGTACCACCCAAGCGTCTTAAGGGAACGGCTGGAATTGGAAAAGAAATGGGAACGCAATGCGAATGTAGTGTAAAAGAAGTGTCTGCCCCACGCACGTGGGGGTGAACCGGATGTCCGTCGGGCGCAGGCCGTGCGTTTGGGCGTCTGCCCCACGCACGTGGGGGTGAACCGGGCCTTGTAGGCGTAGACAAACGCGCCGGAACGTCTGCCCCACGCACGTGGGGGTGAACCGGCATCGACTCAATCACAGGTTGCTGCGGCAAAGTCTGCCCCACGCACGTGGGGGTGAACCGCGCATCCAGGCCGAGCGCGCGGCGCGCTGCACGTCTGCCCCACGCACGTGGGGGTGAACCGCACGTACCATAATTTTGAGCTTGATTGAAGTCGTCTGCCCCATGCACGTGGGGGTGAACCGCATGAGGGCGAGAAAGTCAAGGCCGGTCACGAGTCTGCCCCACGCGCGTGGGGGTGAACCGGTATCGGCGGGGTACGCGCCCGCGTAGGACGCGTTTACCTCACTCACGTGGGCTCCAGCGCAGGCAGAGAAGACATACAAAGGAGGAAACGCTATTGCACTTTAACGTGCTGTATGAACCCTGCATACGGGTGGAACACCTAAGCGGGGAGACGAATATTCTGGGCATCGCGGACGTGTTGCGGCAGGCACACCAGCTGCGCACCATCCGCGGGGATACGCCGGTGGAGGAATACGCGCTGCACCGGCTGCTCATCGCCTTCATCAGTGATTTTTACAGACCCCACAGCGCACGGGATATCGGCGATTTAGTAGCGCAGGAATGTTTTAGGCCGGAAGACGTGGACAAATATGAGAAAACGTGCCACGAGGAGGGGGTCACGTTCGACCTCTTCGACGAAAGCAGGCCCTTTTTGCAGACGCCCGGACTGACGAAGCCTGTCGTCGAGGCGGGCAGGCTCTTCCTCCAAATCCCGACGGGCAATAACCACGTTTTTATGACGCATTTAGACAGGATACAAAGGGCGTTTTCGCCGATGGAATGCCTAGCGGGGCTGGCGACGCTCGCGCCTTACGCGATCATGCTCGGGCGTTCTACGCATTATTCTGCTGTGGGCTTGCCGCCCGTCTACTTCCTGTACGCGGGAAAAACTCTCTTTGAGACGCTGGCCTTGAGCATGGTTCACGCCCGGGCGTATCCGGACGAATCCCTGTATGCGCAGCCGCCTGTCTCCTGGCGAGACCCCATGCCCGTGTCCGCGGGTGGCCCGCCGCCCGGCGTTTCCTATCTGTCCGGGCTCACGTCGCAGCCGCGCCGCGTGCGCCTGCTGCCGCAGATGGAGGATGGGCACATCGTGGTCCGCCAAATGGCGTTTGACAAGGGGTATGATTACGCGCAGGTGGTCTATCAGGACCCGCATGCCCTCTATGTTCAGAAGGACGACGAACTTCAAAGTCTCAAAGCCCAGGAGAGCCGGGCGGTCTGGCGCGATGTCGGCGCGATGACGGCCCCCCAAAACCGCCTCGCGCTGCGCGGCAACCTTAAAGATAAGCGCCCGAAGGAGGCACCGGCCGTCGTGCCGCTGCGCGCTTACGCGCTTGTCACCCAGAAGAAAATCGCGACGCGTGCACCGATCGCCTGGTGGCGCGAAGAACTGCCCCTGCGGGCGAGCCTGCTGGCGGACGAACACCTGGCCCAGGCTTACAATAGCTGCCTGAAGGACATGGAGGAGATCGCCCGCATGCTCATGAACGTCTTGCGGAAGACGACTGGGCAGCTTCGAGAGAAGAAGGCGCAGGCCAGGCAGGTGAAGGGACGCTACGCCTGCTTTTCGCAGGAGGTGGGCGCGTTGTTTCTGGAGGAAAGCCGCCGCTTTGCGCTGGAGGAGCTGCCCGGGAAGCTTGAAAAGGCGGAGGATGCGCTCGCCGTTCGGAGGGATGCGGTTTTCAATATGGCAAAGCGCGCGGTCTGTATCCTCGACAGCTTTATGGATCGCTTTTCCCCGACGGCCGAACGCCTGGAATGGCAGGCGCGTGCATGCGGCGCGCTGCGCTCGATGACGTATAAGTATCGAAAAGATCAGGGATTGCTTCAGGAGGTGAAGCCGGATGGAGATAAGACAGAAGAAAAAGCAGGAGACAAAGGAGCGGATCACGGCGTTTCTAGGCCGCGTGCAGAGGCTGACGAAGGGCGAACGCACAGCGCTCAAGCGCGCGCTCGGCAAGACGACCGATAGCGCGCCGTCCTCTGCGTACGCGGCGTTCTGCCGCGCGCTGGCCGCGCCGCTGCCCCGGTGGGAGTCGGAGGAACCGTGGTTTCTCTGCGCCTGCGGCTTTTGCGCGATGGAGCGCCTGCGGGAGCGGCAGGAAGCTGCGGCGGACGACGAACAGTCGCCGGATGGGCCGAAGGCGCAGGCGTTTGCCCGGTGCCTGTACCTGCTCGATCAAAAGAAGGGCACGGCGGACCTGGAGCACAGGCTCAAGCAGCTGGCCGACACGCCGCTTCGCGAATCCCCGGCGTACTTTGCGGAGAAGCTGGCGGGCGCGCTGCGGTACCTGACGGTCGAGGGCTATCTCGTGCATTTTGCGGATCTGCTGTACGACCTGCGCAACTGGGACGCACCTGACGGCCGGGTGCAAAAGGCCTGGATGCGCGCGTATTACCTGAGCGGAACGGAATCGAATCAGGCGCAAGAACCCGGCGAACAGCCGAGTGATGAGGAGGATACAAACGATGCTGATTGAGATACACATGATGAAGAGCTTCCCCCCGACGAACCTCAACCGGGACGTGAGCGGCGCTCCGAAGACCTGCTATTACGGCGGCGTGCAGCGCGGACGCATTTCGAGCCAGTGCCTCAAGCACGCGTGGCGTGAGAACAGCGCGTTTTTCCAAACATATCGGGGCATCCGCACGCGCAGGATGCCGGAGCAGGTCTGTGAAAAGCTGAGCAAAATGGGGGTCAATCCCGCCTACCTCGAAGCCGTGAAGCACAAACTGACCGGCTTTGGCAACAAGAAAGGGCAAGAGTCCCGCGACGGCCTGACGTCGCAGATCATCTTCTATTCCGAGGAGGACGTTGAAGCGATCGCCCAGACGGTCAAGGAAACGCTGGACGATTGCAAGAGCGTGAGCGACGTGAAGAAGATCGGCGTCAAGACGTGGCAGGAGAAGCTGAAGGCCGCCGCGCGCCCCATCTCGCTGGACATGGCGCTCTTCGGCCGCATGGTGACGGACGACGCCTTCCGGAACGTGGAGGCGTCCATACAGGTGGCGCACGCCATCTCCACGCACGCCGTCAACCTGGAGACGGACTTCTTCACCGCCGTAGACGACCTGAAGGACGCGGCGAATGGGGACGATGCGGGCTCCGCCATGATGGGCGACTGCGACTACGACGCCTGCTGCTATTACCTATACGCCGCGCTCGATACGGATCAGCTCCTGAAAAACGCCCAGGGCTCGCCCGAGGTGCTTTCGGCGCTGCCGCAGGTCGTGTCCGAGCTCGTGCGCGCGATGGCCTTCACCAACCCCTCCGGCAAGCAGAATACGTTCGCCGGGCACACCCTGCCCGCCCTCGTCGCGGTGGAGAGGAAGACGGAGAAGGTGCCCGTGAGCTATGCCGCGGCCTTTGAAAAGCCGATCTTCAGCAGAGACGGCTATGCGGCCAAGAGCGTGGAGGCGCTCGCAAAGCACGTGGACAAGGTGGCGCACAATTACGGGGTTCGGGCGGACGAGCGGCTTTGGTTCTGCCCGATCTGCGACGCCAGCCCGGATGAGGCGGTGAAGATGGAGACGCTGCCGCAGCTGCTGGAGCGGGTGCAGACCTGGATGGCGGAGGCGTGAGGCGATGGCGAAGATGCTGATGCTCCGGCTGGAGGGCGTCCTGCAGTCCTGGGGCGAACACTCACGCTTCGACTCCAGGGACAGCGCCTCCATGCCCACCAAGTCGGGCGTCGTCGGGCTGCTCGCCTGCGCGCTGGGCTGGCCCCGGGGAGACGCGCACATCGCGGCGCTCGACCGCTCCCTGCGCATGGCCGTGCGCGCGGATCGACCCGGCACGCGGACGGTGGATTTTCAGACGGTGACGGGACAAAACGGCTACCTGCTCAGTTCGCAGGGGACAAAGCGCGATGGCGAGCCGACGCTGGTCACCACGCGGCAGTATTTGGAGGACGCCTGCTTTACCGTCGCGCTCGCGGGCGACGAGGCGCTGCTCGAAACCTGTGCCGGGGCGCTTCGGCGTCCCGTGTGGCAGCTCTACCTGGGCCGCAAGAGCTGCGTGCCCACGCGGCCCGTCCTGCTGGGTCTGCGGGATTTTGACTCGCTGGAGCAGGCCGTCGCCGACGAGGCGCGCGCACAGCGCTCCCGGCCCGGCCCCCTCTCCTGCGAGATCGAGACGGACGCGGCCCATTTGGACGGGGCCGTAGCCGCGCGCTACGACGCGGTGCGGGAAAGCGGCATTCGTTATGACGTGCGCTACGTGCGCCTTACCGGCGTGAATCCGCCCGAGGCGAAACATGCGGAGGAGGTGGCGGCATGTACCTGAGCCTGTTTTATCTGGATCGAAGCGCGCCGTCCGTCCGCCAGTGCCTGCGAAACGCGCACGACATGCACCGCACGGTGATGTCCGGCTTTGCGGACGTGCCGCCAGCCGCCGCGCGCTGCGAGCTGGGCGTGCTCTATCGCCTGCAGGAGGTGCGGGAGGGACTTCGCCTGTACGTCCTCTCCGAGGCCCTGCCGGACTGGAGCGGCCTGAAGGCAGGCTTTCACCCGGCGGCGGGCTCGCCTAAGGATTTGAGCGGCCTGCGGGAAGCGATGTCCCCCGGCCTCGCGCTTTCCTTTAATCTGCTGTGCATCCCGGCGAAAAAGGTGAAGTGCGGCACGAAGAATTCGCGCCGCCGCCTGCTTACGACGCCCGAGGAGCGCGCGGCGTGGCTGCAGCGAAAGGCGGAGCAAAACGGCTTTGCGCTGCGCTGGTTTCGCGAGGATGGGCAGGAGCGGGCCTACGTCCGCAGGGCCGGTGAGTCCGCGGTGCATACGGGCGTGCGCTTCTGCGGCGAGCTGTGCGTGGAGGATCCACAGCGCTTCTGGCAGGCGTTCGCGTCGGGCATCGGCGCGGGCAAGGCGTACGGCATGGGCATGATGATGCTGGGAAGGACGGGGATCTGATGCCCCGGGACCTGCACGAGCTCGCCAAGCTGCGCGACAGCCTGAGCTACCTGTACGTGGACAAGGCGATCGCGGAGCGGGACGACAACGCGATCGTCATCCTGCGCAGGGGAGAGCGCATTCCCGTACCGATCTCTTCCCTGACCGTGCTGATGCTGGGCCCCGGCACGCACCTGACCCACGCGGCGGTCTGCGCCCTGGCGGACAGCGGCTGCATGGTCGTCTGGTGCGGCGAGGGCGCGCTGCGCTTTTACGGCTACGGCATGGGCGAAACGCGCTCTGCCGAGCGGCTGCTGCGCCAAGCGCGTTGCTGCATGGACGAGGCGCTGCACATCGAGGTCGTGCGGCGCATGTTCGCCCTCCGGTTTGCGGACATGCCGATGGAGGGGAAGACCGTCAGCCAGCTGCGCGGCATGGAGGGCGTCCGCGTGCGCGAGGCCTACAAGCTGTACGCCAGCCGCTACGGCATGCGCTGGCACGGGCGCAGCTACCGGCAGGACGATTGGGACGACGCGGACGAGCTGAACCAGGCGTTGTCCGCCGCGAACGCCTGTCTGTACGGGCTGTGCAACGCGGCAATCGTCTCGCTTGGCTATTCGCCGGGGCTGGGGTTTATCCATACGGGCAAGATGCTGTCGTTCGTCTACGACATCGCGGACCTGTACAAGCTGGAAACCTCGGTTCCCGTGGCCTTTGAGGCGGTGACGGGCCCGCGCGTGGACGACCTGCCGCGCGCGGTGCGCGTGCTGATGCGCAGGTGCCTGCGCGAGGCGCGCGTGCTCAAGCGCATCGCCGACGACCTTGACGCCCTATTTAACATGCACGAACAGGACGATGCGAACCGCTCCGACGTCGGCGAGCTATGGGACCCCATCAGCGGCACGGTCGTGGGCGGCGTGAATCGCGCGGAGGATGCGGATGACGGTGATCGTGATGGAGAACGTCGCTGAGGGCTTTCGCGGCGAGGTCACGCAGTGGATTTTGGAGGTCAAGGCCGGCGTATTCGTCGGCAGCATCTCCGCGGCTGTGCGCGAAAGGCTCTGGGACAAGGTGAAAAGCCGCGTGGACGACGGCGCTGCGATGATGATCTACAGCGCGCAGACCGAGCAGGGCTTTCGCATAGAGGTTTGCCGCATGCCGGATCGATACGTCGTGGACATGGAGGGCATCACACTCATCGCCCGAAATGTTCAAAAATGAGAACGGAATGCGAATCTATTGTAAAAGAAGTGTTTTCCCCACACGCGTGGGGGTGAACCGCATACGGGCTATTACGCGAGGCGATGCAGCAGGTTTTCCCCACACGCGTGGGGGTGAACCGATGCAGGAACGCAAAGAGAAGGAGGCGGCGTTGTTTTCCCCACACGCGTGGGGGTGAACCGTACAACATCGAATGAGGATTGTTCGACGTCTATGTTTTCCCCACACGCGTGGGGGTGAACCGCTCGCGCTGTGTTTTGACAAAGCCCCAACGGAGTTTTCCCCACACGCGTGGGGGTGAACCGCTCGCGCTGTGTTTTGACAAAGCCCCAACGGAGTTTTCCCCACACGCGTGGGGGTGAACCGGAGTAGAGGGGTGAGCGATATGCGCGAAAAGGAGTTTTCCCCACACGCGTGGGGGTGAACCGGAGTAGAGGGGTGAGCGATATGCGCGAAAAGGAGTTTTCCCCACACGCGTGGGGGTGAACCGGAAGCGTGAAGTATGACAACCCGTGACCGGCGGTTTTCCCCACACGCGTGGGGGTGAACCGCAAGATGAACGAAAAGATCGTATGCATCCCCGGTTTTCCCCACACGCGTGGGGGTGAACCGTACAGAGGCACTTACAGCTGCGGCCACGAGGGGTTTTCCCCACACGCGTGGGGGTGAACCGCGGATAAGGAGGGGCGCGTGCTGCGCGGCGCAGTTTTCCCCACCCGCGTGGGGGTGAACCGCTGAAGGCGACGCTCGGCAGCCTGGCCAGCGCGTTTTCCCCACCCGCGTGGGGGTGAACCGAACGGATGGGCGGCGTACCGCAGATCGAGATCGTTTTCCCCACCCGCGTGGGGGTGAACCGGTGTGAGAAATTTGGGTATCTACAAAGGAGTAGTTTTCCCCACCCGCGTGGGGGTGAACCGTCAGATCGGTAACGTTCTGCTGGCTGGCGCGAGTTTTCCCCACTCGCGTGGGGGTGAACCGAAGGAGACGGCTGTTTTTCATGCCACCTTTCAGTTTTCCCCACCCGCGTGGGGGTGAACCGTACATGTACAGCTCATAATCCGGCGGGATACAGTTTTCCCCACCCGCGTGGGGGTGAACCGCAGGAGGCGGGAAGCCTCAACGCACCGACATGGTTTTCCCCACCCGCGTGGGGGTGAACCGATCATCACGCACGGCCATGATCGCGCGTATCGGTTTTCCCCACACGCGTGGGGGTGAACCGGGTGGCATGCAGGAGGGCGCGAGGATCATTCGGTTTTCCCCACCCGCGTGGGGGTGAACCGCGACTATACAGCGCGCAGCAGTAGCCGAGGGGGTTTTCCCCACACGCGTGGGGGTGAACCGCAGCAAATGGCGAACTTGCAGTTGTCGCCCAAGTTTTCCCCACCCGCGTGGGGGTGAACCGAGATGTTTTTGTCTCCAGCGATCGCGCAGGAGGTTTTCCCCACCCGCGTGGGGGTGAACCGTGCAACGGAATCATGAAATTTGTGTTTACATTGTTTTCCCCACCCGCGTGGGGGTGAACCGCTCCAGCAGATCCTCTTTGTAGCTATGATAGAGTTTTCCCCACTCGCGTGGGGGTGAACCGCGGCTGCCGATGCGGTGCTCATGCTGGTACAGGTTTTCCCCACCCGCGTGGGGGTGAACCGTCAGATCGGTAACGTTCTGCTGGCTGGCGCGAGTTTTCCCCACTCGCGTGGGGGTGAACCGTGGGATCAATTTAATGATGAAGCGGTCGATTTTAGCCCTATATACGATTTGGCAGAGGATTTATACTGCCAGGACAATGGACGCGCAAGCATTGACCCCGTAGTGCTGTTTATGTGCGTGCTGATTCAGCATCTGTATGGAATTTCTTCGCTGCGCAGGGCCATGGCGGAGATTGACATGAACATCGCATACCGCTGGTTCCTCGGATATGCTGGCAATGACGAGCTTCCGCATTTCTCGGCCATTAGCTATAACTTCCGCAATCGGTTCAACGAGGAAAGCATTGAGAAGGTGTTTCGCTGGATATTGTAGAAGGCAAACCAAGCGGGCTATTTAACGCCATCCAACTGGGTCAAGCTTACATTTGCTGCTATGAACCTCAAAAAACTGGCTTCGTGGAAGTGGAGGGATCGGTATCCTCTTCGCTTCCTTTCCTTTGCTTTCTCTTTCCCTTTTCCCTTGAACAAGCAAGAACCCTGCTTTCTCGCTCCCTGAAAGCAGGATTCTTCGACAGGCCGGGCAGCCCGATGTTTTCACCGGACTGCTTTTTCTTTTGTGTGTGATGGCCCGGCATAGACGCCGCGACCTTCGCGCAGCGCCATTGCAAGCTGTCATCAGACAACGCACGGGAAAAAGCAAGAAAAAATTTGAAAAAATGTAGATTTTTCGCCGGAATCTGCGTCTAAACAGATGAAAGGGAGGGAAACGCATGGAGGATGTCAGGGGCCCGGACGTCTCTCGCGAAGAAAAACTTGCGCAAATGGTGGTGCAATACGAACGCATGCTGCTGCACATGTGCTATATTTACCTCCGCGACAGGGGCTTGGCCGAAGATGCGACGCAAGAAACCTTCCTGAAAGCATATAAGGCAATGCCGGCCTTCCGCGGAGAATGCAGCGAGAAAACGTGGCTGATGAAAATTGCTATGAATACCTGCCGCGATATGACGCGCGGTTCGTGGTTTCGTTGGGTGGATCGCCGTGTGGCTTTGGACATGCTGCCCGAACCGGCATCAGAGGCTGCGTATCGTGACATAGATGCGCTGGCACAGGCGATCGGCAAACTGCCGGTCAAGTATAAGGAGGTCGTCCTGCTGTACTTCTATCAGCGGATGACCATGAAGGAAGTAGCTTACTCGCTTGATATTGCCGTTCCGACCGTCTCAAAACGAATCAAGCAGGCATGCAGCAAGCTGAAAGGAATGTTAGGAAAGGAGTGGGATTTGTGAACATGGAAAGATTGCGTGACCAGGTGTATTTGGGCATCGAACGTCAATGCGCGGATCTTCCTGCCGACCCGTATCGAGTTCAGAACGTATTGCGCGCTGCCAATAAGGAAGAAAAAGCTATTGCAAAAAACAAATTGTCCATTGGCCTTGTTCTGATGCTTGCCGCAATGCTGCTGTCTGTAACGGCAGCGGCCGCTGGGTTGGTGATGGGCAGAATGGTGAAGATGAGCAGCTCTTTTGTCATCCCTGAATATACGAGAATACCGACAGCGCAGGAATGTATAGAGCGTATTGGCTATGCGCCCGTCCTGATGGAGGGATTTGAAAATGGCTATGCCTTCAAAGGGGCCAGCGTTAAAAACAACACCTTGAAAGATGAACTGAGGAATTACGTAGAAACCTATCGTTCGCTCACGTTTTACTATACGCGAGGAAAAGACGTGATCATTCTATCCGCGCAAAAGCATATGTCTGAAACGGAACACGCGGATAAAGCCATTAAAACGGCGGGCGACGTGCAGCTTTATTATACAAGCTTCCTCCATAAGGCTGTGCCGGAAGACTATGAAATGACCGACGAGGAAAAAGAAGCCAAAGAGAACGGCGAATTGGTATTTAGCTATGGAACAGCCGCTGGCGAGGTTTCAAACGTTCAGGTCTTACATTTTGAAAAAGATGGAATAGAATATATACTTACACAAATGGAGGGTGCAGCTACTGCCGATGAAATGGTTTCAATGGCGGAGGAAATCATTGGCTTTGGCGCGTAGCCGTTTCGCGCCCGCGAAAGGCGGATGCTGTCCTCCGCGCCCTCCTCATTTCCCCACGCAGAACGTTTCAAACACCCGGTCGAGGACGTCCTCGTCGAGCGTTTCGCCCGTGATCTCGCCCAGGATGTGCTGGGCGCGCGTGAGGTCCACCGCGGTCACGTCCAGCGGCATGCCCGCGTCGATGGCCGCGACCGCGTCTGAAAGCGCCGCGCAGGCCTCGCGCGCCGCCTGCACGTGGCGCGCCTGCGTCAGCGTCGCGCTCTGCGCGCCCTCCGCGGGCGCGAAGGAAACCAGGCATTCGCATAGCGCGTCCAGCCCCTCGCCGCGCTGCGCGCAGAGGGTGAGCACCGAGGCCTCCGGGCAGAGGGCCCGCACGTCCGACTCGCTCAGCGCCTGCGCAAGGTCGCTCTTGTTCAGCGCGACGACCTTCGGCGCGTCCACCTGCATGCGGAGCAGCGCTTCGTCCTCGGGCGTCAGCGCCTGCGAGCCGTCGAGCACCAGCAGCAGCACGTCTGCGCGCTCCATAGCGGTGCGCGCGCGCGTCACCCCGATGGATTCGACCACGTCCTGCGTGTCGCGCAGGCCCGCCGTGTCGGAGAGGTTCACGCGCAGCCCGCGCAGCAGGATGGATTCCGTCAGCACGTCGCGCGTGGTGCCCGGCAGGTCGGTCACGATCGCCCGCTCCTCGCGCAGCAGCGCGTTGAGCAGCGAGGACTTGCCCACGTTCGGCCGTCCCGCGATGACCACGTTGAGGCCGTCCTGCGCGACGCGGCCGCTGCGCTCGTCGCAGGCCCGGCGCAGCGTCTCGCAGAGCGCCAGCGCGCGCGCGCGCAGGTCGCCCGCGGCCTCCGCCTCGTCCACCTCGTCCGGGAAGTCCACCGCCGCCGATACGCCCGCGAGCAGATCGACGATCTGCTCGCGCGCCTCGCGGACGAAGTGCGATACGCCCCCCTCGAGCTGACGCAGCGCCTCGCGCGAGCCGCGTTCGCTGCTGGAGGAGATGAGCCGCATGACCGCCTCCGCCTGCGAAAGGTCGATGCGTCCGTTTAAAAAGGCCCGGCGCGTAAACTCGCCCGGCTCCGCGGCGCGCGCGCCGCTTGCAAGCAGCAGCGAGAGCACGCGCCGCACCTGCATGCGCCCGCCGTGACAGTGAATCTCCGCCACGTCCTCGCGCGTGTAGCTGCGCGGCGCGCGCATCAGGACGGCCATGCACTCGTCCACGCGCTCGTCCCCCTGCATGGCCCAGCCGTAGTAGAGCCGGGCGTGCGCCCATTCGCGCACGGGCTTGCCGCAGGCCGCGTGAAAGACGCGCGAAAGCACGCCCTGCGCGTCCGCGCCGCTCAGGCGCACGATGGCGATGCCGCCCTCCCCCTCGGGCGTCGCGAGCGCCGCGATGGTATCCGTCCGCAAGATCATGCCGTCCCCCTCCTTTGGTAAGCTCCATTATACCCGCATTTGCGGCGCGTGAAAAGGGGCAAAAAGCCCCCTCCCGCGCAGGCACGGAAGGGGGAGGGGCGTCAATCGACGGTGACCTCGCTGGTGTCGCCCTGCGACGCGGCCTTGAGCACGGCGGCGTACAAGAGCTTCGCCTCGCCGGAGGTGACCGTCGCGCCGGTCACGCCGTCGATGTCCGCCGGGGCGGCGGCGGCCTTGATCTGCTCCGCGATCTGCGGCAGCCACTCGCTGGGCGGCGGATTCATGGGATAGGCCTCCGGCGACAGCGTGCTCTTGCGCTCGCCGTCCTTGAAGGCGTCAAGGTCGACGTCCTTCACCGCGCCGCCCTCGAAGACGACCGTCAGCGCCGTCTGCCAGCCCTGTCCCTTGTCCTTGGCGTAGGCCTCGGACATGCGCGCGGTGTACGTCCCGTCCTTGGCGTCCGTCACAGGCGGCACGTTCTCCATGTCGGGCGACGTGCCCGCGGGCGCCTCGCTCGGCTCCGACGTCGGACTTTCCGTCGGTTGCTGCGTGGGCGCCTCGGTCGCCTGCGCGGTCGGGCTCGGCTGAGCGGTGGCGGCGGCCGTCGGGGCGGCGGTCGTGGTGGGGGTCGGCTGGGCGCTGCAGGCGGCGAGGGCCAGCGCCAAAGAGGCGCAAAGCAGGATACAGAGGGTTCGCTTCATCTTTAAGGCATTCCTTTCCGTGTTAAAATGATGCTTGTACCTTTGGTGTATGCGGCGGGAGGCAGGATTATCCCTGCGCGCGTTGTCGCGCTCAGCCAAATTCTGCGCGCACCTTGCGGGCAAGACGACATTTTTTGGCTTTCCCCTTGAAATCGTTCGGGTATGCGGGTAAAATAAGGGGATGTTTCAGAAGCATTTTCACGGACGAAAAGGAGGAACCTCATGCAGGAGGTACAGCGCATCGTCATTTTGGATTTCGGCGCACAGTATACCCAGCTGATCGCGCGCCGCGTTCGCGAGGCGAACGTCTTTTGCGAAGTCGTCCCATATCATACGTCCCTGGAGGACATCCGGGCCAAGCGTCCCGCAGGCGTCATCCTCTCGGGAGGGCCCGCCTCGGTGCTCGACGCGGACGCTCCGACGGTCGATCCGGGTCTGTACGCGCTGGGCGTGCCGGTGCTGGGCATCTGCTACGGCATGCAGCTCACCGCGCACCTGCTCGGCGGGCGCGTGGAGCGTGCGGCGCAGCGCGAGTACGGCCGCGTGCAGGTGGAGATGGACACGGAGAGCCGCCTGTTGGCTGGGCTTTCGCCCGTGTCGCAGTGCTGGATGAGCCACACCTACCACGTGACCGCCGCGCCGGAGGGCTTCGTCTCGATCGCCCGGTCCGCAAACTGCGGTTTCTGCGCGATGCAGGATGCGGCGCGCGGCATCTACTGCGTGCAGTTCCACCCGGAGGTCACCCACAGCGAGGAGGGGCAGCGGGTGCTGCGCAACTTCGTGCTGGACATCTGCGGCTGCCGGGGGGACTGGACGATGTCCGCCTTCGTCCGGGACGCGGTCGCGTCGATCCAAAGGACCGTGGGCGGCGGGCGCGTGCTGCTGGGGCTCTCCGGCGGCGTGGATTCCTCCGTCGCGGCGGCGCTGATTTCAAAGGCCATCGGGGAGCGGCTGACCTGCGTGTACGTGGATCACGGCTTCATGCGAAAGGACGAGACGGAGCAGGTGAAGGACGTGTTTACGAACCTGTTCCCGGTAAACCTCGTCGCGGTGGACGCGCGCGATCGCTTCCTCCAGGCGGTTGCGGGCGTCGCCGAGCCGGAGCAGAAGCGCAAGATCATCGGGGCGGAGTTCGTCGCGGTCTTTGCGCAGGAGGCCGAAAAGATCGGGGCGGTGGACTTCCTCGCGCAGGGCACAATTTACCCGGACGTGATCGAGTCCGGTTCGGTCAAGGGCAGCGCGGTCATCAAGTCGCACCACAACGTCGGGGGCCTGCCCGAAAACCTGCGGTTCAAGGCGCTGCTGGAGCCGCTGCGCATGCTCTTCAAGGACGAGGTGCGCAAGGTCGGGGAGGAGCTGGGCATGCCCGCGGACATGGTCTGGCGTCAGCCGTTCCCGGGGCCGGGCCTCGCGATCCGCATCGTCGGGGACATCACGGAGGAAAAGCTTGGCATCGTTCGCGAGAGCGACGCGATTTTGCGCGCGGAGGTCGGCGCGGCGGGGCTGGAGCGCTCGATCAACCAGTACTTCACGGTGCTGACGGGCGTGCGCTCGGTGGGCGTCATGGGCGACGAGCGCACATACGACTACACCGTGGCCATCCGCGCTGTCACCACCGACGACTTCATGACCGTGGACTGGGCGCGCCTGCCGTACGACCTGCTGGCCCGCGTCTCCGAGCGCATCGTCAACGAGGTCGGCCACGTGAACCGCGTGGTGTTCGACATCACCACCAAGCCCCCGGCATCGGTGGAGTGGGAATGAGAGACGCCGCCCGCAAAGCCGCATAAACAGGCGCTTTGCCGAGGCGAAACCCGCCGTTTGATAGCGGATTGACAGAAGCCGCCATTTGACCGCTTGCTTTTTTCACGCCCGTGGGACGAGTGGTTTACAGGTGTATATCCTTATCCAAGACAAAAGGTCTTGCCGGCTTTCGCAGTTAGCAAGACCTTTTGTTATTTTTGGGGTTGGGTTGCTTTTGAAAATCTTCCGTCAACATATCGCTCAATCCTTGTGAAATCACTCGTGCCCGCCGCCGACAAGACGATAGGCGAACGAAAGAAAGCATTACAGGCGCTAAAAAAGGAACTTGACGGCTACAAATCTGTCAAGGGACAAATCAATGTTGCGGCGGTGCAACAGGAAAACGTCACTTTTCGCAAGCAAAACGAACAGTATAAAGTCATACTTCGTGAGCTTGGGTTTCTTCATTCACCAGAAAAAAAGAGTATCTACGATATGATGAACAACCGATAATTTATTTCCACATTATATTGACTTTCATGCGCATGTTAGTATATAATATATATGCGCATGAAAGTGAGGCGAATATATGGCGCAAAAAAAGATGGGGCGTCCACCATCTGGCGATAAACCGATGAAAGAACGGATATTTGTTTTAGTCAATGATGAAACAAAAGACAAGCTGGAGCAATGCAAAAAAGCATTGGGAACAACAACGTCTGATGTTGTCCGTAAAGGTATCGACAAGGTGTTTGATAGCCTCGAAAAAAAATAGAAGGAAGCGGCGGATCCCACACAAAGCAACTCGCCGCTTCCCTCCCACACAGCTACCACAAGGGCAGACTGCATAAATATTATACACTGTGCGGCGCGTTCTTGCAAGGTGTTGTGTGCAATCAATGCCGAAAGGACGGATCACCGAATGATTGACATTTTGGAAGAACTCGCCAACGATAACCTCCACCCCAATTCCCGATATTACAGAAGGAATACCGCGTTTGACCTTGCAACGAAAAAAGCTTCCGATGCAGAAGGCGCGCTGGGAGGTTGAATAGATGAAGAACATCTTGGAGCTATTTTATGACCAGCCGGGCGACTGGCGCGGGATTCCGAACGGACAGGATTCCCCTTTCGTGAGAACGGCGCGTATCAAGAACGAAAATTTGGAAATGCTCAACGACAGCATGACGGACGAGCAGAAGCAGCTCATGGAAGCCTATTTCGACGCCGATACCAAAATTGAGGGCATGATGAACTTTGATAGGTTCCGGTATGCGTTCCACCTCGGCGCACAGCTCATGGCTGAACTGATTCAGGGTAAAGAGGAACTATTGAAGTAACAGCGCGACCGGTAGAAGGGGTGGGTCATGACGCCTGTTTTAGAGGGCTCAGTTCAAACTATACAGGCCCCCCTTGACTGTGCCCGCAAGGGCGCATGAACACGGGGCGTTTTGACCTCTAAGTACCTACAATCACCGGCTGAACACAAGAGGTTAGGGCTTGTCCTTAACCTCTTGTCATTAGGGCCTGCTGTATTTAACAATACGCGCAAACCACCCGCAGAAATTCTCCATAGCAGCATTGGCATAGGGACATCCAGAGCTGGACATGGAGGGCTGAAAGCGGGATTCTTTGCTTAGGTCGAAGGATGCTTCGGAGGGGTATTGAGACCCTTGGTCACTGCGGAGTGCGAGTCCGTCAGTGACCTTTTCTGTTATCATGGCGTCGCGGATCGTCTGCCTAACCCGCGATGCGGCCATGTCGCCGCCAATGCGGCAGGCCAGAACCATTCGCCCGCAAAGATCAATGACTGCGCAGCATTCCTTGCGGTGCGGCAATATAAGTAATGTCTGCTGCCCAGAACCTATTGGGCTGGCACGGCTCAAAGGCACGCTGCAGCGGATTCGGGTATTTCATTGTCTGTTTTAGGGGTTGCAGTCCAGCCGCAAGGCGGGCTTTTTTGTTCGCGGTACAGGGTGAAAAGGTGCAAGGCGGGCAATCATTTGCGGTGTAAACCGGAAATCAACCGATAAGTGCGCGATAAGCGGTGGACGCAACCGGCGTATTTCGCTAAAATAAGGCCATCAAACGTTGAAAGGAGCAGGCAGATGGTGATTTATCAAATGGCGGCTATCCTGTATACGCTGTTTTTGCTTGCGGTAATGGGCGTGGCGGTGTATCTTCTCGTGCTGGTCATCAAGGCGCTAAAAAAGTACATCAATTCCAAGGAGACGCGCGAAGAAAAAAGAATGATTAAAAAATCCCTGGGGGAGGAATTGAAGGAAAACCGGCTCCGCTGCAAGATGACGCAGGAATTCGTCGCGGAAACGCTGGGCGTCAGCCGGCAGGCCGTGTCCAAATGGGAAAATGGAATTGTCGACCCGAGCACGTCCAATCTGTTGGCGGTTGCAAAGCTCTATGGAATGTCAGCGGAGGAACTCCTGCAAAACGTCGATCGTGGTCAGGGGAAAAAAGAAGACGATTCAGATGCAAAGGAGGGCTTGCGCGATGGAGATTGAACGAAGCGGCCGCAGATGGCAGAGCTTGAATGCGACAACACTGAAATACATCGCGGCTGCCTTGATGTTCCTGGATCATATCCACCAGATGTTCGTGGCCGCAGGAGCGCCGATGTGGCTGACGATGGCCGGCAGGCCCGTATTTCCGATGTTTTTGTTTGCCGCTGCCGACAGCTTCCACTATACCCACAGTAAAAAGAAGTACTTGCAGCGGCTCCTTTTTGCCAGCTGGGGCATGACGGCCTTTACCTTCCTATTGCAGCGCATCGTGCCAAATGAAAATGCGGTTTTGATGAACAATGCGTTCAGCACCTTTTTTATAACGGGCCTGTACATGCTGTTTTGGGACTGGTTCGTGGAGGGCATTCAAAAAAAGTCGCCCGGGAAAATCGTGAAGGCGGTTCTGTGCTGCTTCCTTCCGATTTTAAGTGCGCTTCCCGTCTATCTTGTGGCAACGCTTTCGTTCAACGAAAATATCCCCGCCGCCACAATACGGCTTCTTGCGACCCTCTCGCTGCTCATCCCCAATATTTTGACCGTCGAAGGCGGTTTCTCGCTCGTGGTGTTGGGCCTGTTCTTCTACATTTTCAGGAAACACAGGGTGCTGCAAATGGCAGGCCTGCTCCTTTTATCGACGTGGGTATATCTCTCCGGCGGTGGGATTCAGTGCCTCATGGGACTCGCCGCGATCCCGATGGCGCTGTACAACGGCGAGCGCGGCAAAGGCATGAAGAAGTTTTTCTACGTCTTTTACCCGGCCCACATCGGCATTCTCTATATCCTCTCCGCGCTGCTCCTATAAAAAGAGGCCGGCCCGTGCGGAACCGGCCAGCCGACCGTGCGTCCTCAGAGGACCAGCGAGGGCGCCGCGTACACGCGGGCCTTCATTTCGCCGTTGAGCAGGTAGAGGCCCCTGGCGTCGCTGCCGAAGAGCTCCATCTTCGTGATGAGGTCGGCGGCGTTCTTTTCCTCCTCGCCCTGTTCCTTCACGAACCAGTCCAGGAATTGCAGCGTGCGGTAGTCGCCCGCCGCCTGCGCCGCGCCGTAGAGGGCGTCGATCCGCGAGGTGATGTACCGCTCGTGTTCGAGCGAAGCGCGCAGCGGGTCTGCCAGAGAGGCAGACGCATGGTCTGGCTTGGCGATGGGCTGCAGGACGACGGCCTGACCGTTATTTTGCAGGTATCGGTAAATCAGCAGCGCGTGGTCCTGCTCCTCCTTTGCCTGCACCTCAAACCAGTTCGCGAAGCCGTCCATGCCCTTGGCCTGATAAAAGCTCGCCATGTCGAGATACAGGTACGCGGAATAAAACTCCTTGTTGATCTGATCGTCTAAAAGCCGCGAGATAGCTTGCTCCATCGAAAATTCCTTCCTTTCAGGCAGTTCGTGCGGTTCATCCGGCCGAAGACGCCTTTTCAGTAGCAAGTATCTGCCGGGAGGGACGCGGGTATTCCGCGGACTGGCCCGCATCGCGGAGAAATCCGACAGGCGGACTGCAATGCCGCCGGCATAAGGCGGGGGAATCCTGTGTGTTCCGGCGAGGGAAGAAAGGACGGCCATGCTTTCGCGCGAAAAGCATGGCCGTCTTCTCTTATCTGTCCGCCTCCGCCGCGGCCGACATTCCTCCGGCGGGCGCGGATGCCGCCCGCTGCACCAGATCCTCGATCGTCTGGTAAAGACGCTCCGGATCGATCGGCTTGGCCAGGTGTCCGTTCATGCCCGCCTCGGTCGCCCGGACTACGTCCTCGTGGAAGGCGTCGGCGGTCATGGCGACGATGGGAATGCTCTTGGCCCGGGGATGGTCGGACCCGCGGATGGCCTCTGTCGCTTCGTAGCCATCCATCAGGGGCATCTGCACGTCCATCAGGATCAGGTCGAACGCGTCCCCCTGCGAGAGGAACATCTCCACAGCTTCCTGACCGTTGCCCGCGCAGACGACCTGTGTGCCCGTCATCCGCAGCAGCTCCACGGCGATCTCGCGGTTGAGCTCGTTGTCCTCCGCCAGCAGCACCCGGCGCCCCGCCAGCGCCGGACGCGCGGGCCGAGTCCCGCAGGAATGAATCGCCTTTTCGATGCCGGTCACGGACAGCAGGGTATTGTACAGCGTGGAGGCGAAGATCGGCTTGGAGAGGAAGGCATTAGCCCCCGCCTCGCGGGCACGATGCTCGATGGCGCTCCAGTCGTACGCTGTGATGATGATGATGGTGGTTTCCGGCCCCACGAATTCCCGTACGCGCCGGGTCACTTCGATGCCGTCCATGTCCGGCATCTTCCAGTCGATGAGGCAGACGTCGTAGTCCTCGCCGGTCCTGTGGGCGGTCAGCACCTGATCGACGCACTCCGCGCCGGTCAAGACCCAGGAAGACAGGATTCCCAGGTTCTTAAGAAGCAGGGAGGTGTGGATGCAGCAGTCCCGGTCGTCGTCCGCGACGAGCACCTTCAGCGCTTCGAGCGCCTGATGGTTTCGCGCCGGGGACTGGCCGGACGTCTGGGCGACGTCGAAGTCCAGCTCCGCGGTAAAGGCGCTGCCCTTTTCCGGCTCGCTCCTGACCGAGAGGGTGCCGCCCATCAGGGTAACCAGGTTCTTGGAAATGGACATGCCCAGCCCCGTGCCGCCAAACCTGCGCCCGGTGGAGGCGCTCTCCTGCTCAAAGGGCAGGAAGAGGCGGCTCATGAACGCCTCGCTCATGCCGATGCCGGTATCGGCGACGGTGAAACGCAGGCGGACCCGGCCGTTTTTCTTTTGAAGCTGCCGGATCTCCAAGCGGATGGAGCCGCCGGCGGGCGTGAACTTGAGGGCGTTGGAAAGCAGGTTGAGCAGCACCTGGCTTAGACGCAGGGAGTCTCCGACCAGAACCGTATCGGTGATGTCGAACAGCGGAATGGTAAAGGAAAGGCCCTTTTCAACGGCCTGCGGGTAGATGATGGAGGTGATGGATTCCACGACGCTTTCCAGGTTAAACGTCTCATGGGCGATCGCCATCTTCCCCTCGTCGATCTTGGACATATCCAGCACGTCGTTGATGAGAGACATCAGGTGCTTGGAGGAATACCCGATCTTTTCCAGGCAGTCTTCCACGCGCTTGCGGTCTTCGATGTAGGCGGCGGCGATGGTGGTCATGCCGATGATTGCGTTCATGGGGGTGCGGATCTCGTGGCTCATGCGGGAAAGAAAATTCTGCTTGGCCGCGTTGGCGTTCTGCGCGTTGACCAGCGCATCACGCAGCGCCTGCTCCCTGTGCATTTCCTGCGTCTGGTCGCTGATGGAGATGATCTGACGGACCGCCTTGTGGTTTGCGAGCTCGGGGAAGCTCTGGATCCGCAGCCAGCGCGCCTCGCCGCCCGGGACAAGCATGCGCACCTCGCAGCTCTTGGCGCTCGTCGAGCCCGTCGGCTGCATGAACGCCGCCAGGGCGTCCCGATCCTCCCCGGTGACCCGCTTGAGCAGCACGTCCGGGTCGCGCGAGAAGGCGTCCTCTTCGATGCCGAGCACCCGTATGCTGTTGGAGCTGACGTATTCCAGCGCGTCTTTGGCCTGGTTGTAGATCAGGAAGACCTCGTCCACGTTGGAGGAGAGGATGTCGAAGAGGTGCTCACGGTAGCGCACCTCGCGGATGCTCTTGCGTTCCCGCCAAAAAACGAAGATGAAATAGGCGGGCAGAAAGAGCGTGAGCAGCACGGCGGAGGCGATGGCCCTGTCCGCCGTATCGGCCGACCTGCGTTCCAGCCCCTGAACCCGATCGTCCGCGAAGGCGATGATCCGGCCGAGGGCGTCGTTCACCGCGTCGTACTTCGGGTACAGGTTCGCAATCACGTATTGGGCGGTCTCCTCCCTGTTCATGGGAAGGACATGGGGGAGCGCGGCAGTCTGCGCTTCCTCTAAAGCCTGCATCGCGGAGGCGAGCGCGGCCGTATCCTCCGCAGGGCCCAGATACTGACTTTGGATGACCTCGATGGCGGCGTGCTGCATGTCGTAGCGCTCGCTTAGCAGCCGCTGTATGCCCTCCACGTCTGAACTGGGCTCGGCGATGATGTTGAGGAGAAAGCTTTTCATATCCAGCAGCCTGGAACGCATGGCCCGAGACTCGCTGGAGACGGTGTAGGGGTGCGCGTAGATCATCGACGCCGTCAGTCGCATTTGGTACGTCGAATAGATGCTGAATCCTGACAGGAGGACCGCCAGCAGGCACACCAGAAACATGCCGATTTCAGTGAGGCGAATGCGTTTTTTCCGTTCGTTCATGAAGCTTTTTTCCTCCGTGCGAAGCACTGCTGTCCCCGAGCCATCCAGCCCAAGCAGTCCATATTATATTATTTTTTTATTTTTGATTTAACGATCTTTATAATTATAACGCCAAAATGGAAAAAAGCAACCGGCATTTCCAGGGGGAGGGTTGGGGCTCGGGTGTTTGCGGGGAATGGAGGCCGGCTCTGCGTTCAGGCTGGAAGTCCGCAGCGAAGGCGTGCGGCCTTCGGGGAACAGGACGGAATGCGCCGCCGAGCGGTCATCCGCGCTTTTTTTCTTGTGAAACGGGCGGAAATACGGTATACTGTTTCCACTACGACAGAGGAGTGTGAAGTCCCATGGAGCAGGATATGATCGTCATCCTGGATCTTGGCAGCGAGCAAAACACATTGATCGCCCGCGATATTCGCAAGCTGGGCGTGTATACGGAAATTCATCCCCACGATATCACCGCGGAGCAGCTGCGAGCGCTGCCGAACGTGAAGGGCGTCATCCTGAACGGCGGCCCGAACCGCGTGGTGGACGGCGCCGCGATCGACGCTTCGGACGCGGTGTACCAAAGCGGCCTGCCGCTCTTTGCGGTAGACCACGCGGTCAGGGCGCCGCAGAACCTGGCCGGATGGCCTGAGGACGAGACGGCGCGGCTCCGGGTTCTTTCGGATTTTGTGCTGGGCACCTGCGGGGCGGCGAAAAACTGGAACATGGAGAACTTTATCGCGGATCAGGTTTCGCTCATCCGCAAGCAGGTCGGAGACAAGAAGGTGCTGCTGGCGCTCTCCGGCGGCGTGGATTCCTCGGTCGTGGCGGCGCTGCTCATCAAGGCGATCGGCGGCCAGCTCACCTGCGTACACGTCAATCACGGCCTGCTGCGCAAGGGCGAGCCGGAGCAGGTCGTCGATGTCTTCCGCAGCCAGATGGGCGCGAACCTGGTGTACGTGGACGCGTCCGAGCGCTTCCTGGGCAAGCTTGCGGGCGTAAGCGAGCCCGAGCAGAAGCGCAAGATCATCGGCGCGGAGTTCATCCGCGTCTTTGAAGAGGAGGCGCGCAAGCTCGACGGCATCGAATTCCTGGGTCAGGGCACGATTTATCCCGATATCGTGGAGAGCGGCACCAAGACTGCGAAGATGGTGAAGTCCCACCACAACGTCGGCGGCCTGCCGGAGGACATGCGCTTTGAGCTCGTGGAGCCGCTCAAGATGCTCTTCAAGGACGAGGTGCGCGCCTGCGGCGTGGCGCTGGGCCTGCCCGCCTCCATGGTTTACCGTCAGCCGTTCCCCGGCCCGGGCCTGGGCGTGCGCTGCCTGGGCGCGATCACGCGGGATCGCCTGGAGGCGGTGCGCGAGAGCGACGCCATCCTGCGTGAAGAGTTCGAGCGCGCGGGCCTTGCGGGCAAGGTCTGGCAGTACTTCACCGTCGTGCCGGACTTCAAGTCCGTCGGCGTGCGCGAGAACGCGCGCTGCTTCGAATATCCGGTCATCCTGCGCGCCGTGAACACCGTGGACGCGATGACCGCGAGCATCGAGGAGATCGACTGGGCGCTTTTGCACCGCGTCACGGAGCGCATCACCCACGAGGTCCAAGGCGTCAACCGCGTGCTGTACGACCTTACGCCCAAGCCTGTCGGGACGATTGAGTGGGAATGATTTTCGAGGCCCGGAAAAGCGTGATATGACTGGATTTGTGAGGGATTAAGGCCCTCTGTAGCAACGATTTGGCAACATTTTTTCATTATTCATAAAGAGAGAGCCAACTGATTTTGATTAGTCAGTTAGCTCTTTTTTGTTTTATAAAGATTCCTCTGCCATGCACTTTATTTCAATTTTGTTTGCGTTCTCGCTATGTGCCTTACAATAGGTTTTAACAATATTATCCAACCGTGGTAACTCTTCTTTAGGAGTTACTATAAACTAATGTAACGTTTTGAACATCTGATGACATATAGAGGTGAACCCTTGGGAGGTATACAGATATGAGCAATGAAGAATGGCTTTCGGGCTTGTTTGAAGAAAACTATGTCCTTCTTTATCGCGTCGGGCGCGTGTTTTTGGGCGCGTCAAGCGTACAGGCGGACATGATCGAAGATCAAATCCAAGAAACCTTTGCCCTTGCATGGGTTTGCCGCCAAAAGCTCCTGAGCCACCCCAATCCGAGCGGCTGGCTGGTGGAAACCTTTCGCCGCTGTATAAAAGCACAATGCCGCAAATTGGGACGCGAATGGAGCCGCTGCGCATTCTCGCTGGACGATCAGGAAGCGCCTGACGTGGCGGATCAAGACGCGCCTTCCGTGGAAGATTTGCTGCATGGCAGAGAGGCACTCGCTATGCTTAGGCGTTTGCTGGGCGAGAAAGATGCAGATATTTTCCTGCGCTACTGCGTTCACGGCGAAAGCGCTTTGCAAGTCGCCGTCAAGTACAATATGACTGAAACCAGCGTTAGAGTGCGCGTGTCACGTTTGAAAAAGAAGCTGCTGAACAGCAAAGAGCTGTTCTTCTGCCTCGTTTCGCTTGTGGCGCTAGGCATGGGAATGAAGTAAGGGAGGAAGCGGAAGATGAAAAGGCGAAAGATGGTCCTTCGACCTCTCGGTGCGGGGCTGGGAGATTGTTATTCCCACGATGAACTGTTTGCCTTATGTGAACAGGAGTTGTTTGCAAGCAGCAAAAGGATGGACACGAAGCTGCTGTTAGAGGCACTTCGGGCATTGGATGACCGCCCCGACGAGGTGGTCGCGCCGCGCCGCGCCATTGTGTGGGTGAGAATACAGCAACGCATCCATCCTGTAACAAGGGCAAGGATGCCTCGGTGTAAGTTTGCTATGCTGGTTGCCGTCATTCTGCTTTTGCTTGCACTGGCTGGAACCTGCATCGCATGGGCGATCAAGGCAGGGGTGCTCTCCTTCCCGTCGCTCGCTTTGCCGTGGGTGCCGCAGGTGGCCGATAAAGAAGCAGAGGCAATCGTGCAGGAGGATTTGGCAACGGTCATCTATCCCCATTGCGCGCTGTGCGTGCGTGAGGCAGCCTACGACGGACATCAGCTGCGGATCGTCTACTCGCTCCGCGACACGCGGCCCAATGCCGTGCTGACCGACGAAGAAAAACGGGATAGTTGCATCGCAGCAGCAGGACTGGATGGGCTTGGCATCTGCGATTATTTGACTGTGGATGGTAACGACATTTTTTTGGATGATACCTTTCAGATGATAGGAGAGTGCGAGGGCGAGATGCTCTACTATCTGTCGGCAAACATTCCGGAGGGAACCACGCTCGGAAATCCGATGCAGGTAGAAATGCCTATAGGGCAGCCGCAAGGCGTTGGGCTACCACGCAAGCTGGAGAATGTCTCCTTTTCACTGGATACATCTGCTTCACAGGCTTCCGCGCTGTATGTGGAGAGCGCGGCGACTTCATGGGGGAACACGCAGGTGACTGTGAAACAAGCAGAGTTTTCTCCGTTGCACGGCTACATCAAGGTCATTTTCCATTCCATCGACTCAGGCAAGCCGTATGACGCTTATACACCGGCCCTTTTCACGCTGGATGGCAACAGAGTAGAATACGAGTGGTACAGCAGCTATGGGGATACCGAAGATGGCGGGAAGGTATTAACCATTCGATATATTCCTCTTGAGGAGTGGCCTGAAGCGTTGCTTTTTGCTCATACTCTTTATGATGGAAGCCCGGACAGGAAGCATTGCTTGGAACTAAAGCTCATCAAAAAAGCTCAAACCTCCATGTAACGTTTAGGCATACAAATGACATAGAAGTGTGTAGGGTCATGAAAGCCCTCAAAGAAAGGAGTTACTTCTATGAAACGGTTGTTTGGTTTGATTCTGGCTTCTCTCATGCTACTGTGTGCTTGCACGGCGCAGGCCGATGTGCTTACCGAATGGAATATGACGCAGGAAGGCACTTCTGATCTCATTCACAAGGATGTTGCCAGCACAACGGTCGGAGACGCGGTGGTTACGGTTGAGGAAGTCGCATACGACGGCGTAACCGCATTCGTTTTCTACACGCTCAAGGACACAAAAACCACTGAGTTGTTGGGAACGCTGGACAGTGAAACGGGACGTTACCTGATCAATGGCGATGATTACGCTTACTTTGCGGACAAGAGTATCGGCTGGTTCAAAGATAGTATCCTGGTAAACGGCAAGGAATACGATATGCCGCTGACGGATGGCCTGTGCTTTGGCAGTGAGGAACCCGGCTTGCAGGAATACTACATGACCATTCGGCTGGATCAGGCAGGGATCGGCTATGGCGAAGCGGAAACCTTGGGCCTGCCCATCTCTGACAGGAATGGCGCGGATGGCGGATGGTTGACGTTCGATCTGGATACTTCCATCAAGGATAAGATTGTTGTTGAGCGGCAGGATTGCAACGTTGTTCTAGGCAATACTTCTGCAACTCGCGTAGAGACGGTATTCAGTCCTGTTAAAGTATACGTGACAGTCATGCTTTCGCCGGATGCGGCTGCCGTTACAGAACTAGGCGGCGATCCGCAGTCTTCCGCTGTCTCCGTAAATTGCCTTTGGGCTGACGAAGCGATTGTCACAGATAAGAACGGAGAAATTATGGAAGATATGATGCGGGGGTTCAGCGGTCCAGCGTTAATAAGCACGGATAAGGCGATGTTTGAGTATTCCGCAATATCCGAATACCCCGACGAATTGTATTTGACCATTGTAAATGCCGATGGAACGCCTGATATGGCGAACGCGGTACGCATTCACTGATAAAGACTGATGAGCAAGGCGCGCGACGCGCCTTGCCCACATTGACGTGTATAGGAGGGACAAACGTGAAACGATTATTTCTTGCAGTCACCACGCTTCTGATTGCAATATTGCCAGCTTTGGGTATCGCGCAAAGTAGCTACTTTAGCATAGGCGAGCTTTTGGAGCAAACGCCTGATCGGTGGCAAAACGAATACCAAACAGTACGGAATGAAACGGTTAAAGTCGATTGTAAGATAGTTCTACCCGATGCAGACGCTTTCCCTGTTATTAAAGTCATCGCGTCGCCCAAGCGTTCGGAAGCGGTTGAAGCGGAATGGACGGAAGGACTTATCTATTGGTCTGCTTTAGAGGAGTACGTATGTCCACATAAGAAGCGCCTTGCGTTTGTGAACGATCCTGGCGAATTTGTTTGCTCCAAGGATGCATTCTGCGAGTATATGCTTCCCTACTACAAAAGTGACAAATACGCATGGGAAACGTCGCTGCTGTTCCCTGATGCACTTGATTTTTCTGTTGTATATCCAGAGAACAGCAGTGTAACATTGGGAGAAGCTATTGAGTATTATCAAAAGAAAATTGATACGATATTCGAAGGCGAGAATATTGTTGTTCGCTTATCCCCTACGCATCTTTCATCGTATGATGGTGTAATATACTCCACCAAAGATCATAAAAAGATTACCCCTTGCGGTCAATACAATCTGAACTTCGAACAGATATTTCATAATGTCCCCATCTTAGGGATCATAAATGAAGCCTTTAACGAAGGCTTGCGGAATGAGAAAGTAGAAGGAAACCTATATCATGGTGGTGGCAGGGGAGACATGACCCTTGCAGTTCCAGATGAGGACTTCTTTGCGAGAATGCGCTTCTATCAGGAGCAAGAGGTCGTGGAACAAGACGTACCGTTGGTTTCTTTTGAAACGGCAAGGGCCTTGTGGGAAAAGGAAATAGAGGCAGGCCGTTTGCGTGATGTGCGGCATGTGGAACTGGGATACTATGCTTACCGTGATGCAACGGATAGGGATGTGTTTTGGCTCATGCCTGTGTGGACTTGCTTCGGGACTTACTTAACCCAGGCTGATGACGAACCGCTTACTGTAGATGACGGGCTCTCCGCCGCCGACGCGTACATGGAGTACGCAAAGATGCTTGTGGTTTCAGGGCAACATGGTGAATTGCTTGACCGATGCAACGAGTCAAATGACCGCAGCGTACATCCAAAGTTGCTGATCTGGGACAAAGTAAAGTAGCTTTGTATCAATTCAAATGATCTTCCGACCAACGACAAAGGCCCTGATTTCCGCTGCGAAATCAGGGCCTTTGTCGTTGAACCGACGGCTTTATCCGTCTATGGAGTACATGCTGCCGCCGCGCGCGGACAGGACGGACTGCGCGATGGCTGCGCCCACGACGCAGACGAAGCCCGCGACCGCGAGCCCGGACGGACGCTCGCCCGTGGTGAGGTAAACCCATATCGGGGTGAGCACCGGCTCGAGCGTCAACAGAAGCGAAGCGCTGACCTCATCCGTGCGCGCGATGCCGCGCGCGTAGCACACGTTGGCCAGGCCGTACTGGAAGAGCCCCAGAAAGAGCCCCGCGGCGATCGTGGCGAATGTGAACGAACTGCGCGGCTCGAGGAGCAGCAGCGGCGAAAAGAGCAGGAAGCTGGCCGCGCTGCCGATGATGAGCCCGTCTGTGGGATCGGCCCCGGCCTTGCGCGAGGCGATGACTTGACCGGCGAGGGCGGTGCCGCTCATCAGGGCGATCCCATTGCCCAGCGCGCCCGCCGTGCTCCACAGCAGGGCGGTTGCCAGCAGACAGAGATAGCCGGCCAAATCAACCCGCCTCCTCGCCGAGGAGGGATTGCATCAGCCCCTGCGCCGGACGCCCCATGGCGAGCTGCACCGCACAGTCCAGCGCATTGGAGCGGAGCATGAAGACGTCCGCGTTCGGATACGCCTGTTCGATCTGGCGGCACAGCGCTCCGCGCACGCGGGCATTTTCCGTGAGCACGCTGCCCCAAAGCAGCACGGAGAAGCGCTCCTGCGGGGCGGCGGTCTTGCGCGCGGTCGTCGCGACGAGCGCGAAGAGCTGGCGCGCCGCGTCTGTGAGCAGTCCCTCGGCGTATGGGTCGCCCGCTTGGGCCGCCTGTTCCACCATGGGCGCAAAACGGGCCAGGAGATCCTTTCGCTGCAGGTTTTGGTGGCACCAGGCAGTCAGCGCCTGCGGCGTCGCAAGCCCTGTAGAGCGGACGAACAGCTCTGCAAGCGCCGGGCAGGAGAGCTGCCCGTCCCAGTGCTTCAGCACCGCGCGCATCGCGCTGAAGCTGATGGAGGGCGCGCTGCCCTCGTCGCTCAGGATATAGCTCCATCCGCCGCAGCGGCAGATCGGCGCCTCCGGACCTGTCCTGCCCATGGCGATGGAGCCCGTGCCGGAGATGAGGACGACGCAGGGCCCGGAAAAGAGGGAGAGGAGCAGCTCGCAGTCGTTATAGGCTCGCAGGATGCGCGGCTCGAAGCCGAGCCCTTCCAAAATCCGCTCGTATGAAAGGCGCAGCTCCGGCGAATCGATGCCGGAGGCGCCCAGGCAGAGGCCCAGGCAGTCCCGCGGCGAAAGCGCACTGGCGTGAAGCGCGGGCGAGAGCAGCCTGTCAAACCGTTCTTTCATCTTGTCCAGGCCTGCGGAGGAGATGGTGCCGCCCTTTCCCTCCGATTCGTGCAGCGTGCGTCCGGCACGGTCGACGATCTTCAGGCGGGCATAGGTGCCCCCTACGTCCATCCCGATGAAATACCCCATATATATACCCTTCCTCGTTACCAGTTTTTTGTGCCCAGCTCGCGGTTGAAGGCAGGAAACTTGGGCCTGTCGCAGTTTATCCCCTTGTCGGCTGAGACCAGGGCGCTGACAACCTGCAGCGCCAGGAGCACGCCGTAGCAGGCGTCGTAGTCGCCCCCCGCGGTTTCGAGGAAGAGCTCGTCCGCAAGCCCGGTGGGGCGGCCCGTGGAAATGACATAGCTGACCCCGCCGTGCGCCTCGTTGAAGGCGGCCAGGCGGAGCATCCGCTCGCGATTTTCCCCCTCGGGCACGATCAGGAGGAGATGGCTGCCCTCGGCGATGGTGCAGTGCACGCCGTGGAGGTATTCCTCGAATTCGTAGCTGACGGCCGGGACGTACAGGGTTTCGAGCAGCTTGAGCGCGCCCTCAAGCATGGCGGGCCGGTTTGCGCCCTCTGCGAGGATGAGCAGATGCTGCGCGGCGCAAAGGCGCGGGCTCATGGCGCCCGCCCAGGCGGCGCTGCGCTCGATCGATTCCCCGGCGAGCGAAAACGCGCGGGCGAGCTGTCCGCCGATCGTCCGCGCGGCCTCCGACCTGCCGCGACGCTTCAATAGGTGCAGCGCCATGAGCTGCAGCATCAGCACCGTGGCCGTAAAGCCCTTGGTCTTGGGCCCGACGCTTTCTTCGCCGCAGGCGATCGCGACCGTGACGCCGCATCCTTTCGCGATGGTGGACCCGGTCTCCTGTGTCAGCGCCACGCTGCGGAAGCCGCGGGCGGCCACTTCCCCAAGCACGCCGATGGTGGAGGTGCTCTCGCCGGACTGCGAGAGCAGCAGTACCAGCGTGTCCTCGGGGGAAAAGAGGTTCAGCCAGGTCTTTGCCTGCGTCGGGACGCAGGGGAACAGGAGCATGTCCAGTTCCTTCGCGTACATCTGCTGCACGCAGCAGGCCGCGTTATACGAGCTGCCCGAGCCGATGGCGAGCACCCTTGCGGGCGAAAAGCCCCGCATCGCCTCGTCGAAGTCCTCGAGCAGCGCGTCGCTGTGCGCGCAAAGATCGCGCCAGATCTCCGGCTGCGAACGCAAATAGGCCATCATTTTGTCTGCCATATCGTACATCCTTTCTGTCATTCGTCAAGAAATTGGAAAAATTGGAAGGCCTGCAATGTCTCGACCACCTGAGAGAGGCTGTCCATGTCGAACTTGCGGATGATATGGGAAAGGTGCGTCTTCATCGTGCTGTGCTCGATGAAGCGCACGCGCTCGATTTCCCCGGGCTGCATGCCGCCGACCAGCAGACGGAGGATGTTCAGCTCGCTGTTGGTCAGGGTCATCGCAATCCGCAGCAGGCCGGAGAGGTTCTCGTGAAGATGGCGCAGACGACGGTAATCGCGCAGCAGGACCTCCCCGCCGTCGGCGGAGACGGCGCAGGCGCCCGTCCCGGCCGAGACGACTGCGCGGACGAGCGCAGCCGCGGCGGCGGGCTTGAACAGGTAGTCGGACGCCCCGTCCGCAAAGGCGCGGCAGATGGTCTCCTCCTCGCGTACGGACGTGTAGAGGATCACCCGGCAGTTCCGGAGCGAGCCGGTAATCTCGCGCAGCGCCAGCAGGCCTGCGCGCGGAGACTCCATCTCAACCTCCGTCAGCACGACCTGGGGATGGCAGATGTACGCCTTGGCGACCGCCTCGTATCCGCTGCGCGCCGTGTCCGCTATGTGGAACCTGGCGCCGAGCATGCCAAGGGTGGCCTGCAGGCTGTGGGCATCGCTGTCGACGACGAGCACATCTATCGGATTCATGGAGCACCTCCCTCGCTTTGCGCTTTTCATTTTACACGCAAACAGCGTTTTGTCCATCCGAAACCACGGGCGGGGCGACGAGAAAAGATCATCCTTGACAGAAACAAAAAAGGGTGTATATGCGGTAAATAGTGCCCAAATTCAGGGAAATAATCGACCAAAAGGGCGAAATAGTGGAGGAAAGATCATCCTCGACATGCGGAGAAGGGCGAACGTATAATAGGGGCAACGAAGGGGACGTGCCCGCCGCGGCGGCAAGGAGAGAGACGATGAAGACATTTGTGATCGGGGTATCGAGCAAGCTGGACGAGACGTTGGCGGTGGCGATGGATCCGAAGGGCGGCGTGTTGGGCGGGGTGAAAGCCCGGTCCTGCTCCTACGTGACCGTGGGGCGCGGCGTGGCGCAGCGGCGGGCGTCGGAGATGATCGACGAGTTGCTGCTTTCCTTTCACGGCGACCGCGAAAGGTGCCAGTGCCTGCTGGTGAGCGCCGCCGGCATCGACTCGCCCAAGACGAAGCAGCTGGTTACGGAGTGCTTCGCCGCCTCGCACATGCTCTGCCCGGTGCTTTGCCTCAACGACGGCAACGTGGCGCTGTACACGGCGACGAAGGGCCTGGGCGTGCTGGCGGTTTCGGGCAAGGGATCGATCGCCGTGGGACGCAACGCGCAGGGGCAGATCACACGCTCCGGCGGCTACCCGGTCACCATCCTGGGTAACGAGGGCTCGGCGCAGTGGCTCGCGCTGGAGGCCATGCACCTGGCCTCTCAGTGGCTGGACGGGAGCGTGGAGCGAACGCCTCTGATCGCCAGACTGGACAGGCATTTTCGCGGGCTGGACATCGAGAAGCTGACCGAATGCGCGGGCGCTCTGCGCCGCCGCCCCATCGACACGATGCTGTCGCAGCTGGTGATCGACTCCGCCCGCGAGGGGGACGCCGCAGCCCTGGATATCGTCCGGCGGGGGGCGGGCGCGCTGTTCAAGGTCGCGCAGACCTGCGTGAAAAAGCTGGGCTTTGGGGAGGAAGAGGAATTCCTTTCGGGCGTGTGGGGCGACGTGTTCGCCAAGAGCGAGGAATACCTTGCGGAATACACCCGCCTGTTTCAGGCGCAATACCCCCGCAGCCGCATCGTCTTTTCGCGTCAGGAGGAGGCGCAGAGCGCGGCGCTGATGGCCCTGGACTACCTGGAGGGGTTGATCCCTTACATTGCCAGCCTGCAGTGAACGGGGCCTGGCGCTGAGAAAGGAAGGAACGGCATGAACAAGAGACTGGCCCGGGCGGGAAAGAGGCGCATGACGCTCGACGACTGGCAGCTCATGGGGCTGTCCCTGCCCACGCTGATCTGGTATCTCGCGATCTGCTACGTGCCCATGTTCGGCATCGTCATCGCCTTTAAAAATTACAAGGTGGCGCCGGGGCAGGGGTTTTTATACAGCCTGTTCGTCAACAGCAAGTGGGTGGGTTTGAAGAACTTTGAATTTCTCTTTCGCCTGCCTACCTGGAAGAACGTCTTTTCCAACACCCTGGGCTACAACCTCGTCTTCATCGTCCTGGGCGTCGTGGTGCCGGTTACCCTGGCGCTGCTCATCTCGCAGATGTATTCCAAGCGGCTGGCCAAGATCTGCCAGACCGCGATGTTCTTTCCGCACTTCATCTCCTGGGTGGTGGTCAGCTACTTCGTGTACGCGTTCCTTGCGACGGACAGGGGCCTTTTCAACAACCTGCTGATGGGCATGGGCGAGAGCAAGGTGCTGTTCTATCAGGAGCCCGCATACTGGCCGTTCATCCTCGTGTTTATGAACCTGTGGAAGGGCACGGGCTACTCGATGGTGGTCTATCTGGCCGCGATCAGCGGCCTGGACCAGGAGATGTACGAGGCCGCGCTGATCGATGGGGCGAGCAAGTACCAGCAGGCGCGCTACATCACCCTGCCGCTGCTGCGGCCCATCATCTCCATCATGTTCATCCTGGCCATGGGCAAGATATTCAATTCCGATTTCGGCCTGTTTTACCGCATTCCGCGCGATTCCAGTTCCCTGGTGTCGGTGACGCAGACGATCGACGTGTACATCTATAAGGCGCTGATGAACGACAGCAACGTGAACTACTCGTCAGCGGCGGCGCTCTTCCAGTCCGTGCTGGGCTGTATTACGATCGTCCTGTCCAACCTGGTCGTCAAGAAGATCGATCCCGAGAGCGGGCTGTTCTGAGCCCCGGATCAAACGGCCCGGCGGCCTCGCCGCGGGGATAAAGGAGGAAGAGTCATGGGCGGAAGAAAAACGGCGGCAGCGGGGGAAACGATGCGCTTCAACCGGGTGCGACCGGGCACGAACGCCGCGATCAGCGGGCTGTTCGTGCTGCTGGCCCTGGTGGCGATCGTGCCGTTCATCTTCGTCATCATCATCTCGTTTTCGTCGGAAAAGTCCATCGTCACCAGGGGGTACAGCTTCGTGCCCGCCGAGTGGAGCACCTACACCTACAGCTACCTCTGGCAGACGCGCGACGAAATCTTTTCGAGTTTTCTCACCTCGGTGACCGTGACGGTCCTGGGCACCCTCGTGGGCATTTTTCTGATCGCGACGATGGGCTACGCGCTCTCGCGCAGGAGCTTTCGCCTGCGCAGGCTGTACACCGTGATCGTCTTCATCCCCATGCTGTTCAACGGCGGCATGGTCGCAAACTACATGGTCATGACGCAGCTGTACGGCCTCAAGAACAGCCTGTGGGCGTTGATCCTGCCGATTGCCTGCTCCACGTTTTACATCATCATCGCCCGCACGTTCTTCACGACGACGGTGCCCGATTCCATCATCGAATCGGCCAAGATCGACGGGGCTTCACAGCTCAAGATCTTTGCGCGGATCGTGCTGCCCATCTCCCTTCCGGCGCTGGCGACGATCGGCCTCTTTCTCACATTCGGCTTCTGGAACGACTGGTACCAGGCGATGCTGTACATCTCTGAGCGCAGCAAGTACCCGCTGCAATATTTGCTCGTCAGCATCGAGAAGAGCGTGGACTTCCTCGCCCGTTCGGAGGACTACATCGTGTCGACGGCGAACAACCTGCCCTCCGAAACGGTCCGCATGGCCATTGTGGTCATCTCGGTGCTGCCCATCGCCTGTTCCTATCCGTTCTTTCAGAAGTATTTCGTATCGGGCCTGACCGTCGGCGCGGTAAAGGGCTGACGCGAGAGAATCAAAACGGCGCGAAGCCGTGTTGAAAAATAAAACGGGAGGTTCTCACATGAAACGTCTTCTTTCCCTCGTTCTGACCCTGGCATTGGCGCTTTCGATGGCCGCGGTATCGCACGCGGAAGAGCCGGTGCAGCTTCGCTGGATTCTCTACACGACCGACTACGCGCCCAAGGATCTGGACATGGTCGCCCAAAAGCTCAACGAAATGTCCGCGCAGGACATCGGCGTCACGGTCAAGTTTGAGTACGTGACGCGCGACCAGGTTTCCCTGATCGTGAACTCCGGGGAGTATTTCGACCTGTGCTACACCAGCAGCACGTTCAACGACTTCGCCACCAATGCGGCGAACGGCATCTTCTGCGACATCACCGATTCGGTGCGCTCGCAGACGCCCGCGCTCTTTGACAGCATCCCCGGAATGCTCTGGGACGCCACCGCCGTGGGCGGGCGCAACTACGCCGTGCCGATCCTCAAGGACTACGCGGTAGAGGTGTTCTGGAGGCTGGACCCCGCCGCGTTCGTGGACGAGCTGGGCATGACGGTTCCGGAGACGATGACCTTCGCGGACATTGAGCCATACCTTGCCGCCTACAAGGCCGCGCATCCGGACGATTACCCGATGTATTGCAAGCGCAACGGCCCCGACTCCAACGAAAACCAGGTCAACTGGATCATGAAGGACATCATGCTGTGCACCGAGTTTGTGGACGCGGACGACCCGGAAGCCTACAAGGTGAAGCTTGCGCTGGAAGTGGACGACGTCACCGAGCGCTACCGGCTGATGCACAAGTGGTACGGTTTGGGCTACATCAACCCGGACGCCGCCACGACCAACAGCATCCCCAATACGCAGTACTCGCCCGTGCGATCCGGCCAGGGCTGGTTTGGCGCCGAATCGATCTGGGAGGGACAGGTGAGCCACGGACAGGTCATCAGCCGCTACGTCGGCCCGTACCTCACGACCGCCTCGGTGCAGGGCGCGATGACGGCGGTGAGCGCGGCCTCCAAGCACGTGGACGAGGCGCTGCGCTACATCGAATACTGCAACACCAACATTCCCTACCGCACGATGCTGCGCTACGGGCTGGAGGGCGTGCACTACAACTATAACGCGGACGGCACGGTCACCCGCACCGAGCAGGGCAGCCAGAACTACAACCCCCTGGCCTATTCGCAGGCCTCGTACGCGGTCGGCCCGATGGAGGGCGAAGGCTCCGACAACGAGATGTGGCAGAAGGTGTTTGAAAGCTACGAGGACGCGCAGGTGTCCAACACCATCGGCTTCAACTTCAACGACGAAAACGTGGAAATGGAAGTCGCCGCCTGCCTCGCGGTGTGGAACAACTATGCCAGCGAGCTGCGCACCGGCACCTCCGACCCGGATGTGGTGCTGCCCAAGTTGATTTCCGAGCTGGAGACGGCGGGCGTGCGCACGGTGATCGAAGAGGCGCAGGCGCAGCTTGACGCCTGGGTGGCGGAGAACAAGTGACGTAGGGGAAGACGGCTGTCTGCGCGACCTGGACAGCCCGGGGACGGTCCGGAGGCGGGCCGTCCCCTATCCAAAATGGAGGGAATTGCTCAGATGTATACACCCCATCCGGCGATGAAACCGAAGCTGCGCAGGGATCTGGAGGAAAGCCTCTTCATCTCGCGGCCCATGCCCATCCACTGGGAGGAGACGAAGGAGGCGCGCTGCGCGGGGAAGAAGGTGCGGCGGACGCGCAGCCTGCACGACATGCGCTCCCTCGAGGGCTGGGAGGCCGTGACGCCCTACGCAGCGCTGAGCGTATCGGACGCGCACGCGCTTGCGGAGGGCGGAAGCTCGATCCGCTTTACCGCGCCCTGCAGGCTGGAGCGCTGGACGGGGCGCGTCGGGCGCATCTACGCGGTGCCCAGGGCTTTCCTGCACATAGACCGGGAAAACTGGGAAGCGTGGAACCGCCTGACCGCCTGGGTCTACCCCGACATGCCGGGCTACCGCAACGTCTGCGTGCGCCTGCAGCTGCACAACGACGGGGAGCACAAGGTGCCGGACGCGTTCGACCGGGAGGGCGGACATAACCTGAACCTGAAGAACCACGCCTGGAACCGCATTCAGTTCGAGATTCCCTACGTGGCGCGCGACGAGGTGGTGGGCGTCAGCTTCGACTACGACATGGTGGGGTACGAGCCGTGCGCGCTGGGAGAGGCGTGCTGGTACATCGGGGCCCTGAGCCTGGAAGAGGTGGAGGAGCCGGACGCCTTTGAGGGCTGGGAAACGGCTCCGGGCCGAATCGCCTATTCGCACCTGGGCTATCAGCCCGGCGCGGAAAAGACGGCCGTCTGCAGCGGCGTGGCCGCCGAAGCCTTCGCGCTGGAGGACGCCGCCACGGGGCGCGCCGTCTACGAGGGGCCGGTGCGGCGGATGACGGGCGCCACGGGGACGTTCTGCGTTCTCGACTTTACGGACTTCCGGGAGGAAGGCGCTTACCGCCTGCGCGTGGGGGAGCTTTGCACGCGGCCCTTCGACATCTCGCAGACCGTCTGGATGGATTCGGTGTGGAAGACGATCAACTTCGTGTTTTGCCAGCGCTGCGGCTACCGCGTGCCGGGCAAGCACGACGCCTGCCACGCGGACCAGCGCACGCGCCACGGCGACCAGGAGATCGTGGCGAACGGGGGCTGGCACGACGCGGCGGACACGAACCAGCAGATTCAGCTGACCTGCGAGGCGGTGCACGCCTTCTTCGAGCTGGCGATGCAGGTGAAGGCGGAGGATCCCCTCCTTTACAGGCGGCTGCTGGACGAAGGAATCTGGGGCCTTTGCTACCTGCTGAAGGGCCGGTTTGGCGACGGCTACCGCACGGGGCCCTCGTCCAGCGCCGTGTGGACGGACGGCATCCGTGGCACCTGCGACGACCTGACGTTCGAGGCGGTCAACGCCCCGTTCGTCAATCTGCTCGCGGCTTGCGCCGAGGTGATGGGCAGCCGCGCGCTGCGGGAGGAGGACCCGGAGCTTGCCGCGTACGCGCTGCGCTGCGCGCAGGCGGACTTCGGCTTCGGCGCGGACATGCTGGACGACCCCGCGTTCGATCCAGCGGTGGTCACCCCCGGGCACGACAAGATGGTCTCGCGCTGCCTGATGGCGAGCATCGCGGCCTTTGCGGCGATGGAGCTTTACGAAGCCACGGGCGAGCAGGCGTATGCCTGCCGCGGCGCGGGCTACGGGGATTACGTCGTATCCTGCCAGCAGCGCACGTTCCTTGAAGGGGCCGAGGAGAAGATCGCGGGCTTTTTCTACCGCGACCCGCGCCACAGGACGGTGATCCACTACAATCACCGCAGCCAGGAGGACAAGACGGCCCTCGCGCTCATCGCCCTGTGCCGCCTCCTGCCGGAGCACCCGCACTGGATGAACTGGCACAGCGCGCTGCTGTACTACATGGACTATGTCAAATGGACGATGCGCGCGGTGGCGCCCTACGGCATGCTGCCCAGCGGCATCTACTCGCTGGACGAAATCGACGACCGGGACACGTTCAGCCTTATGCACCCGATCTTCGCGATGTTCGCGGGCAAGGATCAGGCGGGGCAGCAGGCGGAGACGTTCCTGCACTACACGGACCAGCTGGAGGCGGGCATCCGCCTGAACGACCGGCATTTTCTGCGCCGGTTCCCGGTGTGGTATTCCTTCCGGGGCAATTACCACGTGCAGCTCTCGCTGGGCAAGGCGGTGTCCGCGGCCTCCGTCTACCTCAACGATAGGCGGCTCTACGACATCGCGCAGGAGCAGTTCGCCTGGATCATCGGCAAGAACCCCTTCTGCGAATCGATGATGTTCGGCGTAGGCAACGACTACGGCACGCAGTACGCGGTGCTTCACGGCGACGCCGTGGGCGAGCTGCCCGTGGGCATGCAGTCAAACGAGGAGCGGGACGCGCCCTTCTGGCCGCAGGCCAACAACTGCACGTACAAGGAAGTCTGGATGGGCCCTCCGGGCAAGTGGCTCGCGATGATGGCGGACGAATACCTGCCGGGGCGGGTGACGGGCCGCCTGGACGTGGAAACGGTCACGTTCACGCACGCGGGAACCGACAAAACCTACACGTTTGCGGCGGAGGACGGCCGGCTCGACGCGCGGTTGCCCGCGGGCGACTATCGGGTTTCCTGCGCGGGCGGCGCAAGGCGCCTGACGGTGGTGGCGGGCGGCAGCTACGAGCTCGCCCTGCCGCTCGTGGATTACGCGCTGAACGCCGGGCGGTCGGGGCGGCGGGTCCGTCTCACGCTGCGCGGGGCCGGGCGGGCGAAGCTTTGCGCGGACAACCTGGAGCTGCCTGTGGATTCCGTCTCCCTGACCCCGGAGGGCGTCGTCCTCACCGCGCGCATCGTGGACGAGGCGGCGCCCTGGGCCGCGGCGATGCTGCCTGAGGGCCGGCCCGCGGACAGGGTCAGCGTGACGGGCTGACAGATCAAAGGAGGATGTAAAGATGAAGGATCGCGAACGCCTGGTGCTCGGCGCAGCCCTGGCGATGGGGGCGCTGAACGCCGCCCAGCTACGGCGTTTTCTCTTCGAGACGGACCTTTCCCCGGAGTTTGACATGGCCTGGACGCTGGCGGAGCTGCGCGAAGCGGGCCTGCTCACGCAGACCGTCGGAGAATCGGGCATTCAATACCTGCTTTCGCCCCTGGGCGCGGAGGCGCTGCGCGCGGAGCCGCTTTCAAAACAGCTTGAGCAGTCCATCGCGGAAAAGGCGGAGGAATACCGCAGACTCTTTGCGCAGGAACAGAATTATCTCGCCCAGTACAGCGAGCAGGCGAACGGCATCATCCCCGTATTCCTGTCCATCCGGCAGAACGAAAAGGTGCTCTTTAAGATCAGCGTGATCGTACACGACGTGGCGACCGCGGAAAAAATCAAGCGGCACTGGATGGAGAACGCGCACAGGGCTTACGAAGAGACGTGGCGGTGCATCGCGGAGGGCGAGCCCCTGCCGGTCTTTGATTGAGGAGCGGCGCCATGAAGAAGTACGATCCATTCGACGCGCAGACCCCCTATCCCCGGACGGAGCAAATGCCGTACCCGGAGGGAATGATAAAGCGCATCACGCACGACGGACGCGAGGACATGCTGCCCTTTTTGCACGACGTGACGCTCGCCTCCTACGGGGGATGCATTTACGAGGCCTGGTACAACTCCACCTCAGCGGAAATCTGCGGTTCCTCGCTCATCCGCGGGCGCTTTTCCAGGGACGGCGGGGAGACGTGGTCGCCCCCCTTCCGCGTGGTCGGCGAGGCCGGGCAGGCGGAGGAACACTTCGTGCCGGCGGACCTGTTCGTGCACGCGGGCAGGCTGTACGCGCTGATTACGACCATGACCGGCAAGAACATGACGGTGAACCTACAGCTGTACGGCCAGAGAACGGACCCCATGGCCCCCTGGGAAAGGATCGGCAAGGTCGCGGAGGGCTTCATCTGCAACACCCCGCCCCAGCGCATGGACAACGGCCGCTTCATCGTCGGCGGCTGGATGCCGAAGAAGGAGCAGGACCCGGCCTTTCCGGTGGTGCTCATCAGCCAGGGGGAGCATATCGAAGCGCCGTGGCGGTGCGTCTTCCTGTTCGATCCCCTGCACCCGCTCGCGCCGCGCATCCGCTGCGCGGAGATATCCGTGGTCGCGCAGGGGAAAAGGGCCGTCGCCTACGTGCGAAACGACGAGGGCCCTTCCTTCGTCTTTGAGAGCGTCGACTTCGGGGAAACCTGGTCGCCGCCCATGGAAAACACCCTGCCCATCGGAAACTCCAAGATTTTTGCCGGCGTTCTATCGGACGGGCGGCCGTATCTGGTGTATAATCAGGATCGCGGGTATTTTGTGCGCACGCTGCTGGTGCTCGCGGTCGCGGACCGGGAGACGGGGCGGTTCAGCCGGGTGTACAAGCTTTTCGAGGGTCAGGACGAACAGCTCGGCCGGGGACGAACCTGGTTCTATCCCTGCGCCTGCGAGCAGGACGGCTATCTGTACGTGGCCGCCACGCTTCAGGAACCCACGGACGTTCGAAGCGCCGTGATGGCCAAGATGCCCATCGCGTCTTTATAAGAGGACAGGAGTGAGATTTCAGATGAAGATTACATTGCTGGAGCCGATCGGCATTTCGCAGGCGTTGCTTTCGGAGCTCTCCGAGCCGATCCGGGCGGCGGGACACGAATTTTGCAGCTATGCGGACCGCACCTGCGATCCGGGCGAGCTGGCGGAGCGTTCGCGGGGCAGCGAGGTGGTGATGATCGCGAACACGCCTTACCCGAACGAGGTGATCCGCGCTAACCCCGGCCTGAAGATGATCGACGTGGCCTTCACCGGCATCGACCACATCGGCCACGAGGCCTGCCGTGAGCGGGGCGTTCAAATCTGCAATGCGGCGAATTACTCGAACCAGACCGTCGCGGAGCTGGTCATCGGGCTCACGATCGGCCTGCTGCGAAAGATCGATCTGGCAGGCGAACGCGTGCGCACGGGCGGCACGGCGGCGGGCCTCATGGGCCGCGAGATCGCCGGGCGCACGGTGGGCATCATCGGCACCGGGCGCATCGGCATGCTCACAGCCCGGCTCTTTCACGCCTTTGGCGCAAGGCTCATCGCTTATTCCCGCAGCCGCAACCCGGAGGCGGAATCGCTGGGCATGACCTACGTATCCCTGGAAGAGCTCCTGCGGGAAAGCGACATCGTTTCGCTGCACACGCCCAGCAACGCGGCGACGCGCGGCATGATCGGCGCGGAGCAGATCGCGCTGATGAAGCCGGACGCCCTCTTCATCAACTGCGCGCGCGGCCCCATCGTGGACAGCCGCGCGCTGGCCGACGCGCTGAACGAGGGGCGCATCGCGGGCGCGGGCATCGACGTGTTCGACGCGGAGCCGCCGATTCCGGCGGACGAGCCGCTGCTGCACGCGAAGAACGCGCTGCTCACGCCGCACATCGCCTTCGCTTCGGAGGAATCCATGGTGCGCCGCGCGCGGATCGCTTTTTCAAACGTGTACGCCTACTTGAAGGGCGCGCCGGAAAACCTGTGCAGGCTGGAGTAGGAAAACGTCAGCCCCGCGGCAAGGCCGGTCGATGCGATTGCAAAGGAGAAAGGAAAGGCACGCTCGCAGTGCGACGCTGTATCGGCAATCTGTCCGTCCCGCCGGAATCCAACCGGCGGGACGGATTTTGACGTTTACGGCGCCCCTGCGCGCGCGGGCGCCCCGGTTGACAGCCCCGGACAAAAGCGCCTATAATATCCCTGAAGCGCGATATTTGACGCATGGGGACGAGAATTGGCGACGCGGCGGACGCCGCTGAAAGGGGGCGCCATGTTGGAATATCTCATCTTTACCTTAAATCCGCCCTTTCAGGGCGAGCTTCGCGTGCAGGTGCGCGTGTACGACGGCAGCGTGCAGGTGACGGTCAAGAGCGAGGATTATCCCGCCGAAAACGGAGACACCTGGCTGGAGGGCGAGGCGGCGCAGCGGTTTTTGCAGGCGCTGCAAAACGTGCGCATCAGCGGCTGGCGCTCCGCCTACGCGGAGGACGGCCCCCAGGACGGCATGACGTGGTCGATCGAGTACAAGCAGGCGGGCAAGCACTGCCGGACGATCAGCGGCAGGAACGCCGGGCCGGAAAACTGGCTGGACTTCCTTTCGGTCATGGACTGCGTGGCCCCGGTGCTCAACCCCGCCCAGGTCGACCGCATCTCGCTGGAGGTAAACTTCCCGGCGGAGGCGTGGACGGAGGAGGGCGCGAGCCGCGAATTTCTGGTGGCCGACCGCGCCAAGGGGCTGCTGCTGCTCGGATGCGCCACCGCGGAGGGGCGCATCACCTCGCGCGATTACTACGCGCCGGAGGACGTGAGCCTGCTGCTCGACCGCATCGGCGCGCTCCCCTTTGAGCAGCCGGCGAAGGCGGCGGAAGAGGGGGAGGACCTGCCGGTCTACAAGCTGACCTTGGAGCGCCACAAGCAGAGCCCGCTCACGATCAGCGGGCTGTACGGCAGGCAGGGGCTGCCCGCGTGCTGGCACGGGCTCATGGAGGCCATCGAGGCCTTCCGCTCGGCATTCGGCTACCGCGAACGCCTGGTGCTCCCGCGCGTGTACGCGCGCGACCTGCGGGGGGAAACCTACCTCTATTGCAGCGTGTCCTTCGGGGGCAGCCCGAGGAGCTATTACTACCGGACGGACGATCCGCGCATCGCGCCGGGCGACGCCGTGCGCGTGCCGTTCGGGGAGGAGGAGCGCGCGGGGGTCGTCGAGGCGGTTGGGCGCTTTTCGGCGCAGGACGTGCCCTATCCGCTGGAGCGGACGAAGTGGATCCTGGAGAAAATCGACGGGGAATCATAAAAAATACCGGCTGTCCGCGATGGGACGGCCGATATTTTTTTCTCCGTTTTCAGCCTGCGCCGGTCTCGCCGCTCGCTCACTTTCCGCCGGTGAGACGGACGTCGCGCCCGGCGAACCGCAGCAGGCGCATGTGCCGCGTATCCAGCAGGCGCGAGGCCACGCGCTCGGTGTAGGCGGCCTGCAGCTCGACGGGCGAAAGATTCGTGCTCACCACGGTGCCCTTTTCCGCGAGGATGCGCTCGTTCAGAATATGGTAGATCGATTCGATGGTCACATTTTCGATCATCGGTTCGGCGCCCAGGTCGTCCAGCAGCAGCAGGTCGCAGCCGCGCATTTCGTCCACCGTCTGCGCATCCTGCCCGTTCCAGTGATAACGCCGCATGACCTCGACGAGGCGGTAGGCCGTCATGCGCAGCACCGTGTACCCCCGCTCGAGCACGCGCTGGGCGACGCAGTTCATGAGGAACGTCTTGCCCAGGCCCGACTTGCCGCTGAGCAGCAGCCCGCGCGCCGGTACGTCCGGGAACGCGTCCGCGTAGCGCTCGCAGATGTCGCGCATGCGCGACATGTAGGCGCGCTGGGTGACGCCCGTGCCCGGAATCACCTCGTCCGGAAAGACGGCTTCGTCGAACGCCGCAAAGTTTTCCCGGTCGAGCCCCGCGAGGTTCTCGTCCTGATACAGGCGGTTCATCACGCGCTGGCGCAGGCAGGCGCACTGCTCGTGGATGGGCTCGCCCACGTAGCCCGTGTCGCGGCAGACGGGGCAGCGGTAGACGGGCTGCAGATAGTCCTCCGAAAAGCCCAGGCGCGAGAGCTCCGCGCGCAGGCTTTGGTTGAGCGTCTCCAGCTCCGCCTCGAGCCCGGCGGCGATGCGCTGCGCCTCCTCCGGCCGGGCAAAGGCGGCGCGCATGCGCGCGTAGAAGATTTCCTCGCGCCGCGCAAGCAGGCGCGCCGCCTCTCCGGAACGGGCGGCGACCTCCTCACGGCGGCGCAGCTCCTCGCGCCGGTTGAGCGCGCGCTGGTTCTCGTACGCTGCGAGCTGCTCGCGCAGCACGTTTTCACGGCTGATCATGCATTCCCTCCGTCTTCGTCCTTCATGATGTCAAAGAAGAGCGCGTCGAGCTCGTCCTCCGAATAGGTGCGCTGTTCGTAGCGGTGCTTGGCCACTTCCCTGACGGGGCGCGTAGCGGACGGCTTTGCCCCGGCGGCGGCGGGCGCACCGCCCGCGCCGCGGCGGTCGTGCTCGGCCCGCGCGCTTGCGGCGTCGTGGATGCCCGCTGCGTTCCAGCTTCCCAAGATCTTGTCGATGAAGGGCATGGGCGCCTTCGCGCCCACCGCGTAGGCGGCGGCCAGCAGCAATACATCCTGCGGCATGCCCAGGTCGTCCTGCCAACGGTGCAGGAGCCTGCGATCGGCGGCAGAGGGGCGAGCCTCCACGCCGGCGGCTTCGTATATCTGCTGGAGCTGGCCGTTGTCCCGCTTGACGGCGCGCAGATAGTCCTCCGCCGCGGCGCGGGTGAACAGCCCGCGCTGGCGCCACGCGTCCAGCCGCTGGCCCACGGAGTCGAGGCTGTTGCCGCCGTTGTGGTGGGCGACCTGCGCGGCGAGCAGGATCGCGTCCCACTCGAAGCCCTGCTGCTGCCACAGCGCGATGACCGAGACGTCGTGCTCCGTGGGGGAGACGCTGCGCCGGCCGAGCTGGGCGAGCAGCTCGCGCGCCGGGGCCATGGCCTGCTGCTCCTGCGTAAGGCGCGCGGCGATCTCGCCCGCGTCCCGCGTGCCCAGCTTGTGCTGGCGGCTGAGGATGCCGTCCAGGTAGGCCATGGTGGGCGTGCCCTTCGTCGTCTCGCGGCAGGCCTCGAGCACGGCCTCCGCCGTGAAGCCCCAGTCGCGCACCCACTTGTTGAAGAGCGCCTCCTCGTCCTGCGAGGGCTCGCGGCGCTGGCCGAGCCTGCGCAGCACCCGCCGCAGGTCCTGCTTCATCTGCTTGGAGGAACGCGTCATCTCCTCCACGTCTTCGATGGTCGTGACGCCGCCCTGCGCCCACTCGCGCGCGAGCGCGTCCGCCTTTTCAAAGGAGAAGCGGATGCCGTACAGGTCGATGCAGTGGCGGATGAGCATCAGCACCACCTCCTGCGGCAGCTCCAGAATCTCCATCCAGTCGTAGATGCGCTGGTAATCCTGCTCGTAGAGGCGGCGCTTTTTGTCAAAGAGGCTTCGCAGCTCCTCGTTGAACTCGCGGTAGCGGTACAGGTCCTGCGAAGGGTCCGTGCTCGCGGTGAGCTGGGCCTGCTTGAGGTTCTTGTAGGCGTAGGCGGGCGGGTTGTCGCCCACGCGGCGCACCGCGCCCTGGCGCTCCCAATACTGAAAGGCGCGGAACACCGCGTCTTCCTCCATCCCCAAATCCTTGGCCATGGCGGCAAGGCTCATGCGCTCGGCGGGATGGTAGCACTGCATCAGGCCGTAGATGTAGACCTTGACGAAATCGCCCGGCGCGCGCAGCATGTATTCCTGAATGTAGAGGTTCTCCAGCGGCGTGCAGTCGAAGAGGGCGTACGGATCCTGAAAGGTGCAAAAGGGCATGCGGCATTCTCTCCTGTATCGTTGATAGCGTTATGATAACACAAACGCGCGCGCAATACCAGCGCGAAAAGAGGCTGACCCGTCCCTGGCTTTAGGTGCGCGCGCCCGCGAAGTATGCTATACTGTGTGGAGCAAAGGAGGAATGCAGGTGGACAATCGTTGGATAGATACATCGCGCATCTCGCTGGAGGGGCTTCTCAACACGCGCGACCTGGGCGGCTGCCCGGCGGCGGGTGGGCTGCGCGTCCGCAGCGGGCGGCTGCTGCGCAGCGGCATGCTCGCGCGCGCCAGGGGGCGGGACATCGAAATCTTAAAGGCCGAGCACGGGCTTAGGACGGTGGTGGACTTTCGCACCCCCACGGAGGCGTCGCAGATGCCCGACCCCGCCATCGAAGGCGTGCGCTACGTCTCCGCGCCCCTGCTGGACGAGGAGAACCTCGGCGTCACCCGCGAGGCGAAGGTCGATTTTACGGACTACGTGGGCCAGATGCTCTTTTACGTGAAGACCGCCGGGACGGACATCGGCGCGTACTTTGAAAAGACCTACCCCGCCATCGCTACGGGCGAGGGGGCCATGCGCCAGCTCCGCCGCTTCTTCGACGTGCTGCTGGAGCAGGAGGAAGGCGCGGTGCTCTACCACTGCACGGCGGGCAAGGACCGCGTGGGCACGGCGACGGCGCTGCTGCTTTCGGCGCTGGGCGTCCCAAGGGAGCTGATCGTCGAGGATTTCCTCTTTACCAACGCCTGCCTGCGGGAGGAGACGGAGGGCATGATGCGCGCGGCGGCCACCCGCACCGAAGATGAGGCGGCGGTGCACGCGCTTGCGATGCTCAACTCTGTGCGAGCGAGCTATCTGGAGGCGGTCTTCGCCGCCATCGAGGCGCGCTTCGGCTCGGTGGAGGCCTACCTTTCGGACTGCATGGGCCTGACGGACGAGCGGCTTGCAAAGCTTAGGTCGATGTACCTCGCGTGAGGAACGGCGCGGAGGGGCACGCACCCATCCGCGCCGTTTGATCCCTGTTATTTGATATTTAAATATCAAATACTTTCTTTTTGTGTCCAAATATATGTTGATTTTGTGTGAGAGATTGATGTATAATAAACGAAGCGGGCGGTGCGCCCGGATTGTATTAAAGGAGGAGAAACACATGTTGGGAAGGAAAGCGCTGTCCGTGCTGCTGGTGCTCGCGATGCTGCTGGGCCTTGGTGCGGCCGCGTCGGCCGAGGGCATGACGCCGGGCACGTACACGCAGACGGTAAACGCGATGCACGGGCCGCTGACGGTGGAGGTGACCGTCAGCGCGGACAGGATTGAATCCGTCGAGGTGACGGATCACGTGGAGACGCCGGGCGTCGGCGACCAGGCGGTGAAGGACATTCCGGAGCGCGTCGTGGGCGCGCAGTCCCTCGCGGTGGACGCGGTCACGGGCGTCACGATTTCCAGCCGCGCGATTCTCTCCGCGGTGGAAAAGTGCCTGGCGGAGGCGGGCGCGGACGTGGACGCGCTGAAGGCCGCGCCTGAGAAGACCCCGGCGGGCGACGTCGAGGCCACGGCGGACGTCGTCATCGTGGGCGGAGGCGGCGCGGGCCTGGCGGCGGCGGTCGCGGCGACGGACGCGGGCGCGTCGGTCATCCTGATCGAGAAGTCCGGCTTCCTGGGCGGCAACTCGATCGTCGCGGGCGGCATCTACAACGCGCCCGACCCGACCAAGCAGGACTATGCCACCAACGTCTCCGGCGACTTGGGCTCGCTGGTGGAAGCGGCCATCGCGGAGGAACCCGTGAGCGACGCGCACAAGGCGCTGATGGACGCGGTGCGCGCGGAGTACGAGGCCTTCCGGCAGACCGATAAGACCATTTACGACAGCCCGAACTGGTTCGCGCTGCAGACCTGGAACGGCGGCGACAAGGTCGCCGAGCTGAGCATGGTGCAGGAGCTGGCGGACAATTCGCTCTCCAGCCTCAAGTGGCTGGAAGGCATGGGCATGGAGTTCACCGACACGATCACCCACGGCGCGGGCTCGCTGTACCCGCGCACGCACGCGGCCGTGAAGCCCAACGGCGTGGGCTACATCGACGCCTTTACGCAGACGCTTTCCAGCCGCGAGGGCTACACGCAGATGATGGAGACGACCGGCAAGAGCCTCATCGTGGAGGACGGCAAGGTCGTCGGCGTCGTCGCGGAGGGCAAGGACGGCAACGCCGTCACCCTGCACGCGACGAAGGGCGTCATCCTCGCGACCGGCGGCTTCGCGGGCAACGTGGAGCTGCGCCAGAAGTACTGCGAGGGCGAGAAGTGGCCCGACCTGAGCGCGAAGGTGCCGACCAGCAACATGCCGGCGGTCACCGGCGACGGCATCTTCATGGCCGAGGCGGCGGGCGCGCAGCTCGTCAACATGGAGCAGATTCAGCTTCTGCCCTACTGCAACCCGCAGACGGGCGCGACCTACGACATCATGAGCGGCAGCACGCTGGGTATCTTCGTCAACAAGGAAGGCACGCGCTTCGTGCGCGAGGACGGCCGCCGCGACGAGATGGCCAAGGCCATCATCGACCAGACGGACGGGATGATGTACATCGTCTTCAGCGGCGACAGCGCGAGCCTTGAGAGCAAGGCGCTGGGCGGCCTGACGCTGAGCTACTACCTGGAGCACAACATGGCGGGCTACGTGATGGCGGACACCGTCGCGGAGCTGGCCGAGAAGCTCGGCGTGCCCGCGGACGCGCTGGAAAAGACCGTCGCGGACTACAACGGCTACGTGGAGGCCGGCGTGGCCGATCCCTTTGGCCGCGTCTCCTACGGCACGAAGATCGCGACCGGCCCCTTCTTCGCCTACCCGCGCAAGCCTGCCGTGCACCACACGATGGGCGGCGTGCGCATCGACGGCGAGGCCCACGCGCTGAGCGGCGAGGGCGCCCCGATTCCGGGCCTCTACTGCGCGGGCGAGATCACCGGCAACATCCACGGCGGCAACCGCCTGGGCGGCAACGCCATCGTCGATTTCTGCGTGTTCGGCCAGATCGCGGGCACGAACGCGGCGGCGGGCAAGTAAGGCGCGACACTGTGCCTGAAACTCGCTAACGCGCCAGAGACACCTCCCTCTTGAGACGGGGGGTGTCTTTTTATAAGCGGGAGCTTCTTATTTGGCGGTTACGAAATACCAGTTCGGATCGAGCGCGTATTGTTCCAATATCTCTTCGGGAAACAGGTCGGCGTTCGTGAGGGGAACGCCCTTGGAGGTGTAGATGACCGCAGTATAAGGAATAACAACCGGCCCACGAAACACCCAAAACGTTACGATAAGGTTGCCCGATTCGCCGCTGCGGACGTTCGCCGTGCCGTCCACGGAGAGGTGCCGGCCATAATCCGCGAGCGAAACGCTGCCCAGTTTATTCGGTTCCAGGTCTCCTTGTTCGATGGCCTGAACGGCTTGCAGGCGGGCAGACGCGTATAGGGCGTGCTCTACACGTACCTTGAGCATGCTCAGCGGCGCGCAGGTACATAAGATGACGACGGCGAGCCACGTCGCCAGAGGCCAGAGGGAGCGGTACTTCCATTTTTTCCAGCGCTTTATGCCAAAGATCAGGCAGCTTATCCCCATGAGCAGCGAGGCGATGCGAAGCAAATGGACAGGAATGAACATCAAAAACGGAGTGATCGCTTCGCTCATCTCATTTTGAAACCAGACAGACGCCAGTAAGACAACCGACCATACAATAAGAGCCGCCGCAATTTTTCCTGCACGCATATTGAACCCCTCATTTCCCACTTTTAAAAATGATTGTAACATAAACAGTGTGTTAAAACTAGGAAATTGGATGAAATTGGATGGCCTGCGCGCAGATGAACGAATAGGCGCGCCCGGCTTTTTTCGCCGCGCGTTCACATCCCGGCCATCTTTTTGCCCGCCGCGCGCGCTATGATGGACGAAAACGCTTGAGCGGGGGGAGATCGGTATGAAGAAGCGCGCGGCGATCTATCTGGCGGGGCTGCTCTGCTGCCTTTGCGTCTATGCGCTCGGGGACCGGCTTTCGCGCGGGGAATCGCAGCGGCTGGCCTTCCCGGATCAGGGCTTTTCCTTGCGCGTGCCGCAGGCATGGCGCTTTCAGGCGGAGGAGCCGGAGGCGGGCGGGCAGCTCCTGGGCTGGGCGGGCACGGAGGACGGGACCGCCTTTCTCTGCATCTCCGCCCGGCAGGAGGCGACGGGAGAGAGCCTTTCGGACAGGACGGAGGAGGAGCTCGCGGCGCTGGTAAAGGAATGGCAGGAGGCGGGCTACGAGCAGACCGGGACGAGCCGCGCGGGCGGCGTGACGTTCCTGACCTGCCGCTATCAGGGGGCGGACGGGTATCCCTGGATCACCTACACGACGTGGGCGGACGGCATGCAGCTCACGTTCGACTTCAGCGCGGACGCCGGGGGCGCGGAATTTCGCTCGCTGTGCCGGCAGATCATGTCCACGTTCACCTGGCTATCGTAGAAATGCGCGAGATTGTTACAGCCAAAACCCCGTTTATGTCGTATAATGGGGGTAACATGCTTTGGACATTGCCGATATGGGGAGGATGAAACACATGAACGAAGAGGAAAAGATTCTGTCGGGGGTGCTGTTTTCGCCCGGCGACCCGATGCTGAAGGCGATCAAGCTGAGGACGCACAACCTGTGCACGGAGTACAACCAAACCTTTGAGGACGAGACGGAAAAGCGGCGGCAGCTCGTCCGCGACATTTTCGCGGACGTGGCCGACGGCGTCTTTTTGCAGGGGCCGATCTACATCCATTACGGGAAGCACACGACGTTGGGAAGGCACTTTTTCGGGAACTTCAACCTGACGATTCAGGACGACGCGCCGGTCACGATCGGGGATGACTGCAACTTCGGCCCGAATGTGACGATCGTGACGCCCGTGCACCCGATGCGCGCGGACGAACGACGCGAAATGTACACGGCGGAGGGCGAGCGCAAGCGCCTTTGCTACGCGAAGCCCGTGCACATCGGCAGCGACTGCTGGTTCGGCGCGAACGTGACGGTCTGTCCGGGGGTCACGATCGGGGATGGCTGCGTGATCGGGGCGGGCAGCGTCGTCACGCGGGACATTCCGCCAAACAGCTTTGCGGCGGGCGTGCCCTGCAAGGTCATTCGGGAAATCACCGAAAAGGACAGCATGCGCTATCTGCCGGAAATTCTGGCGGACAACCGGATCGGGCCGGAGGACGGCGAGGCGTAAGGGCGGGCCGCGGGGCGGCGCGCCCAACAGGCGGACGCTTTCGCCGGGGAGACGGCCCGAAACAGGCAAAGCCGCGTTCAAAAGGCGAATACAAAAAGACCTCACGCTTCAGCGAGACGCTGCGGCGGGAGGTCTTTTGCGTGGCGTTTGATGGGGCGGGGCTCATTCGTCCCCGTCGTCCGACGGCGCGCCGGCATGAATCGCCGCCGCGTACTGGCGGAGGATTTCGTGCGCGCAGGTGATTTGATACTGGGAAAGCCCCTGAATCAGTTTGTCTATGGGGCTCGCCTCGCGGCTGTTGTTCACGCCGTAGACGATAAAATCGGTGGATACATTGAGCGCGGAAGCCAGCCTGCCCAGTGGAGGGATTGTCATGCTCTTGTTGCCTTTTTCTACTTCGGCAAGGAATTGAGGAGAGATATCAGCCATTTCTGCCACTTTTTCTCGAGACAACCCAAGCTCGTCTCTGCGCCTGCGAATACGTTTCCCGATGGGCAGATTATCGTCCCTTGCCATGAGCATTCCCTCCTTTCACTATAGAATATCTATTGCATAGAAAAAACGATACAAACTATAGCGTAATTTTATGCTATAGATTGAAAATCAACTAAAGATAGTTTATACTGCTATTGATGATAATATGGGAGGGTGATTCGATGCCGACGGATAAGGAAGGAATCGAGCGGGCGCTCAGGACCCTGCCGTCCCTGCCCTTCCCCCTGGACGAGGAGCGCTGCGGCGCCCCGGCCGTCCGCGAGACGGCGGTGTCCGGCGTCTACCGCATCGATCTCTTCCCGCGGCTCAGCGGCGTGGACGCGGAGAATCGGTGCCGCCTGTACGCTGCCTCCCCGCAGCGGGCGCGGGAGGTCTTTTCGGGCGAGGTGCTGGCCATGGGGAGGGAAGAAGGAGCGCTCTGGTTTGTCACGATCCATTCCGCCTTCGCGGCGGAATACGAGCTGTGCCGCTACCGGCAGCGCACGGCGTCCGGGCGGGAGCGCGCGAGGCTGGAACGCGAGGCGATGGCCTGCGCCCTGCTGGGCGCGAAGGACGAATCGGGCTACTTCGGGGAATAGACGCCGCCCGAGCGCACGCCGGACGGGGGACGCGCCCGCTACCGGCAGGCGGATCGGGGCGTCTGGTTCGTCGAAGGGGGCGGAAATTGGTTCTTCGCTGTCATGCGGCCGCTGCTGCGATCTATGGAGGACGAGGCGCTGGACTTGGCCTGCCCGAACGCGGGCCCTTCGTCCCCCTGCGTTTTCTGGCGCCTGGAGGCGTGCGCGCCGGCCGTCTATCATCTCCTGTACGATGAGGGCCGGGAGGGGCTGCGGGCGTGGATCACGTCGCGGGAGGACCTCGTCAACGCCGTCTGGCGCGCATGCCCGGCCTTCGCCCGCCAAAGGCAGGCCTTTGCGCAGAGCGTGAAAAGCATCGACGCGGGCTACGGCAAATCGCCGGCCTTCAGCGGCTTCGACTTTACGCGCACGGGCCCCGGCGACCGGGAATTTCTGCGAAAAGAACGGCTTGGCGCTTGACGCGGGCAAAAAACTGTGCTAGACTGATCCCCAATATACAGGACGGGGGCGGCGAGGATGGAGCGCTTTTATCAGACGGTTTGCCTGAACAGGGACGACGATCGATAGCGCTTGCAGCCGCTTCGCGCGGGTGCAGGCGCTTGACGTTTGCGCCTGTGCGGGAGCCGGTAGAGATTTACAGAAGGACCGCATGGACAGGAAGTTGCCCGTGCGGCCCTTTTTCTATATCCATCCCGCAAGGAGGGAGAGGGGGTGATGGGATGGGGCATAGGGATGATGCCCTCGCGGACGCCGGCGCTGCGAACGAAAGCACGCGGACGACCGACGACAGGAGGAATGTAAACCATGGAAATCAGAACGATTCCCGCGGCCCTGAACCGGAACTTTGTAGAGGCGGAGGCATTGGGGGAGCACATCGGGCGGCAGGTCAGGATCTGCGGCAGCGTCTATAAGCTGCGGCGCATGAGCGGTTTCGCGTTCGTGTTGCTGCGAACGGGGCGAAGCATGGTGCAGTGCGTGTACTGCAAGGAGGACTGCGCCTTCCCGCTGGAGGCGCTCGCGGAGGAAAGCTGCGTGGCCGTGACGGCGGACGTCGCCGCCGAACCGCGCAGCCGCGCGGGCTACGAGCTGAAAATTCGGGAGATCGAGGTGCTCTGCACCCCCGCGGCGCCGCCGCCCGTCGTCATCAACCAGAAGCGGGTGGACACGTCCCTCGATCATCTGCTGGACGCGCGCGCGGCCACCCTGCGCAACGAGCGGGAGCGCGCGATCTTTCTCGTGCAGGCGGGGCTCTGCGAGGGCCTGCGCGCGTTTCTTTCGCGCGAGCGCTTCACGGAGGTACACACGCCCAAGATCGTGGCCTCCGGCGCGGAGGGCGGCGCGAACATCTTTCATCTGGACTACTTCGGCCGCGCGGCCTGCCTGGCCCAGAGCCCGCAGCTTTACAAGCAGATGCTGGTCGGCGTCTTCGGGCGGGTGTACGAGATCGGGCCCGTCTTCCGCGCGGAGAAGCACGACACCTCGCGCCACCTGAACGAATACACCAGCGTGGACCTGGAGATGGGCTACATCGAGGGCTTCGAGGAACTGATGCGCCTGGAGACCGCGATGCTTTCCGGCACGCTGCAAAGCGTCGCGGAGGCCTGCGGGCCAGAGATTTCGCTGCTGGGCGCCAGCATCCCCCAGATCGAGGGCATTCCCGCCGTCCGCTTTGGGGAGGCCAAGGCCTGGGTCGCCCGGGCCCTTGGCAGGGGCGTGCGCGATCCCATGGACCTGGAGCCGGAGGAGGAGCGGACGCTGTGCGAGCTCGTGCAGCGGGAAACGGGCAGCGAATTCGTGTTCGTGACGCGCTACCCGAGCGCCAAGCGGCCGTTTTACGCGATGGACGACCCCGAAAACCCGGCGGAGACGCTGAGCTTTGACCTGCTGTTTCGCGGCATGGAAATCACGACCGGCGGGCAGCGCATTCACGACTACGCCCAGCAGGTGGAAAAGCTGGAGCGCCGGGGCATGGACGCCTCGCAGTTTGCGGACTACCTCGCGGCGCACCGCTGCGGCCTGCCGCCGCACGGCGGGCTGGGCCTGGGGCTGGAGCGGTTGACGGCCCGGCTGCTGGGGCTTGAAAACGTGCGCCGCGCCGCGCTCTTCCCGAGGGACGCGGGGCGGGTGACGCCGTAGGGGAGGATGCGCAACCCCGGCCTTTTTCCTTTTGGGCTGCCGCCGCGCGCGCGGGTGTGCTATAATACATTCAATACGATCATGCCGACAGGAGGAATCGCTTTGCCGCCATTTGCCCATCTTCACCTGCACACCGAATACAGCCTGCTGGACGGAGCCAACCGCATCGGCCCCCTGCTCGACCGCGTCAAGGAGCTGGGGATGGAGCACTGCGCCGTGACGGACCACGGCGTGATGTACGGCGTGGTGGACTTTTACGCAGAGGCGAAGAAGCGCGGCATTCACCCGGTCATCGGCTGCGAGGTCTACACCTGCGAGGACATGGACGAAAAGCACTCCGCCGCGCGCGAGTACAGCCACCTCATCCTGCTGTGCGAGAACCAGACGGGCTATAAAAACCTCGTGAAGCTGGTGAGCGAGGGGTGGACGCGGGGCTTTTATTACAAGCCGCGTATCGACATGAAGCTGCTGCGCGGGCATACGGAGGGGCTCATCGCCCTCTCCGCCTGCCTGTCGGGCGACCTGCCCAAGCTGCTGCTGGACGGGCGCATGGACGACGCCTGCCGCCATGCGCTCAAGATGCAGGAGCTGTTCGGCAGGGGGAATTACTTCATCGAGATCATGGATCACGGCATCGCGGAGGAACGCCAGGTGCTGCCCCTGCTGGTGCAGGTGTCGGAGCGCACGGGCATCCCGCTCGTCGCGACCAACGACTGCCACTACCTGCGCCGCGAGGACGCCCGCGCGCAGGAGGTGCTCATGTGCATCCAGACCGGCAAGACGCTGGACGACGAGAACCGCATGCGCATCGACACGGAGGAGCTGTACGTCAAGTCGCCGGAGGAGATGGCCAGCGTCTTCCCCCAGTGGCCGCAGGCGCTCGCGCGCACGGTGGAGATCGCCGCGCGCTGCGAGGTGACGTTCGACTTTAAGACCATTCACCTGCCCAGCTACCCCGTGCCGGAGGGGAAGACGGCGCTTTCCATGCTGCGCGAGCTTTGCGAGCAGGGGCTCGCGGAGCGATACGCGCCCGACAGGCAGGACGCGCGCGAGCGGCTCGAATACGAGCTTTCGGTCATCGAGTCCATGGGCTACGTCGATTACTTCCTGATCGTCTGGGACTTCATCCACTACGCCAAGCAAAACGGCATCATGGTCGGCCCGGGCCGCGGCAGCGCCGCAGGCTCCATCGTCGCCTACACGCTGGACATCACGACGCTGGACCCGCTGCGCTACAACCTGCTGTTCGAGCGCTTCCTCAACCCGGAGCGCATCTCCATGCCGGACATCGACGTGGACTTCTGCTACGAGCGCAGGCAGGAGGTCATCGACTACGTCGCCCGCCGCTACGGCCAGGATCACGTCTCCCAGATCATCACGTTCGGCACCATGGCCGCGCGCGCGGTCGTGCGCGACGTGGGCCGCGCGATGGGCTATCCCTACGCCGAGGTGGACGCGGTCGCCAAGCTCATCCCCATGGAGCTGAACATGACGCTGGACAAGGCGATGAAGGCGAACCCGGAGTTTCGGCGGCGCTACGAGGACGAGCCGCGCGTGAAGGCGCTGGTCGATACCTCGCTGACGCTGGAAGGCATGCCGCGCCACGCCTCCACGCACGCGGCGGGCGTGCTCATCACCCGGCAGCCGGTGACGGAGTACGTGCCCCTGCAGATGAACGACGACGTGGTGACGACCCAGTTCCCCATGGGTACCATCGAAAAGCTGGGCCTGCTCAAGATGGACTTTCTGGGCCTGCGCACGCTGACGGTCATCAGGGACGCGCTGGACATGCTGCGCGCGCGCGGCGTAGACCTGAGGCCGGAGGACATCCCGCTGGACGACCCGGCGGTGTACGAGATGATCTCAAACGGCGACACGGACGGCGTCTTTCAGCTCGAATCCGGCGGCATGCGCAACTTCCTGCAGAACATGAAGCCGCAGACCTTCGAGGACATCATCGCCGCGATTTCGCTGTACCGCCCGGGCCCGATGGACACGATCCCGCGCTACATCGAGTGCAAGCAGGACCCCTCGAAGATCGTGTACCTGCACGAAAAGCTGCGCCCCATCCTGGACGTGACCTACGGCTGCATGGTCTATCAGGAGCAGGTCATGCAGATCGTGCGCGACCTGGCGGGCTATTCGCTGGGGCGCAGCGACCTGGTGCGCCGCGCGATGGCCAAGAAGAAGCACGACGTCATGGCGCAGGAGCGCGAATACTTCATCCACGGCCTCGTGGAGGACGGCAGGGTGGTCGTGCCGGGCTGCGTGCGCGGCGGCGTCAGCGAGGAGATCGCGATCAAGATCTTCGACGAGATGACGGCGTTCGCGTCCTACGCGTTCAACAAGCCGCACGCGGCCGCTTACGGCGTGGTCGCCGTGCAGACGGGCTATCTCAAGGTGCACTACCCGGTGGAGTTCTTCGCGGCGCTGATGAACTCTGTCGCGGGCAACGCCTCCAAGATCGCCATGTACACCCAGTATTGCCGCAAGCACGGCATCGCCTTCCTGCCGCCGGACGTGAACCTGTCCGTGCGCAAGTTCAGCGCCTCGAAGGACGCGGACGGGCGCCCGGGCATCCGCTTCGGCCTGGGGGCGATCAAGAGCTGCGGGGACAAGGCGATCGACGCCATCGTGCGCGAGCGCGAGGCGGGCGGGCCCTATCGGGATATTTACGACTTCTGCCGCCGGGTGGACACCGACCAGGTGAACAAGCGCGTGGTGGAAAGCCTCGTCAAGGCGGGCGCGTTCGACCAGACGGGCGCGCGCCGGGCGCAGGTGATGGCCGTGTACGAGCGCGCGCTGGACGGCGCGGGCCGGTCGCGGCGGCAGAACATCGCCGGGCAGGTATCGCTCTTCGGGGAGATGCTGGACGACGCGCCGCCGCCCCTGCCGAACGTGCCGGAGTACCCGCTGCGGATGCTGCTGTCCATGGAGAAGGAAGTGACGGGCGTATACATCAGCGGGCACCCGCTGGACGAATACCGCAAGTCGCTCTCGCTGCTCAGGATGAACACCGGCCTGCTGGAGGACATGAAGGAGAGCCCGGACAAGGGGCTCTCGTGGGACGGCATGACGGTCAAGATGGGCGGCCTGCTGGCGGAGGTGCGCCAAAAGGCGACGAAGTCCGGCGGCATGATGGCGTTTGCGACGCTGGAGGATTTGACCGGCCAGATCGAGACGCTGGTCTTCCCGCGCGTCTACGAACGCACGGCGGCGGAGCTGGTGCCGGACACGGCGGTGGTGCTTTCCGGCCGCCTGTCCGTGCGCGAGGAGGAGGAGCCCAAGCTGCTGCTGGACAGCGTGACGCCGCTGCTGCCCGACAGCCAGCAGGGGGCGGTGCTCTCCGAGACCGCGCAGGACGAGTTTGCGGGCATGCCCGTGCCGCCGCCCGCCTACGAGCAGCAGCAGGAGCGCGTCTACAGGAACGACGAGCTGGACGCCGCGGAGCGCGCGGACCCGCCCGCGCCCAAGAAGCTGTTCCTGAAGCTGCCGGGCGAGGGGACGATCGCGGGGCTTACGCCGCTGCTCTCGCAGTACCCGGGCGAGCTGCCGGTGCTCTTCTTCCTGTCGGACCGGCGCGTGACGCTCAGCGCGCCCCGCGAGCTGTACGTTTCGCCGGATCACGGGCTCGTGCGCGCGCTGCGCGCGCGGCTGGGCGCCTCCTGCGTGGTGCTGAAGTAAAAGAGGGAACTGAATGAAAGAAGCGGCCCGCAGAACGCAGAAGCGTTTTGCGGGCCGCGAATGTTTCAGCAAACCCTATGGCGTCCCGCCGGCCTCATGCGGGCGGACGGGCGCACTTGTTGCGGGCCCACAGGAGCGTCTCCGCGAGCCCGTACGCCGCGTAGGGGAAGAGCATGACGTAGTAGGGCAGGATGTACATGGACTTAGCCTCGAAGAGCATGTGGTAGAGGCCGCCGCCGAAGATCGTGAGCGCGAGCGGCAGGTGCAGGAGCGTGCCGCGCCTGCGCAGACGCCAGAGCCCCACGGCGCCGAAAAGGTAGATCAGCGATTGAAAGGCGTTCATAAAGGCGGTGAGCGCCCGGCCGGGCGTGCCGTCGTAGACGGCGCGCACCCAGGGCGGTATGGGGCGCGCGTGCGCGCGGACTTCGCTGACCCAGATGCTTTCAAAGGTCGGCTCGGTCCATTGGCTGAGCAGCTTGTCGCCCAGGAAGGCGAACGCCCGGGCGGGATTTTGGGCAAAGCGCCAGAGGCTGTTGCGAATGCCCTCCAGGGAAGCGCGCCGGGTGGCCTGCGCGTCGCAGCCGGAGGCGTAGAACGTATCCACCCAGGAAGCGGTGTGCCAGCCTGCGGACCGTCCGTCTCCCTGACTGAGCCCCATCGCCAGCCAGGCAACCTGCGGCATGCCGGCCCCCAGGTCCGTTTGCGCCCGCGCCTCGTAGAGCGCGACGACGGCGCCCTGGGCGAGCAGCGGCAGGAGCAGCATGGCCGTTGCGGCAAGCGCCAAGGCGCGCCGCCGACGCGCGGCCGAAGGTGCGGCCGAAGGTGCGGCCGAAAGCGCGAGCGTGATCGCCATCGCGACCGCGGCGATGAGGCAGTTGTACTTGAGCAGCACGGCAGGGACGATCAGGACGAGCGAGAGGCATAGCGCCGCGCGCCGCCCATCCCGCAGGTAGGCGCAAAGCCGTTCCAGCGCCCAGAGCATGAGCGCGAGCGCTGGCAGGGTGCCGTAGACGAACGTACACAGGAACGCCGGCTGCACGAGCCCCGCGAGGAGAAGGAGGAGCAGCACGCGCACCGAGCTATCTTCAAATAAGTGCGCGCTCAGGCGCAGAAGCGCCGCGTAGGCCGCCAAGAGGCAAAGGACGTTGAAGAGCTGCATCGCCCAAAGCACGGCATCCTCCCGAAAAAGGCGGGCGGCGGCCTCGAGCAGCGCGGTGTATCCGAGCTGAAAGGGGTATGCGCGAAAATAGCTGTTTGCGTCCGAAAGCGCGCTCAGGTTTCCGCGCGCGAACGCCAGCGCCGCGCTGTACAGGGAAAGAGAGTCGAACGCCGGCATCGCGCGAACGCGAAGCACCCACGCGGCTCCGAAGACCGCGGTAAAAGCGAACAGCAGCGCGGTCAGAAACCGCCGCGGCAGGCGATCAAGGCGGGGGTACAGCCCATAAAGCATCCCCGCCACGGCGCCGATGAACAGCACGTTCAGCCAGACGGGGTCCCAGCGATAGACGGTGTATTCGTAGAGGTAGTGAAGCGGGTCCGACGTATCGAGACGGCACGAGGCGGCAAGGGACGCCGCCGCCAGAAAGAAAAAGAGAACGCCCAGCACTGCGAAGAGCGCCTGCGCGGCGTGCGCGGAAAAGCTTTTGCGCATGGGCTGTTCACCTTCCTTTTGTATGGACTGCAATTCATCATAAGGCAAGGGCGAATGCTTGTCAAGAATCACGACGATGCCCAAGGTGGAGCGGTGAAATGAAAATGTACGCATCTGCGCGTTTTCATCAATTTTCCGCAACAGGAACGCGAGATTTGCTTGACAGGGAGCCGCAAGACCTGTATACTTAAATAGCTTATTGTGGGTTCGAGCGCCGTACCGGCGGCGCGAGTCCAAATATAGATTCGCTGATTATGATAGAAGGAGTGGAAGATCCTATGTTCAGAACGTATCAGCCCAAGACGCGCCAGCGCGCGAAGGTGCATGGTTTCCGCGCCCGTATGTCCACGAAGAACGGCCGCCGCGTTCTCGCTGCCCGCCGTCGTCGTGGCCGCGCGAAGCTCACCGTCTGATTTTGCGCGCCCGGTAACTTTGCATTCCGCCCCCGTGCGCTCCACGCGCATGGGGCGGCGGCGCCGGTTTCACCCGGCGCATCTGCCCGGCCCGTCGCAAGCGTTGACATCTGCGCAAGCGGCGCGGCCCTTTTTATTATGCAAACGGCGTCGTCGGCGCCGCGAAATCGAATGCGCCGCTCGTTTGCGGCGTCTGGGAGGGCTGTTATGAAACGAATGTACAGCCTGAGAAAGAACAGCCAGTTCCAGTTCGTCTACCGGCGCGGGAAGTCCTATGCCTGCCGTGAGCTCGTGCTGCTGTTCGTGCGCGGTTCCAAGCTGCAGGTCGGCTTTTCCGTCAGCAAGAAGGTCGGGAAAGCCGTCGTGCGCAACCGCGTAAAGCGCAGGCTGCGGGAGGCATTCTCCCCGCAGATTCCCAACCTGAAGTGCGGGCAGTACGTCTTTGTCGCCCGCGAAGCCGCCGCCAGGGCGGACTTCGCGCATCTGCAGCGCTCGATGTGTTACCTGCTCAGAAAGCAGGGCCTGTATCGCGAGGAAGCAAAATGAAACGTATCCTGCTGTGGCTGATCCGGTTCTACCAGCGGAGAATCAGCCCAGGGTTGCCGCCGTCGTGCCGCTTCGTGCCGACGTGTTCCGAGTATGCGCGCCAGGCGATCGAAAAGTACGGCGCGCTCAAGGGGACGTACCTGGCGGTGCGCAGGCTGCTCAAGTGCCACCCCTTCCATCCGGGCGGGTACGATCCCGTCCCCTGAAAATGCTTTCCCCTCGGAGCGCGCGGGATGCTCCCGCGCCCCGGGACTTTTGATGAACAGATTGAACTAAGGGAGGATTACCCCCGCATGAACGTATTCAACGGTCTGCTGCTGTCGATCATTCAGGTGATTTACAAGATCATCCCCGACTACGGATGGTCGATCATCGTCTTTACGCTGCTGGTAAAGCTGTGCCTGACGCCCCTTGACCTCAAGAGCCGCCGCTCCATGAAGCGCATGTCCGACCTGAACCCCAAGCTGGAGGCCCTCAAGAAGAAGTACGGAGCCGACCAGGAAAAGTACAACCAGAAGATGCAGGAGCTGTACGCCAAGGAGAAGATCAACCCGCTCTCCGGCTGTCTGCCGATGCTGATCTCCATGCCGATCCTGTTCGCCATGTTCTACGCGATGCGCACCATCGCCAACGAGGAGCTGGTGCGCCAGTTCCTGACCTTTAAGGCCAATCCCGCCATGGACGTGAGCGCGCTCGCGCAGCCCTTCCTGTGGATCAAGAACCTGTGGATGCCCGACACGCCGTTCGCCACGGTGCTGCCGGATATGACCAGCCTGCAGGGCGTCGCCCTGGAGACGTGGAACGCGGTCAGCCAGCGCCTGTTCACGCAGGGCGTGATTCCGGAGGCGCTGAACCTTGCCAACAAAGAAGCGCTCGATACTTTTATGAAAACTGTCGTCGCGCCGTTTATCGCCTCGGCCGATTACGCCCCGCACGTCGCGGCCCTCTCGCCGTCGCTGGCTAACCTGAACTTCATCCTCTTCCGCCTGACGGTGTTCAAGGATTTCAACGGCCTGTTCATCCTGCCCGCGCTGGCCATCGTCTCCCAGATCGGCATGACGAAGATCACCGGCCAGCAAAACGCGCAGCCCGCGGCCCAGGGGCAGCCGAACATGAACATGATGACCTGGATGTTCGCGATCATGTCGCTGATCTTCTGTACCACGTCCAGCGCCGCGTTCGCGCTGTACTGGGTGTTCTCCAACGTCTTTGCCATGGTTCAGCAGATTGCCTTTGCCAAGTATTTTGAATGGCAGGACCGCAAGGCCGCCATTGCTGAGGAGGTCGGCATCAAATGACCACGCGTGAGTTCTCGGCCAAAACCACCGAGGAGGCGATCAGCGAGGGCTTAAAACAGCTCGGCTGTACGCTGTCGGACGTCAAAGTGGAAGTGCTCGACGAGGGAGCCAAGGGCCTGTTCGGTCTGTTCGGATCCAAGCCTGCCCGCGTCCGCCTGACGGTGAAGCGCGAGGAGGACGAGGACGACGGCATGTCCGACATCCTGAGTTCCCTCACGCTCAACCCGCAGCAGCAGCGCCGTCAGCGTCCGGCTCGTCCGGAGCCCGCGCCGAAGGCGGAGCCCGCACCGAGGGCAGAACCCGCACCGAGGGCGGAGTCCGTCGCGAAGGCGGAACCCGCGGCGAAGGCGGAACCCGCACCGAGGGCGGAGCCCGCGCCGAAGGCGGAACCCGCCGCGAAGGCGGAGTCTGCGGCGAAGGCGGAACCCGCCGCAAGGAGCGAATCCGCAGAGCGGCCGCGCAGCGCGGACAGGCCGCGCGGACAGCGCGGACGCGGCCCGCGCGCACCCCGGCCGGAGGGGGCCGCGCAGCGTCCCGAGCCGGTCATGCGCAAGGAGGCCGAGCTGCCCAGCGAACCGCCGGTGATGCACGACCCGCAGACGCCGGAGGGCCGCGCGCAGAAGTTCCTGATGGACGTGACGAACCTGATGGGCGTGCCCGTCAGCGTATACGTGGACAAGAACGAGGACGGCAGCCTGTACGTGCGCATGGTGGGCGACACGCTGGGCATTTTGATCGGCAGGCGGGGCGAGACGCTGGACGCGCTGCAGTATCTGGCGAGCCTGCAGGTGAACAAGGGCCGCGAGGGCTACATCCGCGTCACGCTGGACACCGAGAACTACCGCGCCAAACGCGAGGAATCCCTGCGCCGGCTGGCGGCGCGCATGGCGCAGCGCGCCGTGAAGACGGGCCGCAAGGTCGTCCTGGAGCCGATGAACCCCTACGAGCGGCGCGTGCTGCACGCCTCGCTGCAAAACCACCCGAACGTCACGACGCACAGCGAGGGCGAGGAACCCAACCGTCACGTCGTCATCACGCTCAAGGGCAAGGAAGAGCGCCCGGAAGAGAGCAAGTAAGAAGTTTTCTGAATCCATCGAAAAGCTGCGCGCGGGTTGTGTCCGCGCGCAGCTTTTCTTCGTTATAAATGACAGCGCCGCGCCGCCGCATAAGCGGCAGCGCGGCTTCGTCTGTTCAATGTAGACAGTTCGATCAGTTCGTCTCCAGGTACATCATTTCGAGCTTCTTATCCAGCTCCTTGACGAGCTGGTCGGCGGAAAGCTGGCCGTCCATGTAGCGCACGAGCAGGGTGTTCAGCTCCTGGGTCGCGGCCTGGTTTTCCATGTTGAACATGAAGGACGCGTTCAGGCCCAGCGTCATGTAGGGCGCAAACTCGCGGTAGTAGCGGATGCCGTCCGGGCTTACGGCCCAGTAGGTCTTGTCGAGCGCGTCGAGCTGCGCCTTGTTCTGGTCGATCTTCGCCGTCAGGTCGGCCTTGTCCGCGTCCTCTGCGGTCTCAAGCTGCGCGGTCAGCGCGTCGATTTCCTTCTGTATCTCCGCGACGGTCTTCTCGTAGTCCTTCGGGCGGGCGGGTTCGTCATTGCCCGGGTAGAGGGACACGCGCATGCGGTCGGAGGGGTGTGCGGCGGCGTACTCCAGGAACTGCGCGGCGAGGTCGAGATTCGGGCTGTTCGGGTTGAGCACGTAGACCACCAGGCTCGCCTGAATGGCCGGGGTCTCCCCTTCGGTGAAGACCATCGGCGCGATCGGGCGCTTGAGCGGTTCCGCGTCGTCCGAGACGGTCAGCACGTCGGTCGTCAGCGATTCGATCAGGGATTCGCGCATCAGCACGGCGGTGATCTCCTCCATGAGCTCAGGCGTGATTTCCTCCGTGTAGTTCATGTCGATGTCCATGCTCTCGATCTGATCGAGGATGTCGATGAATTCCTGGCTGTCGAACTTGAGCGGCTCACCCTCCTTGGCGTACATGAGGGCGTACTGCGTCAGCGCGTTGGACAGCAGCTGCACGCCGCCCAGGTAGAGCTGCATGTAGTTGTAATCCGGGAACTTCTCGGCGTATTCGCTGTTCCACAGGTCGAGCTGAGAGAACAGCTGGCTGAACGTCACCGGCACCTCTTCGTCCCAGCCGACTTCCTTCCAGGCGTCCTCGTTCACCGCCCAGGAGACGAGCTGGAACTGCTGGGGGTAGGCGTAGAGCTTGCCGTCCAGCATGAGCGCTTCGGCGATCTGCGGATACATGTTCTGCACGTCCGCCGTCAGCGCTTCGGATTCGATGGGGGCGAGATACCCCTTGTTCATCAGCGTGTCCACGCCCAGCAGCACGTTGAGCACGTAGATGTCCACGTTCGACGCGCCGGAGAGCATGTCGTTGCGCACGGCCTCGCTGCCGGTCAGCATTGTGGAGCTGTCGAAGGAGAGCGCCACGCCCGTCTCCTGCATGAAGGCGCGCGCGGTATCGTCCATCGTGCCGCCGAGGAGGGTCAGCTTCTGGCCGTCCTGCGTCTCGCCGGGCGCGCGCAGCAGCACGCCTTCCTCGGAGGAGACGGCGTACAGGCCGTTTACGACGGCGGCAGGGCGCGTCATGCTCGAGGTCACGGGCGCGTAGGAAACGGTCTGAAGCGAGCCGTCCGCCTCCACGCGCTTCACCTCGCCCGCGCCGGAGAGGTAGACGGTATCGCTCACGGCGTCGTAAGCGATGCCGCCCATCTGCTGGCCGAGGTTAGCGGCGACGGTGTCGCCGAGGGCTCCCTCCGCGTCCACCTCGTCGATGACGATGCCCAGGTCCGTTCCGCCGCTGTCGGAGACGCGCTGAATGTCCTGCCACATCAGCAGGATTTTGCCGTCCTTATAGGGCGCGATCTCCAGCGCGTACATCAGCTTGTTGATCGTCATTTCGCCCGTCGTCAGGTCGAAGCGCAGAAGCTGCGAATCCGTGCTGACGGGGTTGGACTGGTTGTAGGCGATCATGTAGACGGCGTCCGCGGTATTGCACACGCCGTAGACCAGGTACTGCAGCTGGCCGCCCGCGACCATCGCGCTCCAGTCGAGCTGCACCTTCTGGTCGATCGCGCCGTCCGCGAGGGGGCCCGCGGCGCCGGTCAGCATGTCGAGGCCCCACAGCTCGTCACCGCCGAGCAGCTGGGTCGATTCCGACGACAGCTTGAAGAGGGGCTGCGCCTGCGCCTCGCCCGGGGCGTAGGAATAGACGAACCCGTCCAGGGTGAAGTAGAGCGTGCCGCCCGCGGCGACGGGCGAAGCGGCGCCCGGCAGCAGCACGTCGCCGTTTTCGGCGGGTTCTACGGCGAGCGGGGCGCCGGCCGCCTGCGGTTCCGACGCTTGCGGTTCCGCCGCCTGCGGTTCCGACGCTTGCGGTTCCGCCGCCTGCGGTACCGCCGCCTGCGGTGCGGACGTTTCCTCGGCCGCGGGCGCGCCGCCGCCGATCACGATGCCGGTGGCGAGCGCCGGCACCGTGCCGAGCGCCAGCATAAGAGAAAGCAGCATGCAAAGCAGTTTTTTCGTCATGTTCTCCATCCTTCCAACTCGTCTGGATGCTCTTGCATCCGGATGGGTACATGATACGCGCTTTGCAGGCTGCTGTCATTAGATACAGGTTAAAATGTACGGCGGGCCGCCTGATTTGTCTTCAGGCCCGATTGGTTAGGCGGCTTAGGATTGCGGCGGCACCTCCTGAATGGAGATCATTTCGCGCCTCGCCTCGAACTGCGAATGGGTGAGCCCGCCGCACGCATATTCGACCTCGCCGCTCTGGCTGTCGTAGGGGTCGGCGCGAAGGTGCGTGCGCGGGGGATAAAAGGCATGCTGAAAGTCCGAATTGAGCGGCACGCGGAAGGGATCGAGGTTGCCGAAGTAGAAGTTCCAGCGCTCCATGTCGCCCGCGCGGTAGGCGGTGCCGCCGAACGAGCAGTCCGCAAACAGCCAGCCGTAGGGCGCGGCGTAGAACTGCGCCCAGTCATGGTTGCCCACGCTGAGGGGCGTCGCGTACAGCCCGGCCTGCCAGCGTGCGGGCACCCCGGCGCACCGGCACATCGTGATGAAGAGCAGCGCCTGCACGCCGCAATCCCCCTTGAGGCGGGAGGCGGCGAACTCTGGAATGTTTTCCATGGTGATGTAGGGACGCATGAAGGAGTACATCACCTTCATGGTGATGAAGTCGTAGATGCGCCGCGCCTTGACGATGGGGCTCTGCGCGCCGCCGACGACCTCCTGCGTGAGCGCGCGGATGTAGGGGGTGAAACGCACGTGCGGGGGCTGTTCCTCGGTGTAAAAGGTCGGCTGAGCCGAGAGCGCGGCGACGGGGTCGGGACGCACGTAGCGCACGTGGTTTTCAAAGACGTATTCGGCGCTGAAGACCTGGCCCGCCGGGTAGATGCCCTCAAAGCAGGCCGTCCGCTGCGGGTAGTCCTCCGGCGCGACGTAGGCGGGATCGGGCGAGAGGGCGAGCAGACGCAGGTTTTTCACCTGCGCATAGGCGACGGGCAGGGGCATGTGCACGCGAACGCGCTCGCCTGGACGCTCGAACGCGGGCAGGATGTGCAGGCTGGTGCGCAGATGGATGCGGTAATGGAGCTCGCCGCGCGCCTTCATGCGGGAGAGTGTGTCGTCGAGAAGCTGTACGCCGCGCCGATGCGAGCGCTGAAACTTCGCGTCCTTCACGCGGCCGGCGAGCTCCGGGCGCGTCTTGATGAGGTTGTCGACGAAGTCGTCCTTGTAGCGCAGCTCGCCGTTAAGGTAAGCCCAGTCCGCCGCGTCCTCGTCGCGCAGGCGGTCGAGCTCCTCCGGCCGAAAGCCGCTGAAGGTCGCATCCATCAGCAGCTCCGCCTGGTGCTGCGTGTAGGGGTAGCACTCGGGCAGCAGGCGCACGGCCTCCTTTTCGAGCAGCAGGCGCTTGCGCAGCGCCTCGGGGATCTCCTTCGACAGCCGCATGTCGATCACGCGGCGCATGCGCTCCAGGTCCCCGTAGGCCTTGAGGCGGGCGATGTCCTCCGGCAGGGGGACGGCCAGGTAACACAGGTCGGATTGCTCCATACAGATGCCTCCCGTCGTTTGTGTTTCACCGGAAGCTGACCTTCCGGATCTCGTCGTAAAAGAGGTCGTGCAGGCTTTGACCGCGCGGGCGGCCGAAATCGCCCCGGAGGGCGAAGCGGGCTTCCCGCTTCGAAGGCGCGTTTTAAGCCGGGGCGGCGCGCGGCGTCCTGCAGGCGCACGCCCTGCGGCAGCGCGGGGGCATTCGCTCCGTCACGAAAGCAGCTCCCTGCGATGCTGCAAATGGATTCCGATGTGCCCGATGCCCAGAATGACGGTGGCGAGCAGCAGCCAGATCACCCGTCCGTAGATGCCGAGCAGGAGGAATGCGGCGACGGGAAGCGTGGCGCCCGCGACGGGGATGCGAAGAAAGCCGCCGTAAAAGTCCGAAAGCGTGCACCCGCCGCGAAAGTAGCGAACCCACCAGAGCTCGTAGAGGAGCATGAGCAGGATGGCGGCCGCGAGCCAGGCGGTCCAGGGCGAGAGAACGCGCGGGGTGAAGTCCGAAAAACACACGCAGATGCAGCTCACGGACACCTCGCCTGCCCGCTCGAAGCACAGGAGTCCCCGGTTTTCGCCCGCAGGGCTGTAGCCCTTCGGCGGGTGCCTGGCCCAGAGCAGGTTGGGTACGATCAGCGCGAGCAGGAAGAGGAGGCCCACATAGGAAAAACCGATGTGCCCCAGCATGGATTCACCGCCCTTCGCGCGGCCCGCTCTGGAACCGCCGTTGCTTTCAGTATAGCACCGCGCGCGGAGGAGGGCAAATAAAATAAACGGCGTCCGCCGCGCTTTAGGGGTTGACAGACGCGAATGAATGACTATAATGTACATGTACAATAAGTACAATATGGAGCGGGGGACGGGTGCGCTTTGGACATCATCATCAGCAACAGCGGAAAGCCCATCTACGAGCAGATCGCAGCGCAGATCAAGGCGATGGTCATGAGCGGCAAGCTGCGCGCGGGCGATGCGATTCCCTCCATGCGCGCGCTGGCTAAGTCGCTGCACATCAGCGTCATCACCGTGCAGCGGGCGTACGAGGACTTGCAGCGGGACGGCTTTATCGAGACGACGGTGGGGCGCGGCAGCTTCATCGCCAGACAAAATCTGGACTTCTACCAGGAAGAGCGCCAGCGGCAGGCGGAGGAACACCTGCGTGCGGCGGCCCAAATCGGGCGCGAGAGCGGCATTGAGCCTGAAAAGCTCTGCGAGCTGCTCACCATTTTTTACAATGAGGAGGACTAAGATGGATTCCATACTCGAACTTGAGGGCGTGCGCAAGCATTACCGGGACGGCTTTTTGCTGGACGGCGTGTCCTTTTCGGTGCCCTACGGCGCGATCGTGGGTTTTGTGGGGGCGAACGGCGCGGGGAAGACGACGACGATCGGCTGCATCCTCGGCACGCTGCGAAGGGATGGCGGCACGGTGCGCCTCTTCGGGCAGGAGATGACGGACGCGGACACCGCGCTGCGCGAACGCATCGGCGTCGTGTACGACGGGGACACCCTGCCCGGCTACCTCACGGCGCAGACGCTGGGCGAGATCCTGCGCGGCACGTATGCGCGCTGGGACGACGCCCTGTACCGCGCGCAGCTTCAGGCGCTGGGCCTTCCCCCGAAGCGCAGGATCGGCGCGTACTCCCGGGGCATGGCGATGAAGCTCTCGATCGCGGCGGCGCTGTCGCACCACCCGGAGCTGCTGATTCTGGACGAGGCGACCGGCGGGCTCGATCCCATCCTGCGCGACGAGATGCTGGATACGCTGCTCGATTTCGTGCAGGACGAGACGCACGCCATCCTGATGTCCTCGCACATCACCAGCGACCTTGAGCGCATCGCGGACTACGTCGTGTTCATTCACGGCGGGCGGGTGCTGCTCACGGAGCGCAAGGACGAGCTGCTCTACCGCTATGGGGTGCTTCGCTGCGGAGCGGAGCAGTTCGCGGCGCTCGACCCGGGAGACGTGCTCGCCAGCCGGAGACGGGACTACCAGACGGACGTGCTCGTCCGCGATCGCGAGGCCGCCGTGCGCAGGTATCCGGGCGTCGTCGCGGACGCGGCGGACATCGACGAAATTCTGCTGCTGCTCACGAGGGGGGAAAAACGATGAACGGTCTTTTGAAAAACGACTTTTACGCGTGCCTTGGAAACGGAAAGATCATCGCGGCGCTGCTTCTCGCGCTGGGCGCAGGCCTTTGCGTCAGCGGGAACGAAACGCTGCTGGGCGCGTTGCTGCTCCTTTCGGCGACGGCGCTTTCCAGCGCGTACGTGGCCCCGCTGCGCCGGGAGGGCAAGTGGGCCCGCTATCTGCTGACGCTGCCCGTCCGTCGGCGGCAGATCGCCTTTTCGCACTATGCGGGCTTCCTTGCGTCCGCGCTTTGCGGTACGGCGCTCGCGGTCGCATTTACCGGGGCGACGGTGCTGCTGCACGGCAACCTGTACTTTTATCCGGGGCTGCGGGACTTCTGGTCCATGACGGCGTTCGGTTTCTGCGGCTGCCTGCTCATGGGCGCGTGCTTTTTTCCGCTGCACTACGCATTGGGCGCGGAGCGCAGCGACGCGGCGCTCCTAATCTCGCTTGCGGCGGCGGTCGGTCTGATCGCCGCCTACAGCCTTCTCGCCAATGCGCTCAGCGAGCCCGACCACATGAGCGACCTGCGCTTTTACGCGCTGATCGCGCTCTTCGCGGTGCTCGCCGCGCTCGCGTTCGGCGGCTCTTTCCTTTTGTCCGCGCGTCTTTTGGAAAGAAAGGAGTACTGAGCGCGCGAAAGCTTTCAGCAAAGAGACGGCCCGCGGGATGCGGGCCGTCTCTTTGCGTATGGGATGAATGTTACAGCAGCGCGAAGTGCTCGCTTTCGATGACGGCTTTCATCGGGCACAGGCAGAAGGGATGCCCGGCGGGGTCGAGCATGACCCGCCAGTCGTCGGTAAACTGCGTCTGCGCGACGCTCGCGCCGCAGCGGAGCGCGTGCTCGACGGCCTTTTCCAGGTCGTTGACCGCGAGATCCAGGTGCGCCATCTGCTGTTGCGCGCCTGCTTCGTCCGGCCACACGGGCGGCTGATACGCGTCGTTTCGCTGAAACAGGATGCCGGGGTACGCGCCCTGCTGCGCGCCCGGGGCGCCGACGCACGCCCAGTCCCCGTCGCAGAACGGAATGTCCCATCCAAGCAGCGCCGCGTAGAACTTTGCCAGTTCCTGTGGTTCCCTGCAGTCCAGCATAAAGGCGTACATCTTGATCTTGAGCTCGTCCTCCATGGCGAAATGACCTCCCCGTCACTCTTTTGGCCGGTGTTCGCTATCTGTTCGGCTTTTCACTACTTTAATGGAAAATGCGGGCTTTGTCAAGCCGTCCACGCGCCCCTGGAGCGACGCCGCGCCTTCTTTGCAGGATTTGAAGAAGTGCTGTCAAATCGCGTCGGGGAACCTTTGCAAAATTCCGTAAAACAGACCGTTGTTGATTTTCAGATTGCGCATGCTATAATGAAGGGAAAGAAAGGGGCGTTTTCGTTTGGAAAAGGCACGGCAAATCATAGGCCGCATGAAAAGCAGCATTCAGAAGAATTTCCTGCATGCGACGTGTAACTTTATCTTCATCCTCGTATTCGTCAATCTCTTTCAGAAGGTTTTCGGCGCGGAAAACTCGATCGTCGGCGTCATCTTCACGATCATGATGTCCGCCTCGATGGTGCGCGACCTGACCGCCACGCCGCTGCGGCATCTGTGCATCCAGACGGCGGTTCTCTTTTTGATGGCCGCGGCCGCCTGCTTTGTCGCAAGCGCGCCGCCGCTGCTCGCGCTGCCGCTAAACTTCGCCGTTCTCTTCCTGATCCTCTATGCCTTTACCTACGAATACGTGAGCCACCTGTACTTTCCCTACATCCTATCCTATCTTTTTCTGGTGTTCATCTCGCCCGTCGCGCCCGTGCAGCTCCCCAAGCGCCTTCTGGGCGTGTTCGTGGGGGCCGTGAGCATCATCCTCTATCAGTGGGTCAACGGAAGGCATCGCGTGGCGGAGACCGCGCAGGACGTGCTCGTCTCCATGATCGACCGGGCGCAGGCCTGCGTCGACGCGCTGCATAGCGGCGCGGACGTCCCCAGGGACCCGGAGGGGCTGCGCGCCAGCCTGTGCAGGCTCAGCCGGATCGTCTACGACCGCCGCAAGCGGGCATTGTGCATCTCCGACGCCGATTTTGCGATGATCGACGCCGGACGGGGGCTTGAAAACGTCGTCCTGCTGCTCTGCGAATTACAGGGGCCGCCGACGCCGGAACGGAGGGAGCTTCTGTCCGGCGTCTCGGACACCCTTTCGCGCTTTCGGGCCTACCTCCTGCGGGAGGCGGCGGACATCCCCGCCGTCCGCCGCGAGGCGTTCGGCGCGCCGGGGAACACCGAGGCGGAGCGGCTTTGCCGCTGTCTCGACTACGCACGGGAAAAGCTGCTGGCCATGACGCAGCCGGAGCGGCGCAGGCGCTATGCCGGGACGCCGCTTTCCCTGTCAGTCCGCCTCAAGGCGGCGCTGCACGTCAGCCCGGTGCGCGTGGCGTACGCGCTGCGCGTCTCCTGCCTGCTCGCGCTTTGCACGCTGCTGGTGCAGCAGCTTTCGCTTCCGCATGGAAAGTGGCTGCTCTTTACGGTCGCGTCCGTGTCCCTTCCCTACGCGGACGACGTGGGGGCCAAAGCGAAAAAGCGGCTGCTCGCCACACTCGCCGGCGGAGCGCTCAGCGTGGCGGTCTTCTCGCTGGTGCCTTCGGCCCTGGGGCGAACGCTGGTGATGATGGCCTCCGGCTACCTCTCGTTCTACTTTACGGACTATTCGGCCACTTTTACCTGCTCGACCGTGGGCGCGTTGGGCGGCGCTGTGTTCGTGGGCGCTTTTGGCTGGGGCCCGGTGGGCTGGGTTTCGCTCGTCCGGCTGGGCTACGTCCTGGCGGGGATCGCGGTGGCGCTGCTCTTTAACCTCGTGGTCTTCCCGTACAGGCGCGAGGCGGCGACACGCCGGCTTCTTCGCGGGTATGTCGCGACGAGCGAGTTCCTCAAAAAGGTCTTAAAGCAGCGGGATTCCGACCCGCAGCTCTACTATGGGCTGGTCATTTTGGCGCATCTGCAGGAGGAAAAGCTGCGCCAGAACGCCGAAGCGCTGCGCTGGGAGGGCGTGGGGGAGCTGCTCGCGCGCTGCAGGGAGGCGGTGCGCGCGGCGCATCGGTCCGAACCTGCCCTGCTTCAGAGCTGCTGAACCCAGCCGCCCCAAGCGAACGGACGAAAAACACCCCGGAGGCCTGACGCATGCCTTCGGGGTGTTTTCTGTCGTGGGCTGCCGCCCTGTCAGGCGATGGGGTCTCGTTTCGCGCCGCCCTGCGCCCTCGCTTCGCTTCCGCGCGCGATCAAATCGATGGCGCAGTAGCCGCCCGCAGCCATCAGCGGGCAGATCACCCACTCCGCGGCGCCCACGGGAAGCCCCGGGAAGACCTCTGCCACGGAGCCCAGGACGAAGCCGAGGATCAGCAGGTAGGTCGGCCGGGGGGCCTGGTTCATCGCGCGCTCCAGCGTGCGGGTGGTCGCGAGGATGCCGAGGACGAGGCCAGCCGCCAGCGGCAGCAGCGCCGGTACGTTAAAGGCCGCGATGTTTTGGAGCACCCGGTCGTACAGCCCCATCATGAGCAGCATGTACGACACGCTGATGCCCGGCAGAACCAGCGCGACGGCGCCGGCCGCGACCTCGAGCAGCAGCCCCGCGAGCCCTGCCTGCGCCTGAAAGAGGCCCTCCGGCAAGAGCGAGAGCGCCAGCACACAGGCGGCCCCTGCGAGCGGGCAGAGCACGGTCTGCGCACCCGGCGAGCGTACCTGCGCTTTTTGAAGGATCATCGGCACGCCGCCCGCCACCGCGCCGATGAAGAAGAAGAGCATAGGACGCGGGTAACGCTGGATGAGCAGGAGCAGGGGATGGGCGAAGAGCGCCATGCCCAGCGCGCTACCCAGCAGGAAGCGCAGGAGAAACGAAAGATTCCCCCTGAAATCCTTTGAAAGCGAGCTGACCGAGGAGATCAGCCGGTCGTATATCCCCAGAATCATGGCCATGGAGCCGCCGCTGACGCCCGGTACGGTCATCGAGCCGCCGACACAGACGCCTTTCAGCACCGTCGAAAAGGTTTCCTTTCGCATGGTTTTCCTCCCATCGTGCAGGATATCGCTCATAATAACAAACCCGAGGGCGGCTGTCCATCGGTGTAAATAAAAATAAAGGCGCGAAAGATGAAACTTTTTGGCCTTCTTTTACATCTTATGGGTAGAAAGCAAAGTGCCGGAGGAGGGATCGCCGCATGCGATGGACGGGGAGGGGACGGCAGGACGCCCTGCGGGGGCTGCTGCTCGCGCTTTGCCTGCTGCTTGCGCCCTGCATGGCGCGGGCGCAGGTGCGCATCTCGTTTGCGGGAGACTGCACGCTGGGCACGAACCGCGGCCTGGAGGGGCGGGCGGAGCACTTCGTGAAGCGCGTCGAAAAAGAGGGCTTCGACTGGCCCTTTCTCGCCGTGAAGGACATCTTCGAGGCGGACGACCTGACGCTGGTGAACCTGGAAAACGCCTTTACGACCGGGCGGCGGGGGGCCGACAAGCGGTGCGTGTTCTCCGCGCCGCCGTCATATGCGGAAATTTTGCCGCTGGGGGGTGTCGAGGCGGTGAATACCGCCAACAACCACTCGCACGACTACGGCGTGGCGGGGTATGAGGACACGCTGCGCGCGCTGGACGCGCAGGACATCGTCTACTGCGGCACCAAACGGCCCGCTTACGTAGAGGTGGGCGGCGAGCTCCGCGTCGCGCTGTTCGGCCGCGCGGCCCCCAAGCTGGACAGCCTCTCGGGGCTGCTTGGGGAAATCCGGCAGGCGAAGAAGGACGGGTGCGACCTGGTGATCGTCTCCCTGCATTGGGGCATCGAGTACGAAAAGGAACAGAACATCGAGCAAAAGCGCATCGCGCACAAGCTCGTGCAGGGCGGCGCAGACGTGATCGTGGGGCACCACCCGCACATCCTGCAGGGGATCGAGATCTACAAGGGCGTGCCGATCTTTTACAGCCTGGGGAACTTCTGCTTCGGCGGAAACATCGACCCGCCGGACTGGGATACGATGATCGTGCAGATCACCGCGGAAAAGGCGGAGGAAGGCGCACGCCTCACCTCCATCAAGCTCATACCCTGCCGCATTTCCGACGCGACGGGCGACGAGCAGGACTTTCAGCCCGTGCCCGTGCGGGGCGAGCGCGCGGAAGAGATTTTAAAAAAGGTCGCGCGCTACTCTAGGGACGTGCCCGCGGAGCTGTTCGAGGTGGGGGAGACGCTGCTCTGACGGGGCTTATCGGCGGGAGTCTTTCGGCGTGGTGTCTGCCACGCCTATTTGGCGTGATGGCGGATGCCCGCGCGGCGGGAAAGAGGTGGACAGAAAGCGCCGGATGCGATATAATGTATTTGATATATCAAATACAACAAATGAGGTGCGCAGCATGACGCTCTATCAGAAGATATATGAGGAGCTTTCGGAACAAATCCGCAGCGGCTTTTACGGGATTGGAGACGCATTGCCCACGGAGATGGAGCTGGTCGCGCGCTACGGCGTCAGCCGCATCACGGTCAAAAAGAGCCTGGACATGCTGGTCAAGGAGGGCATCGTGGAGCGGATCGCCGGGCGGGGGTCGTTCGTGCGGGCGCGTCCCGAGGATAAAAAACCCCCGGAGGCGTCCCGGGTGCGCCATATCGGCCTGATTTTGCCCAACCTGCTCAACGACTTCAACGTGCTGCTCTTCGCGGGCATGGAAAAGACCTGCAACCGGCATACGGTCCTTTCCTGCCGGATTTCGGACGGCAACTACCTCAACGAAGGAAAGCTGATTCAGGAGTTTCGCCAGAACGGTTTCGACGGCCTGATCATATCGCCGAGCTATCACAAGGCCTACAGCAACGAGCTGCTCTCGCTCGTGCTCGACAATTACCCCGTCGTCCTGCTGGACACGACGGTCAAGGCGGTTTCCGTGTCCAGCGTGTGCACGGATCACCGCCGTGCGGCCCGGAAGGGCATGGAATACCTGATCGCCCAGGGGCACCGCGACATCGGCATCATCTGCGCCAACCGGGACCAGCTTTCCGCGCCCTCGGAGCGCTCGCTGGGGGTGATGGACGCCTGCATGGGCTCCGACGCGTCGATGGGCGGCGTGGCGTGGCTGGATACGGTCAATTCGCTCGACGGAATGCAGGGCGGCTATGAGCAGGACGTCGAAAAGATCGCCGCCTTTGTGCGGGCAAACCCGCGGATGACCGTGCTGTATTGCTTTGGGTACAACCTGGCGCTGCTCGCGAAGGCCGCGCTGGAGCGGCTGGGCATGCGGATTCCGCAGGACATGTCGATGCTCTGCTTCGACCGCCCGATTCAGTGCCACCCGGGAAAGAGGCAGTTTACGCACATCTGCCAGCGGGCGGACGCGCTTTGCGCGACCGCGATGGAGCTGGTGCTGCGGATGTGCGAGGGGGATCGGGAGCTGCACCGCGTACTGGTGGATGCGGACCTCGTCGATTGCGGAACCGTTCGCAGGCTGGATGCGCAGTAAGGAAGACGGTAGGAAACCGGACGTGCGGATGCGCGTCCGGTTTTTTTGCGTCTGCAAGACATGACAATATATACAAATGAGCAAAATATTTGCGGAAATGAAATAAATGTATTGATTATTTTCTTGCGACATGATACAATAGCGACAAAAGGACGGAAACGACAAAAATACGCGGAGAATTTGGGGTAATTGGCCGACGTGCACAAGCGGAGGCTCCTGTAAATCATCAGAATATCCGCAGATGAAAGGGGGACGGAGATAGCTTCTTTTGTTACATGCCAAATAAGACAACAAACCGATAGGGAGGAAAGAAAGATGAAAAAACTGTTGACGTGGGTCGTCGTATGTGCGCTGTGCCTCGGCATGGTCTCTTTTGCGCAGGCGGAGGGCAGCACCCTGCAGGTCGCGTGTTCCGAGACGAACCGATGGATTCCGGTCATGGCGGAAAAGTACATGGAGCAGCACCCGGACGTGAAGGTGGAGCTCATCCCGATTTCCTCGACGTCCGGCGACATGTACACCAAGATGAGCATGATGATGATGTCTCCGGAGACGAGCCCGGACGTCATCACGGAGGACGGGTTCATGGTCAATTCCGACGCGGCCGCCGGCTATCTGGAGAAGCTGGACGATCGCGTGGCCAACTGGGCGGATTGGGATCAGTTTGTAGAGGCGGTCAAGGCCGGCGGCTACGGCGAGGACGGCAGCGTCTACGGCATTCCCACCTCTACGGACGTGCAGGTGCTCTACTACAGCAAGACCCTGATGCAGAAGATCGGCAAGGAGCTGCCCTGGCAGCCCAAGGACTGGGCCGAAATGCTCGACGCGGCCCGCGCCATCAAGGCGCTGGGGGACGAGGAAACCTACCCCATGTTCCTCTATCTGAGCAAGGTGACGGGCGAGCAGACCTCCATGCGCACGTTCCAGACCCTGATGAGCGGCACGGGCGTGGAGCTCTACGACGCGAAGGAGGGCAAGTGGCTGGTCGATAAGAAGGCGATCGGCGACGTGCTGACGTTCCTCAAGGCCGCGGTGGACGAGGAGCTGGTCACCCCCTTCAGCCTGGCGAGCAACTCCCGCGTGGAGGACATCCTCAATTCCGACATCCGCATGAACGCGCACCTGGGATTCGGCATCGACGGCAGCTGGGTGCCCGGCAACTGGCGCGCGACGGGCAACTTCCCCTGGCCGGAGGCGATGGAGGAGATCGGCGTCGCGGCGGTGCCGACACAGTTCGGGCAGGAGCCCGGCTACACGACCATGTCCGGCGGCTGGACGCTCGCGCTGTGCAAGAACGGCGACGAGAAGGATCTGGGCTGGGACTTCATCGCCTTCTGCGCGAGCAAGGAAGGGCTGCTTGAAAACAACCAGCTCAGCGGCGACATGACCCCGCGCATGGACGTGGCGGCCGACCCGTCTTACACCTCCATGGAACACAGCATCTATGACCTGACGACGACGTACCTGGAGTTCACGCACTTCCGCCCCACGTACGACAACTATCCTGCGGTTTCCACGCTCATTCAGGAGATGTGCGAGAGCATCGCGACCGGTTCCATGAACGTGGAACAGGCGCTGAACCAGTACATCAGCGAGATGCAGCGCGTGGTGGGCGAGGAAAACGTGATCGTGCGCTGAAAGACCTGACGCGAGACGCTCTTTGGGGAGCGGAGATCCTCCGCTCCCCCTTTTCATGGCAGTCCTGCGGCAGGGACGAGACGCTTGCTAGAAGGGGGAAATCCGCATGACGCAGACCTGGAAGGCGTCAAGGCCGAAGTGGTATCAATCGCAGGGCTTTCGGACGCTGCTCTTTTTGTTCCCGACGCTCGTGCTGCTCGGCACGCTCTTCATCATCCCGATTTTTATGACGGTCGGCTATTCAATGACCAACCTGACGCTGACGGGCTCCGCGTCCAAGGCGTTTGAATTCGTCGGATTCCGCAACTTCGCCAACATGTTCCAGAACCCGAAGTTCATCATCGCGATGAAGAACACGTTCATCTTCCTGTTCTTTTCCGCGATCCTGGGGCAGATGGTCTTCGGCTTCCTGCTCGCGAGCATGATGCAGCACAAGCCCGTCGGGTTCAGGCGCTTTGCCGGGCTCAGCGTGATCGTCGGCTGGGTGACGCCGGAGGTCATCTGCGCGATCTGCTTTTCCGCCTTCTTCGCGGACAAGGGGACGCTCAACACGATCATCAGGGCGCTCGGCTTCAAGCCCATCTCGTGGCTGGTCACGTTCCCGATGGCCAGCGTGATCATCGCGAATATCTGGAAGGGCTGCGCGTATTCGATGATGATGTATCAGGCCGCGCTGGACAACATCCCGGACGAGCTGCTGGAGGCCGCGCGCGTGGACGGCGCCTCGCCGCTGACGCAGCTTGTGCGCATCAAGATTCCGCTCATCAAGAACACGATCGCGACGAATCTGGTGCTCATCACCCTAGCGACGCTCGGCGTCTTTTCGCTGATCTACACCATGACGGCGGGCGGCCCCTCCAACAAGACGACGACGCTTTCCATCCTGATGTATCAGGAAGCGTTCATCAACTACCAGCTGGGCTATGGGACGGCCATTTCCATGATCATCCTGGGCATCGGCATCGTATTGAGCCTGTGCTACCTGAAGCTGCTGCAGGGCGAAAGAAAGCCGCGGGAAAGGAGGAGGGCGTCGTGATGAAGAAGAAATTGAAGAGGGCGCAGATCACCGGCGCCGCGAGCTACGTCGCGCTGACGGTCGTGGCGGCGGCCTTTCTGCTGCCGCTGCTGTGGGTGGTGCTCGCCTCCGTGACGCCCAAGCCCACGCAGGCGGTCAAAATCCCGGATCGGCTTACGCTGGACAACTTCGTTCGGGTCCTGACGGACGGCAGCATCCTGCGCGCGTTCCTGAACGGCCTGCTGCTCTCCGGCGGGCAGATGCTGATCGTGGTCTTCTGCGCGGTCTGCGCGGCCTACCCGCTTTCGCGCTACAGCCTCAAATTCAACCAGCACTTTTTGCTGGTGCTCCTGTTCATGACCTCGCTTCCGATCTCTGCGGTCATGGTGCCTACCTACCACCTCTTCATCCGCCTGAACCTCGTCGATTCGCTGCCCGGCACGATGCTTTTCATGGCCGCGACCTCGCTGCCCTACGCGGTGTGGATGATGAAGAACTTCATGGACAACGTGCCGGTCGAGCTGGAGGAGGCGGCGCGCGTGGACGGGGCGAGCACGCCCCAGTGCATCCGCCGCGTGGTGCTGCCCCTGATGATTCCGGGGCTGTGCACGGTGGGCATCTACACGTTCATCAACAGCTGGGGCAGCTTCTTTGCGCCGTACATCCTGCTGCAATCGCCGTCGAAGATTCCGGCGTCGGTCAAGATCTACAGCTTTTTCGGCTACTACGGGCAGCTCGAGTTCGGCCCGCTCGCGGCGTATTCCATCCTGTACATGCTGCCCTCGTTCATGCTGTACTTCCTGGCGCAGAATTACATGTCGCAGGGCTTCGCGCTCAGCGGGGCGAATAAAGGATAAGGGAGGATTTCGCGATGAATACCATGCACATGATCGGAAACGGACATATCGATCCCGTGTGGCTCTGGGACTGGCGCGAGGGCCTGCAGGAGGTCAAGGCGACGTTCCGCTCGGCGCTCGACCGCATGAACGAATTTGACGGCTTCGTGTTTACCGCGAGCTCCGCGGCGCTGTACGAGTGGGTGGAGCACAGCGACCCCGCCATGTTCGAGGAGATTCGCCGCAGGGTGCGGGAGGGGCGCTGGGCCATCGTCGGCGGGTGGTATGTGGAGCCGGACTGCAACATCCCCTGCGACGAGTCGTTCGCGCGCCACGCGCTGATCTCGCAGCGGTACTTTCAGGAGAAGTTCGGCAAGACCTGCACGGTTGGCTACACCATCGACAGCTTCGGCCATTGCGGCACGCTGCCGCAGATGCTGCGTTGCGCGGGGATGGATTCGTACGTGTTCATGCGGCCGGGGCCGCATGAAAAATACCTGCCCTCCCGCCTGTTCACCTGGGAGAGCGACGACGGATCGCGCGTGACCGCGTTTCAGCTTCCGTTTGAATACTGCGCGTATCGCGACCTGGAGGGGCACATCGACGCGTGCAGGCTGGAAATGCCCGCGTCCGCGGACAGGATGATGTGCTTTTACGGGGTGGGCAACCACGGCGGCGGGCCGACCATCGAAAACATCCGGACGATCCTCGCGCGTCAGGAGGCGGGGGAGGAAATCGCCTTTTCGGACCCGGCGGCCTTCTTTGCCGAGGTGCGGGCGGGCGGCGTCGAGCTGCCGGTGGTGCACGACGACCTGCAGCACCACGCACCGGGCTGCTACAGCGTGCACTCCGGCGTGAAGCGCATGAACCGCAGCGCGGAAAACCTGCTGCTGAAGGCCGAAAAGATCAGCACGATCGCCTTCATGCAGGGCCTGATGCCCGAATGCCGCGCGTTTGAGCGCGGCTGGAAGGACGTGCTGTTCAACCAGTTTCACGACACCCTTGCCGGAACGGCCCTCAGCCGGGCCTACGCGGACGCGCAGGACGCGTTCGGGGAGGCGCGGTCGATCGCCGGCCGGGCGATGAACCAGGGAATGCAGGCGCTGAGCTGGCGTGTGGAGATTCCGAAGGACGAGGACACGCTGCCGGCATTCGTGATGAACCCGCACCCCTGGCCCGTGCGCGAGAACGTCGAGATCGAGGGGCGTTTTCACGGTCAGCAGACACCTTACACGATCAGCGTGGAGGACGACGCGGGCGCAAAAGTCGAGTGCCAGATGATCCCGTCGGACGTCAAGGTCAACGGCGTCTTCCGCGTGACGTTCGTGGCGGAGCTCCCGCCGATGGGCTACCGCGTGTACAGCCTGCGCAAGGTGGAGGGGAGCAGCCCCAGGGTGATCCAAGGCGCGCCCTGCCTGAAGATCGAAAACAGCCGGTACCGGCTTGCCTTCGACGAGAAGACCGGCGGGCTCGCCTCGCTTTACGACAAGCAGAGCAGGCTGGAATTCCTGAGCGGGGTGTCCGCCGTGCCCACGGTGCTGGATGACCCCACGGACACCTGGGCGCACGGGAACCTCTTCTTCGACCGCGAGATCGGCGCCTTCGAGCCCGAGAGCATCCGCCTGGTGGAGGACGGGCCCGTGCGCAGGGTGCTGCGCGTCACGTCGCGCTACGGCCGCTCGTCCGTGCGTCAGGACTTCGTGATGACGGAGGGGCTGGAGACCATCGAGGTCCGCGTCCGCGTCAACTGGCAGGAGCGGCGCCGGGCGCTCAAGCTGTACTTCACGCTCAACCAGGCGCAGCCGCGCGCGGTCTACGAGGTGCCCTTCGGCGTCAAGAGCCGCGAGGCGAACGGGTCGGAGGAGGCGTATCAGAAGTGGCTGGACGTGAGCGGCCAGGTCTCCTGGGACGACCGGCGGATCGCCGGGCTGGGCATCCTGAACGACGGAAAGTACAGCGCCTCCGTCCGGCTGAACAAGGTGGGCTTTACCGTGCTCAGAAGCCCGGTCTACGCGCACCACGATCCCTATCAGCTTTCGCCGGAGGAGGACGTGCAGGTCGTCGATCAGGGCGAGCAGAGCTTTACGTATCGCCTCCTGCCGCACCTTCAGACCTGGCGGGAGAGCGGCGTCGTGCGCCGGGCGCTGGAGCTGAACCAGCCCGCCGAGCACCTGATCGAGACGTTCCACCCCGGGGACCTGCCGCGCGCGCGTTCGTTTGCCGCGCTGCACTCGGATCACGTGATCCTGACGGCCCTGAAGCGCGCGGAGGAGGGGGATGGCATGATCGTGCGGCTCTACGAGGCGGAGGGCCGGGCAGAGGATACGACGCTGGAGGTCGGCGCGAGGAGCGTGCCCGTGCGCCTGAAGCCCTGGGAGATCGTCACGCTCCTCCTGCCGGACGACCCGTCGAAGGACTGCGCGCGCGTCGACTTCATGGAATGGCGCGCCTGAGGCAGGAAGGATGAGGACACATGATGAATGAAGCGTGCGCGCTCCTGGTGGAAGAACGCATCGCCGCACGCCCGGAGCTCGCGCCCCTGCGCGCGTCGATTGACGCAGCCTATGGCCTGCTGAGCGATTGCGTCGCCGGGGGCGGCAAGGTCCTGGTGTGCGGAAACGGCGGCAGCGCGGCGGACAGCGAGCATATCGTCGGGGAGCTGATGAAGAGCTTTCGCCTCCCGCGGCCGCTGCCCGCGCCCGTGCGCGAGAGGCTGGCCGCGCTGTGCCCGGAAGAGGCGGAGGACCTGGAAAGGCACCTGCAATCGCCGATCGAAGCGATCTCCCTCGTGAGCCAGACGGCGCTTTTTACCGCCTACTGCAACGACGTATCGGCGGACTTCTGCTTTGCCCAGCAGGTGCTGGGTTACGGAAAGCCCGGGGACGTGCTCGTGGGCCTTACGACCTCCGGCGGCTCCAGAAGCGTGCTCCATGCGCTTCGCGTAGCCCGGGCGCTGGGCGTGCGGACGGTCGCCCTGACGGGCAGCAGGGAGGGCCCGGCGGATGCGCTGTGCGACGCGGTCATTCACGCGCTGCAGGAGGAAACCTACAAGGTGCAGGAGATCCATCAGGTCGTATATCATCTGCTCTGCCAGATGCTGGAGGAAGAATTCTTTGGAGGGGCGTCGTAAAGCATGAAAGGCATCATCGGTCTGGACATCGGCGGGACGAAGTGCGCGGTGCTGATTGCATCCGTAGAAGGCGAAATCCGAATCCTGGAGCGCGAGCAGTTTGACACGCCGAAAAAGGGCGGGTTTTCTGCGGTGTACGAGAAGCTCTGCGAAGGAATCGAGCGGCTTGCCGCGCGCAACCGGCAGGTCGAACCCGCGGGCATCGGCGTGAGCTGCGGCGGACCGCTCGACAGCCGTCGCGGGGTCATTCTCTCGCCGCCCAACCTGCCGGGCTGGGATGAAATCTATCTGCCGCGGATGCTGCGCGAGCGGTACGGCCTCCCGGCCTTCATCATGAACGACGCGAACGCCTGCGCGCTCACCGAGTGGAAACTCGGCGCGGGGCGCGGCACGCAGGATATGGTGTTCCTCACCATGGGCACGGGCATGGGCGCGGGCATCATCGCCGGCGGACGGCTGCTGATCGGCGCCAGCGACATGGCGGGGGAGGTCGGGCATATCCGGCTTTCGGACGACGGCCCCATCGGCTTTGGCAAGGCCGGATCATTTGAGGGCTTTTGCAGCGGCGGCGGCATCGCCCGTCTGGCGCAGGCGGCGGCGAGAGAGGCCGCCGCGGGCGGGGCTCCGCTTGACTTCGCGCCGGACGAGGAGCGCATCTTGGCCATCACGGCCAGGAGCCTCGCGGAGGCGGCAAAGGGTGGAAGCGAGGCCGCCCGGGCGATTTACGCGCAGGTCGGCGCCCGCCTCGGGCAGGGAATCGCCCTGCTGTGCGACCTGCTGAACCCGGAGTGCGTCGTAATCGGCAGCATCTTCGTGCGGGCGCAGGAGCTCCTGCGCCCGTCGATGGAGCGCGTGCTGGAGCGGGAAGCGCTCTGCCACAGCCGCCGGGTGCTCCGCGTGGTGCCCGCGCAGACCGGCGAAGCGCTGGGCGACCTGGCCAGTATCATGACGGCCGTTTACAACCTGGGGTTGAACGCGGAGTAATCGCGCGCAAAAAACGAAGGCTATGCTCCCCAAATGAAAGCATAGCCTTATCAGGCCCGCAAAGCCACAAACTTTGCGGGCCTGATTTCGTCTCATAAAAAGATCAGTTTTTCTTTTCCGCCCGCTTTCTTTGCGCGAGCTTCACGAGCTCCACCACCGGGATCACGAGGAACGCGAGGCCCAGCGCCACGCCGTATTCGGCGAGGGAGATGTGTTCAAAACCGAAGGCGTTCGAGAGGAAGGGCACGTAGATCACGGCGGTCGTCAGCAGCAGGGAGAGCGCCATCGCCCCCCAGAGCACGAGGTTGTGGCTCTTCAGGGCAAAGACGGACCTGTGCTGCGAGCGCATGTTGAACGCGTGGAAGATCTCCGCCATGGACAGGGTGAGGAACGCCATGGTCATGCCGTCGGGGCTGTTGACGAACGCCCACTGGCCCGACTCCATGAAGTGGCCGATCAGGTAAGCCGAAAGCGTGATGGCGGCGACGAGCACGCCCTGATAGAGCGCGCCAATGCCAAGTCCCCCGGCGAGGACGCCCTCCTTCGGATCGCGCGGCGGGCGCTGCATGATGTCGTCCTCCGCGCGCTCCATGCCCAGCGCCAGCGCGGGGAACGTGTCGGTGATCAGGTTGATCCACAGCAAATGCACGGGCCGCAGCAGCGTGAAGCCCAGCAGCGTCGCCACGAAGATGCCCACCACCTCGCTGAGGTTGGAGGAAAGCAGGAACTGGATGGACTTGCGGATGTTGTCGTAGATGCGCCGCCCCTCTTCCACCGCGGTGACGATGGTGGCGAAGTTGTCGTCCGTCAGCACCATATCCGCGACGTTCTTGGTGACGTCCGTGCCCGTGATGCCCATGCCGACGCCGATGTCCGCCGCCTTGATGGAGGGCGCGTCGTTGACGCCGTCGCCCGTCATGGCGGTGACGCGCCCGAGCGCGCGCCAGGCGTTCACGATGCGCACCTTGTGCTCCGGCTGCACGCGCGCGTAGACGCTGTAGCGCTCGATGTCCTTTGAGAGCTGTTCGTCGGGGATCTCGTCGAGCTGCGCGCCGGTGATCGCCTCGTCCGGCGAATGCAGGATGCCCAGTTCCCGCGCGATGGCCACGGCGGTGTCCTTGTGGTCGCCCGTGATCATCACGGGGCGGATGCCAGCCGTCCGGCAGCGCGCGACAGCCTCCGCCGCCTCCGGGCGGATGGGGTCGATCATGCCCGCGAGGCCCAGAAACGTGAGTTCCCGCTCCAGCGCCTCCGGCGACGCGTCGTCCGGGCGGCTTTCGTGGCGGCGCTCGGCGGCGGCCAGCACGCGCAGGGCGCGGTCGGCAAAGGCCTTGTTCTGCGCAAGAATTTCGCCGCGCAGTTCGTCGGTCAGGGGAACGCGCTCGCCGCCGCGCATCGCATGCGTGCAGCGGGAGAGCAGCGCGTCCGGCGCGCCCTTGGTGTACTGCACGAAGGCGCCGTCCGCCTCGTGCACGGTGGACATCATCTTGCGCCCGGAGTCAAAGGGCGCTTCCATCACGCGCGGGGCGGCGGTTTCGAGCTCGTGCTTTTGAAGGCCGCGGTTCGCCGCCCACTGAACCAGCGCGGCCTCCGTCGGCTCGCCCTGGGCGGCGCCGTGCGCGTCGAGCCGCGCGTCGGAGCAGAGCGCCATCGCCCGCGCGGTGGCGTCCTCGTCCGCGCCCGCGTGTTCCACGACGGTCATGCGGTTTTGCGTGAGCGTGCCCGTCTTGTCCGAACAGACGACCTGCGCGCAGCCGAGCGTTTCCACGGCGGTGAGGCGGCGGATGATGGCGTTGCGCCTGGACATGCGCGTCACGCCGATGGAGAGCACGATCGTCACGACCGTCGCCAGGCCCTCCGGAATCGCGGCGACGGCGAGGCTGACGGCGACCATGAACGTGTCGATCAGGGCGGCGGCCTCCGCGATCGGCCAGGCGCGCCACACGCCCAGCCCGAAGATGAACGCGCAGATGCCCAGCACGGCGAGGGAGAGGATGCGGCTGAGCTGCGAAAGGCGCAGCTGAAGGGGCGTGCGTTCGTCCTTCGCGTCCTGCAGCGCGCCCGCGATTTTGCCCATCTCCGTGCCCATGCCCGTGCCGGTGACGACCGCGACGCCGCGGCCGTAGACGACGGTGGAGCCCATGTAGGCCATGTTGCGCCGGTCGCCGAGCGGGATGTCCCGCCCGTCCTCCGCTTTAAGCGCGCCTTCCTGCTTTTCCACGGGCACCGATTCGCCTGTCAGCGCGGCTTCCTCGACCTTGAGGCTCGCGCTTTCGAGGATGCGCGCGTCGGCGGGCACGGCGTCGCCCGCTTCGAGCAGCACGATGTCGCCGCACACCAGCTCGCTGCTGGCGAGGGTCACGACCTCGCCGCCGCGGCGCACGCGGCTCTGGGCGGCCGCCATCTCCTGCAGGGCTTCGATGGCCTGCTCGGCCTTGCTCTCCTGAATGACGCCGAGCAGGGCGTTGATGATGACGACCGCGAGGATGATGACCACGTCCGCAAACGATTCGTGGGCGTAGGCGGCGGTAAAGCCGGAGACGGCCGCCGCCGCGAGCAGGATGAGGGTCATGGGATCCCGCAGCTGGGAGAGGAAGCGGACGAGCAGCGAGGGCTTTTTCTGTTCCGCCAGCTTGTTGGGGCCGTTTTGCGCAAAGCGGCGCGCGGCCTCATCCGGCGAAAGACCGTCCTGGCCGGTGGAAAGCTCCGCGAGCACGTCCTTTGCTTCCTGGATTTCATAACGCATGATGTAATACCCCTTTCTCAAAGGTGAGCTGGTGCAAAAACAAAAGACCCCTGCACGGCTGAGAGCCGGCATGAGTCTCATTCTTTCGACAAGCCAGCCCACGGGGATGCCCGCAAGCGCGATGTTGACCTGCCGCACGCCAGTTCGGCGCGGAACTACTCCCTCATGGGATATTTTGTTTAGATGATTATAGCAATATGCACGCGGGGTGTCAAGGTTGCGGGAAAAAAGAAGCGGAGCGGTCAGTCCGCCTCCGCTGACCCGGCATCCCTTGCGCATGCGGCATCAAATGCGGTATACTGATACGGAAACAGATTCCGAACGTGATATGCAAAGGAGATGCGCCCTCATGGACATCAAAGCGCGCGCGCTTGAGAAGCACTACGAATGGGCGGGCAAGCTGGAAATCGTGCCCCGCTGCAAGGTTGAAAACAGCGAAGACCTGTCTCTTGCCTACACCCCCGGCGTGGCGGAGCCCTGCCTGGCGATCCGCGACGACTACGTCAAGTCCTTCACGCTCACCGGCAGGCACAACCTGGTCGCCGTGGTGACGGACGGCACGGCGGTGCTGGGCCTTGGGGATATCGGCCCCGAGGCGGGCATGCCCGTCATGGAGGGCAAGTGCGCGCTGTTCAAGGCGTTCGCGGGGGTGGACGCGTTCCCCATCTGCGTGCGCTCCAAGGACGTGGACGAGATCGTGCGCACGGTCTACCTGATCTCCGGCAGTTTCGGCGGCATCAACCTGGAGGACATCGCCGCGCCGCGCTGCTTTGAAATCGAGCGCAGGCTCAAGGAAATCTGCGACATCCCGGTTTTCCACGACGACCAGCACGGCACGGGCATCGTCGTGGCCGCCGCGCTGCTGAACGCGCTCAAGGTCGTGAAGAAGGAAATCGGCCAGGTGCGCGCCGTCATCAACGGCGCGGGCTCGGCGGGCATCGCCATCGGGCGGCACCTGCTGAAGCTGGGCGTGAAAGACCTCACGATGGTGGATCGCTGCGGCGTGATCGCGGAGGGCATGGAAGGGCTGAATCCCGCGCAGGAGCAGATGAGCCGCATCACGAACCCCGCGCGCCTGACCGGCACGCTGGCGGACGCGATGCGCGGCGCGGACGTGTTCATCGGCGTGAGCGCGCCGGGCGTCGTCAGCGCGGAGATGGTCGCCTCGATGAACGCGGGGGCCATCGTCTTCCCGATGGCCAACCCCGTGCCGGAAATCTTCCCGGACGAGGCGAAGCGCGCGGGCGCGGCGGTCGTGGGCACGGGCCGCAGCGACTACCCGAACCAGATCAACAACGTGCTGGCGTTCCCGGGCATCTTCCGCGGCGCGCTGGACGTGCGCGCGCGGGACATCAACGACGAAATGAAGATGGCGGCGTCGCACGCCATCGCCGCGCTGGTGTCGGACGCGGAGCGCACGGCGGAGTACATTTTGCCCAAGGCTTTCGATCCGCGCGTGGGCAAGGCGGTCGCGGAGGCGGTCGCCCAGGCGGCGCGGGAGAGCGGCGTGGCCCGGATTTGACGCAAGCGGCCCGGGAGGCCGCCGCCTTCCGAGCCGAAGCGTGCGGCCGCACCTTTTTCAAAAAGAGAAAGGAGGGCGTTTGCCCTCCCCCGATGGATTCTTTTGTGCGTCAAGAGGCACGGCCGTCCATGCGCGCGATCATCAGGTCGATGTCCTCCGGATGATATTCCAGGGCGTCGTCGATCGCGGAGCCGTTCTCCTTTCCGGATACGGCGATATCGGGGCGCGTGTTTTTTTCATCGTTCATCTGCTAAAACCTCCTCTTTCCGCAGGCCGGGGGATGGGGCCTGCGATGAGAATAAAACAACTCCCACCGCTTAGCATTATACCGCAAAAGACCATAAAGAAGCTATGCGCAATTCTTACCAATGCGATGTAAAAAATCTAAATGGCGTTCTAAAAAAGCAGGAGGCGCCGGACCGGCGGAAATAAATCCGTTCGGCATGCGCTGAAAAGGCGGGAAGATGGTATAATGATCGAAGACCACCCTGGAAAGGAGCAGTTTCTTTGAAGATTCTCGTCAGCATGTGCCTGTTGGGCGTCCCCTGCCGCTACGACGGCAAGGCCTGCCCGAACGAGGCGGTCATCGCGCTTTCTAAGGAGCACACGCTGATTCCCGTGTGCCCTGAGCAGCTGGGCGGCCTTTGCACCCCGCGCATGCCTGCCGAGCGGCGCGGGAAGGGCGTGGTGACAAAGGATGGGCAGGACGTGACGCAGGCCTACCGCGCGGGCGCAGAGCAGGCGCTCGCGCTTTGCAGGCAGCTGGGCTGCACGCTGGCGGTGCTCAAGGAGCGAAGCCCCTCCTGCGGACGGGGCCGCGTCTACGACGGCGCGTTTTCCGGCACGCTGACGGAGGGGGACGGCGTGACCGCCGCGCTGCTGATGAAAAACGGCATTCCCGTGCTGGGCGAATCGGCCGTGGAGCGCGGCCTTAACCTCGCGTGCCCGTGCAGGCGGCTGTCCTGCGCGCGCTTCGGCGACTGCGCGGCCTGCCGCGCCTACCACGAGAGCCATAAAAAGGGCGGGACGCCCTGTGATCGGAAGTGAAAAGCGCATGCGCCTTGAAATCGGGTATCTTGAGGACGGCCGCCTGCGCGCGGGCCTGAACGCGCTGACGCGGGCGATTTACGGGTTCGACTTTGAAGCCTGGTATCGCGGCGGGTTCGCGGACGGAACCTACATTCCCTTTACGTTCTTTGAAGGGGATGAAGCGGTGGCGAACGTCTCCGTGAGCGAGCTGACGTTTCGGCTGGACGGCGGGGCGCTGCGCCTCGCGCAGATCGGCACGGTGATGACGGCGCGCAGCGCGCGCGGACGCGGGCTGTCGCGCGCGCTGATGGAGGCGGCGCTAAAGCGCTGCGCGGGACGCTTTGACGGCGTCTACCTCTTTGCAAACGACAGCGTGCTGGACTTTTTATCCCAGGTTCGGCTTTGAACGCGCGCAGGAAACGGCGTACAGCTTCGCGGCCGGGCGGCGCACGGGCGGCGCGCGCAAGCTCTCCATGGACGACCCGGCGCAGGTGCAGCGCGTGGCATGGGCGATGCGCACGGGCGGGGAGCAGGCGCGGCTGTCGCTTTCACATCCCGCCGCGCTGGGCATGTTCTACGCCGCCGGATTCATGCGCGACTGCGTCTACGAGCTTGAGAGCGGGCAGATCGCGGTCGCGGACTTCGCGGAGGACGCCCTCGAGCTCAGCGCCCTTTACGGCGAGGGGCTTTCGGTGCGGGAGGCGGCGGCCTGTCTCGCGCGGGCGGACGGCGAGCGGGTGCGGCTCGGCTTTACGCCCAATGCGGCGGAGGGGATGGCCCAAAGGCCGCTGCGGGAGGAGGACACGACGCTTTTCGTGCGCGGATTCCGGCTGCCTGAGGGCGTGCGTTTTCCGGCGCTGTCGCACGCATGACGGGCGAGATAAAAAGGGGCTCCGGCGGTTTCCTGCCGGAACTCCTTTTGAGTTACCCGATCTGTTCCAACTGCGCCATGCGCAGCTTCTGCTGCAGCTGGCGGATAAAGCCGTCCGCGTCGATCTGGCCGGTCAGGTAGCGCTTGAGCAAATCCTGCGCGTAATCGCTCCCGATCGCGCTGACGGGGGAGAGCGTCAGCTTATCCGCGATGCTGCGGTACGCTTCGATGTCTTCAGGGGAGATGGCGTAGCGATATTTCCGGGTGTAGGCGAGCTGTTCGCGCAGCACCGCCGCGCTTTCCTCGTCGCCGCGCTCCTCCGCCTCCTTGAGGGACGCCTCGCCCTCCCGGATGTTTTCCAGCATGTTCGGGTTTTCAACCGGGTCGTTCACGTCCGGCAGCAGCGTGCGCTCGAGGCCGTCGCCCAGGTTGCCTGCGACCGTCTCCAGGTAGGAGAGGGCGAGGTCCGCGTTTTTGCTGGAGGCGTTCACGACGTACACCTCCATGTACGCTTCCAGCAGCGCGGGCGCGTCCTCTGCGAGGGGCAGCAGCAGCGGCTTGTAGCCCTGGTCGAGGTTGTAATCCATGAGGTAGGCCGAGTAGTAGAAGTCGAACAGGGCGGTGGGCTTGGCGGAATCGTCGAAGATCGTGTAAGAGCGGGACACGCCCGAGGTTACGTCGAAGATGGATTCGGCCAGCTCCGGCAGGTTCGCGCTTTCCAGCGCGGCCAGCAGCTCGCGGAAGAGGGGGGTATCGAATGTGATTTCCTCGCCGCGGAGCCTGAGCATCGCCTCGTACTGCGAGAGCATCCGGTCGAAGAAGAGCAGCTTGGCCTCAGACATGTCGAGCGTGTCCGTGAACAGGGAAAGCGAGGGGTGCTCCTCCGCAAATTCGTCGTCCCAGCGGCCCACGAATTCGAGGAACTCCGGCAGCGTCTTCGGCAGGTCGTCCTCTGTGAGGCCGAGCTGTTCGAGCACATAAGGGCTGTAGCCCAGGGTCTGCGCGTATATCGTGGAGGGCATGGCGTAGATCTTGCCGTCCTGCATCAGGCCCTCGGCGAGGGCGGGATACATCCGCTCCACCAGCGAACGGACGGTCTCGTTCTGCGTCAGGTCGGCCAGATAGCCCTTCTCAATCAGCGGAGCGTACAGCGAGCTGCTGACCGGCAGCACGTACAGGTCCGCACCGTCGCCGCCGACCATCGCGCGCATCACATCGTCCGCGGAGCTGAGAACCGGCGTGAAGAGCACAGGAACCTCCGGATGCTCCCGGACGAACGCGCGGTAGGCGCTGTCCGAGCTGCCGCCGCTGATGCGCAGCGTGCGGCTGGGCTTGTACTGCGGGTCCGCGTTGCGCACCGTCAGCACGCCGTAGTCCAGAGAGGCGAAGAGGCCGCCCTCCAAAATCGCGGTCTGCGGCTGGCGGTCTGCGGAGGTCAGGCTGACGTAGGGGGCGTTGGAGGGAATGTAGGCCACGCACTCCGTCATCTCCCCGACGCGGCCGCGATGCAGCTCGCTCGCGCTCAGACAATAGAAATAGCCGTTCGCCGCGTCGTAGATGAGGCCTGCGGCGTTGTCCGGCAGCGGGCCCACGTCCTCGGCCCTTCCGGCCGCGGGGTCGATCACCATCAGGCGGCTTCTGCTGCCCTCGGCCGCGTACGGGTCGTAGGTGGAGCCGAGCAGCTTTCCGTCCTGATAGGGCGTCACGCTGACCAGGCGCTTCACGCCGGTCGCGGTGCGCGCGCCGGTTGCGAGGTCGAAGCGCAGGAGCGAGGCGGTCAGGTAATCGTCGCCCGTCAGCAGCAGCGTGGCGCTGCCGTCCGCGACGAGCAGCGAGGAAACCTCTGCCGCGAAGGTGTAGCCGTCCATCGTCATGCCCAGGCCGTCCCAGTCGAGCTGGCACAGGAGGGTCAGACCGCCGGTCGTCAGATCCCAGGTGTAGAGCGCGCCGGTCGTCTTATCGAGCGCGTAAAGCGTCGTGCCGTCGCCGTAGATCAGCGCGTCGTAGCCGCCGCCCAGTTCCTTCGGCGCGGGGAAGAGCAGGGCCGAGCTGCCGTCGGCGCCGATCCGTTCAAGCCCCTTGGACGTGAGCACGAGGGCCCCGCCCTGCCAGCCGGTCAGCGCCTCGCCATCGGAGGAATCGGAGTAGAACTGCGCGTCGCCTGGCGCGGCCAGCGCGGCGGTGGAAAACAGCGTGAGCACGCACAGAAGGAGGCAAAGGCATTTGGTTTTCATAGAGCACCTCTCAGACTATTGGAATAGTAAGCTTACGAGGGATATACTATCACGGTAGTCATCTGGTGTCAAGGCATTCACAGAAAGTTCATATTTGACCGGGAGCGGCGTACGCGGCAGGAAATCGCGCTTTTAGGCCGAATCCTCAGGCGATATAGAAAGGGAGCGAGACGGTGGAAATTGAAATCGTGCCGGTGACGGCGCAAAATCGGGCGCAGGCGCTCGCGATGGGCGTCGGCCCCGGACAGGAGGGCACGGTGGAGCCTGTGGCGGAGTGCCTGCGCGAGGCGGAACAGGTCGCGTGCTGGCGGCCCGTGCTGCTGCGCTGCGAGGACGAGGCTGTGGGCTTTGCGATGTACGGCCATTGGGCGCGCGAAGACCGCGTGTGGCTCGACCGGTTCCTCATCGACGCGCCCCGGCAGGGGCAGGGGCTGGCGAAGGCGTGCTTGGGGCCGCTGCTCTCGCGCATCGAGGCGGAGTACGGCTGCCAGCGCATCTACCTGAGCGTGGTGGAGGGAAACCGGATCGCAGAGCGGCTGTACGAACGCTTCGGCTTTGCGCGAAACGGCGAGCGCGATATACACGGCGAGCACGTGATGGTGCGGGAAAGCGCAGGCCTGGACGCGCTTGCAAAAGGGCGGTAAAGAGGATATACTGAGAGAAGGATGTCCCGGCGCGGCCGGGCAAGGTGAAGGGGGCCCACGGGAAGCGCCGCGTGCGGCGTATTCCTTGCCGGAGGACGCTCTCCGCGATCGCGTACAAAGGAGGTACCGTCGATGCCGAAGGTTCATTCGCCGCAGCGCTTTGTCGCCTTTGCGGACGAGATCCGTCAGTTTTACCGGGTGGAGAGCGAACAGCTTTTAAAGCTGGGCGTGCGCGCCACGCACTGCACGATGCTGCATTACCTTATCGACCACCCCGGCATGATCCAGCAGGAGCTGGCCGAAATTTACGGCGCGTCCCGCTCGACCATGAGCGGAATGCTCAGCGACATGGAAGCGTGCGGCCTCATCGAGCGGCGCGCCGATCCGGAAAACCGGCGCTGTGTACGCGTGTTCCTGACGGATCACGGCCTCGCGCTGGCGCAGGAGATTCGCGCGGCGTTCTGGAGCTACTGCGAGCGGCTGCTTTCCGATTTCACACAGGAAGAAGTGGATCAGCTCGAGGGTTTTCTCGAAAAGCTCCGGCGGTAGGCGGCGAAGCGGGGGCCGATGCGTTTAGAAGGAAAAACGGAATGCTGAAAAGGGACGGTACCGGGGTGAAGCCCGGTTTCCGTCCCTTTTGGGGTCCGCTAAAGAGGCGCGATGCCGTGTGAGGGAGGAGAGCGGGCGGGCTTTGCGCCCGCCCGCTCCAGGCCCCCGCGTGCCAGGCTGCGTCAGGGGTGCAGCCTGGACCAGGCGTCGCGGATCGCCTTTTGATGGGTAACGCCGTAATTCGGGTCGTTTTGCTGGCACTCCTCCATGTCGCGGTAGAAGTGCACGCACAGGTGCCCGTCGAAGTCGTTATCCTGGATGGAGCCGGTCAGATGCGCGACGTTGTGCGTCGTGGCGAGAATCCAGCGGCCGTCGGGCATGTTCACGTAGACCGGCTTGGGCGTCCAGGTGTTCTGGTTGCCGAAGGCCTTGTACATGATCGCCGTGTCCTCGGCGGTCAGGGGCTCGCAGTCCGCGTGGCGGCCCATCGCGTAAATTTTGAGCTTCCAGCCAAGGCCGGTAGACGGGTCGTAGACCGTCAGCCTCTGGCCGTTTTTGTAGTTCTGCTTCACGTCGTCAAACCAGTGGGCGAGCTCCACGGAGGAGGAGGCGGGCCCCTGCATCTCCCCGACGCCGGGGGCCACGGTGGGCACGGGCTTGGGCGCTTCGTCCGCGCGCACGGGGTCGCGCTCGTAGAGGATGCGCAGCGTCGCCGCGCCCGCCACGCCGTCCACGCCGGTGTTGTTGTTCTTCTGGAACGCCTTTACCGCGGTGACCGTCGCGCTGTCGTAGGTGCCGTTTACCACGCCCGTGTAGTAGCCCAGCTCCTTGAGTTTGCTTTGCAGCATCAGCACGTCGTCGCCGGTCGCGCCCTTGCGCAGCGTCGGATAGGGCGTGGCGTTCGCGGACGGCTTCTGCGTCGGCTTGGGCGTGGGGCCCGGCGTCGGGGTGGGCGCGGGCGCGCCGCCTGAACCGGTATCATCGCCTGAGCCGCCGAGGATCGTGCCGTCCGCGCGCACGAGCGAATCGAGCTTTGTCTGCGTGTTGCGCCCGGCCACGCCGTCCGCGGAGAGGCCGTAGTCGCGCTGAAAGGCGCGCACGGCGTCGCGCGTGACGCTGTAATACCCGCCCGTGACCGAGGCGCTGAAGTAGCCCAGGGCCTTGAGCTGGCGCTGCACGCGCGACACGTCCTCGCCCTTGCTGCCGTACTTCAGGTTGCGGTACGCCCCGCTGGAGGAGGGACCGCCGCCGGATGGCGCCTGGGTGGGCGCCGGGGTGACGGCGGGCGCGTCCCCTTCGCCGCCGCCTGAACCGCCCGCGGCCTTCTCCAGCTTGTCAAATGTCTTGGGGCCGACCACGCCGTCGGCCTTGAGCCCGGCCTTTTGCTGAAAGGCGGAAACGGCTTGCTTGGTGCGGCTGCCGAAGATGCCGTCCGCCGTCCCCGGGGCGTAGCCCAGGTCGATGAGCTGGAGCTGCACCGCGCGCACGTCTTCGCCCCTTGTGCCGGTATAGAGCAGGCGGGCCGCCGAGGCCGGCGATGCCAGCAGCATCGTGAGCGTGAGCAGCGCCGCGCCCGTCTGTTGTTTCAGGTTCAATTCGCTATCCCTCCTGCACGCGCCCCCGCGGGGCGCGCTTTTGAGAGGCATTATAGCGAATGAATACGAAAAAGTAAAGCTTTCGTCATATATTGGTAATATATACGGAAAGATGACAGGCGTGTCACAAGTACCAATACGGCGGAATCAACCGAAAGTGGCGGATGAGGTAGAGCGCGAGCAGGCCGAGCGGGTAGGCGGCGTAAAAAGCGAAGCGAAGCCGCTTTACGCCGGGACGGCCGTTGTACAACGAGATCGGCAGCAGGGCGAGTAGCGCGCAGGGCGAGAGCAGCAAAAAGGACGCCGGGGCGCCAGCGGCGTAGAGCTGCAGCAGGTAAGCCGAAAGCAGCGCCGCAAAGCCCGCCGCCCTGCGCACGGGGCTGTCCGCGAAGACGTGGAAGCAAAGCGTCAGCAGCACGCCGTAGGCCGCGTAATCCGAGCGCAGCAGCATGGCCGCCATGCAGCAGAGCAGCACGCTGGCGGCGCAGAGCAGGGGCTTTTTCACGATCAGCGCGTCGTAGCAGCATAGGGCAAGCAGGGAAAGGCATAATGTAAAGACCACGTTTTGCCCCGCGGGCGAAAAGAGCGCGTCGAAGTGCACGAGGTCAAACGGCACCTCGCTGAGGAGCGCAAGCAGGAAAAGGCGCAGGCCGTAGCGGCGCAGGCTGCGGGTATGGCGGTATCCCTCACAGAGCAGAAAGCAGTAGAGCGGCAGGGCCAGGCGGCCCACGGCGCGCAAGAGGGAGACGCCCGGAAGCAGCACGAGGCCCAGCTGGTCCAGCGCCATGCAAAGAAGCGCGACGAGGCGCAGCGCGAATGCGGACAAAGGGTTCCCTCCCCCGGAAAAAGTATCTTACACATACTACAAAATCGGGCCGGGTTTGTCAATGCGCTGTGCTTTGTAAAGCGGCGCGCGATATGCTATAATAAGCGAAGATGCGACAAGCGGCTTCGGCAACAGCCGCGGCAGAGGATAAAGCGTGAAGAGGATGATGCAATGACGCGGCGCAGGCATATCGTGCGCGGGAAATTGACGCGCGTTAATCTGGCGGCGGTGGAAGGGGTCTTCTCGCCGCCCCAAAAGAACGCCTGGGGGCGCGCGATGCCGCCCTTCGATCCCGTGCTTTTGCGCCTCAGCGCGGAGATGGCGGCCGCGACGTACGACCTGGAGGTCGAACGCTTTTTTGACGCGGGCTGGATGGATTGCACGTTTCAGGCGGAAAACCGCCTGTTCGACGCGATCGACGGGCGCTATGGAGAATGGCGTCCCGCGCAGGCCATCCGCCGGGGCATCCGCATGAAGAAGGCGCGCGGGGCGATGCGCTTTTCGCTGGGCGACGTGCTGCGCGGCGTGCGTCAGCTCGTCGCGACGGATACGGGCAAGGTCGTCACCATGGCGCACGAGGCGTCGGACGGGCGCTTCGTGATCGCCATCAGCTTCATGGGCACCAGCAGAAAGTTTTACGACTGGGTCACCAACCTGAAGATGACGTGCAAAAACGGCCTGCACGAGGGCTTCTCGCAGGTCGCCCGGCAGCTCATGGAGAACGCGGAGCGCATCTCCTACCCCCAGGTGGCCCACGCGCTGGGACGGGAGAAGCTGACGCTGCTGGACGCGGTGAACCTTTGCGCGACGGAGGACAGCCCGGTGCGCCTGCTCGTGTGCGGGCACTCGCAGGGCGGTGCCTCCGCGCAGGCTTACGTACACCTGCTGATGGAGGAGCAGGGGGCGATGGCGGAGAACCTGCTGGGCTACACGTTCGCAGCGCCGACGGTGGCGGGCCTTGGCTTCGCGGGCGCGCCGGATGCCTATCCCATCTACAACGTCGTGAACGCGGAGGACTTCGTGCCGCGCATGGGGGCGTACATGCGCCTGGGCGTAGACATGGTCTTCGTGCCCGACGAGGCGTTCAGAAGCGCCTACTACGGCTGCTCGCCCGATGAGGACGCGGCTTACGCGCGCGAGCGCGCCCGGCGGCTGATGGGCGCCATGGTCGATACGCCCACGATCATGGAGGGCGTGACGGCGCTTTGCCGCGCCATGCAGAACATGCCCGACCAGCGCATGGCCGAGCGGACGCTCGGCGCGCTGAACGCGGGGCTCAAGTACCTGACCCCCGCGATGGCCAGCCTCGGCCTCACCGCGACGGACATCATGCGCCTGTTCGAGCGCCAGCTCACGCTTTCCTACCGGGGGGTCACGGATCAAAACCTCGACGAGGAGCGGGTTCAAACGCTGGAGCGGGAGATCATGGACCTCGTGGGCGAGATCGGGCCGGAGGCCTTTACGAAGGCCTTCGGAGAGGTGACGCTCAGCCCCCACGGCATCACGCAGGGCGAGGGGCGGCCGGTGCCGCCCTACATCGCGATGGTGCAGCGCCATGTCGACAGCCTGCGCGCATGCGTCTGGCGCGAGGCGGAGGGACGGGCGGTGCAGGAACCGGCCCCCGGCGCCTGGTTCAGCCTGACGACGGGGCGCTTCGCGCTGCGTCCGGCGCTCGCGGCGGCGGACGGGCAGGACGAAAAAAACGAGACGCTGCAAGGGAACAAAGAAGCGCCCTCGCACGTTTAATGAATGCAAAGGAAACGCCGCCCGGGCGGGCATGGCGATCGAATGATGGGGGAAAGAACATGCGGACATGGAAATACACGCTTGCGGCGGCACTGACGGCGGCCTGCTGCCTGCTGCCGCTGGCGGGCCTCGCCGAATCGTACGGCGTCATCCGCGGCGGCCGGCTCAACCTGCGCGCGGAGCCGCACGCGGGTTCGGACCGGCTGGGGCAATATCCGCCCGGCACCTGGGTGGAGCTGATCTCCAAGACCGGTTCCTGGTATTTCGTGGAGGTCGAGGACGGCGCGACGGGCTACATGAGCGGCAGCTATATCAGCGAGGACACGACGCCGGGCGGGAGCTACGGCACGGTCGACAATCCGGACGGCTACGTCAACCTGCGCAAGACCCCCTCGCTGAGCGCGGACGTGCTCGCCCGCTACAACAGCGGTACGCGCGTGGACATCCTGTCGCAGAACACGGGCTGGTATCAGGTGCGCGTGGACGGGCTTACGGGCTTCATGGTGTCGGATCTGGTGCGCCTGGGGGACGTTTCCCCGGTCGCCTACGCCACCATCGCCACGCCGAACGGCAACAGCGTCAACCTGCGCGGCGGTCCGAGCAAGGACGCGCCCTGGCTCTCCTCCTGGCAGCCGGGCACGACGGTGGAAATCCTCGTCAAGGGGAAAAACTGGCACAAGGTGCGCATCGGCGGGACGATCGGCTTCATGTCCGCGCAGTACCTGACCAGCTCCTCCAGCTACGACAGCACGCAGAACATGACCGTCTATTACGGCGTGGTCAACAATCCCAAGTCCACCCAGGTGCTGAACCTGCGCCAGCAGCCCTCGCTGGACGCGAAGGTGCTGGGCTATTACGGGAACGGCACGCTGGTGAAGGTGCTCTCCAAGGGCACGACCTGGCACGAGGTGCTGGTGGGCTCGCAGCGGGGGTACATGATGGCCAAGTACATCCGCCTCACGGGCAATTCCGGGGTGGAGGCCATCCGCCGCACCGCGACGCTGGTGAACCCCAACGGCGGGTCGATCGTCAACTTCCGCTCCGCGCCGAGCCTGTACGCGAAGGTGTTGGGGGTCTATACCGTGGGCACGCAGGTGACGGTGGTGGAATCCGGCGTGGACTGGACGCGCGTGAACATCGGGGGATCCACGGGCTACGTGAGCTCGTACTTCCTGCAATATTGACGGAGCGGTTCAGGCCTCTGGAACGTACGAAGAAGGACTGCCGCACGGCAGTCCTTCTGGCTATCGGCAAAGTCGATGGCCTCAGCCTGCCGAAGAACCCTGCTTTCAGGAAGCGAGAAAGCAGGGTTCTTCGACAAGCTAGGGCGCGCGCCGCATTTGCGGCGCGCGCCCGTATCTATATCAGGACGTCCGTTCAGGGGGAGGCTTCACCGTCCTTTGGCTCCAGCGCCCAGATGTGCCGGTCGCGCCGGAAAAGCAGGCAGGGCAGCATCCCGAAAATCGCCAGGGCGAGGAAGACCAGCGACGCGCCCGCGCCCTTGCCCGCGCCCAGCAGCGCGTAAAGCGGATGACCCGGGGCAAGCGACGCCATCAGCGGCTCGGCCACGCGGTCGACCAGCCAGCCGCCGAGCAGATAGCCCAGCGGAATGGTGAAGAACTGCAGCGTGTTGCGGGCGGCGTATACGCGCCCCTGCATGTTCAGCGGGATGATCGTGCGCAGCAGCGCGTTCATGTTCGCGTTCATCGCGGGGATGACGACCCACCCCAGCGCCGCGCCCAGGCACCACAGCGCGGGCGAGCGGCCCAGCGCGAGCAGCAGGTTTTCCGTGCTCATGGAAAACAGCAGCGCATTGAAGATGACGCGCACGCGGCTCTTCGGCGCGGGCAGCAGCGTCATGAGCGCGCTTCCCGCCAGCATGGCGAGGCCGGAGACGGTGTTGACGGCGCCCAGGGCCGCCTCGCCCGCGCGGGGCAGGATCAGGGCGGGCAGGGCCGCGTTGTACATCGAGGCCGCCAAGTTGATGCAGGATAGCAGCAGGATGAGGTCGAGGATGCCGCGATTCCTTCGCAGGTACGACAGGCCGCTTCTGGCGGATGCGAGCAGCGATTCTCCCGCTCCCTCTCCCCGCGGGGCGCGGGGGATGCGGATGAACAGCGCAAGGGTCAGCACCGCGACGGCACAGGTGCAAAGGTCGAAGACGATGACCGCGTTCAGCCCCAGCAGGGTGTAGAGCGCCGTGGCCGCCATGGGCGTCACGACCGTGACCAGGGAGTTGGAAAGCGCCTGCAGGGAGCTGACGCGCTGCACGTGCCGCCTGGGCGTCAGCAGGCTGACCGTCACCTCGGAGGCAGGCTGCTGCACCGTGTTCATGAGGCCGCCGAGCGCGCTCAGCGCGTACAGGTGGCCGACGCGCAGCCTGCCGGTCAAAAGGAGCGCCAGCACGCAGAGCGTGGAGAGCGCCGCGAGCAGGTCGCAGACGATCAGGGTCTTCTTCTTGTCCAGCCGGTCGCTGAGCGTCCCGGCGAAGATGCTGACCAGCACATAGGGGGCGTAGGTGCAGACGGACAGCAGGGCGGTTCCGAGAGCCGAGCCCTGCTGCTGGTAGGACCAGAGCACCAGCGCGAAGCCGGTCATCGAGCTGCCGAGCGTTGAGAGCGACTGCGTCAGCCAGAGCGTCAGGAACGGACGCATTTCAGACGGGGTTGAATTTGATTTCATGAGACTTTGCTCCTCCCTTTTCATTGGATAAACGGCGGGGGATGCAAAGCCTGTCGGACGAAGGGCTGCGTTTCAGGGCTCCATGCATGATTCGTCCGGAATCAGGCTCTGCATGGAGCAAAAACGATGCACAGGATCATGGAACGTCCTCCTTTCCGCGTGATACGCACAGGATAACACGCGGGCAGGCATTTGTAAAGCGCGGGCGGTTACAGGTCCTGCGCCTCGAAGTTTCGCGCGTCCACGCGGTAACGCCAAAGGCCGCACAGCGAAAAGACCGCGATGCCCGCAAGGAGGATGGGGATTTGGCGCAGCTGGTCGACCGCGCGCATGGAATCCCAGAAGCAGCCGCCGGTCAGGGCGCGCGCCGCGTGCACGCTGCCCTCCCCCAGCAGGAGGACGGCGAAGACGGCGACGGCGGATTTGACGAAGGCGACACCGACCTTTTGCACGTCGCTGAAGTAGGCAGAGAGGAACACGGCGTTGAACGCGGCAAAGATGAAAAACGCGAGGCCGAAAAAGGCGACGTCCGGCTCGATGCCCACCGGATTTTCATAGGGAAACGCGGTCCCGCGCAGGATTGCCATGGGTACGCATAGCAGAATCTGCAAAAGCTCGATGGAGATCACCAGCAGATAGCGCGCCCGAACGATATCCCGCTTTCGGACCGGCAGGGCGATGGTATAAAGCACGTCGCGGTTTTCACGCGCCGTCTGCACGGACATAAAGATCGCAAGGCAGGTGTAAAAAAAGCAGACCGTGTACGGATAACCGGGAATGAACAGCATCAGGCAAAACGAAAAGAACACGTAGACGACGGGCAGCGCCACCAGCTTCCATTCCTTGTACAGCAGATTGCTAAGCATCGCGCTCCCTCCTTTCCAGGCAGACCATGATGTCTTCCAGCGTCGCGGGCGCGGTCTGCACGGCTTCGGGCAGCGGCGCCGTCCCGCCCTGCCGGGGCAGCAGCGCCTGAAAGCGCCCGGCGTGCGCGCGGCAGCCGATCAGCAAATCGGAGAAGGGGGACGCGAGGACGTGCTGCGGCCCCTGAACCCGCAGGTAGCGCGAAGTGAACGACGCTGTCGGCTCGCAGGCGATGGCCTCGCCCTCCCGCATGTAGAGGATGTCATCCGCGCACTTGTCCAGGTCGGACGTGATGTGCGTGGAAAAGAGGATCGTCACGCCCTCCTCCCCGGCGAGGCGCAGAAAGATGTCCAGCAGCTCGTCGCGGGAGACGGGATCCAGGCCGCTGGTGGGTTCGTCCAGCAGCAGCAGCCTCGCGCGGTGCGAAAGCGCGAGGGCGAGCAGGTACTTGACCTTCATGCCCTCCGAGAGCTCGTCGGCCCGCTTGCACTCGTCCAGGCGGAAGCGCTCCATCAACCGCGCGTAAGCGTCGACGTCCCACGCGGGGTAAAACCGGCGCGTCACCTGCGTCAGCGTGCGAAGCGTCCTGCGGGGGTAAAAGCGGATACCGCCCGAGACGAAGGCGATGCGCTGCTTGATGAAAAGCTCGTGCTCGGGGTACGCCTTCCCGAAGAAACGCACCGCGCCGGCATCCGGGCGCGCCTGCCCCAGCAGACACTTCAGCGTCGTGGTCTTGCCCGCGCCGTTGCGCCCGATGAATCCCATGATGTGCCCCTCCGGCACGCGAAAGGAGACGTCCCTCAGCGCAAAGCGCTCGTAGCGCTTGCAAAGCCCCTCTACCTGCAATACGTCCATCTTCCTACACCCCTTCGTCTCTTTCGGCCCCATCCTGCGCGCGCAGCGCCGCGAGCCGTTCGTTGATGCGCCGCACGGATTCCCGGCAGCGCCGGTAGTTCATAAACCACGTTACCCCGTAGGTCGCGGTGAAGCTGAGCAGCATGGAAAGAAGCGCGCCCGGCGCGCGTCCCAAGCCCCAGAGCGCCGCGCTGATGGGCAGCCATACCGCCGTCGTCAGCAGGAAGTGCAGCGCGCCCTGCCGCAAAAAACTCCAGCGCTCCACCTCGAAAAGCACGGAAAAGCCGCCGAAGGCCGCGCCGATGAGCCCCACGAGCAGGTGATAGACCCCCAGCGCGAGCGAGAGCGAGGAAAAATGAGCGAGAAAATCGGGCAGAAGCGGCACAAACCCTTCTCGTTGCACGCAAAGCTCGATGACGACGAGCGTCACGACGCTGCAGAGGCTCGTCACCGCCATGGAGCAGCCCGCGCGCGCAAGCGCTTTTTTCAGCATGAGAAACCCTCCTTCTTCAAATGCCCAGCGTCCGCTTGATGCGGGCGACGTTGCGGCGCGACACGTAGGTCTGAATGCCGCCCTCCATCTGCACGCGGATCGTGCCGGTCAGGCTCGTATCCAGCTTGACGATCCGCCGCAGGTTGACGATTTCAAACCGGGAGATGCGCACGAAGCGCGCCGGGTCGAGCCGCTCCTCCAGTTCGTAGAGCTTTTCGCGCAGCGCGTAGGCTCTTGCCCCACGCTGGGCGTACACCCGGTCGCGCTCCGCGTAAAAGCGCGCGACCTCGTCGCAGCGCATCACGGTCGTTTCGCCCTCCGCGTAGCCCGTGACCGTGGCCGACAGCGTGTTTTCGATCGATTCCTTCAGGCAAAGGACGTCGGGCGACCTTTCGCCCGCGCAGATGACGACCTCCGGCTCGTCATACTTTGGGTCGATGTGCAGCCTTATTTTCATGAGCGCCCCGCCTCTCCTCGTCTTCCCCTACAGTATACCGGAACGGCAGGCAAACGCAAGCGTTCGCGGGCGAGCGGTCGATTCCGGCCCGTGAGCGGCTCGCGGCGTATAGAATGCAATTATGGAATATCGATAAATATATATCGGCAAAGGGGGAAAGTGGACGTCGAAGCATCCGGGCGTCAGACCGCTGGCGTGGCAGGATGCGCGGCGCGGGAGCCTTGGCGGCATATAGAAGACGCCCGCATGCCGGTGAATCGGCAAACGGGCGTCTTCTACTATGAAGGGACTTCGTGAGGGGACTTCGCGCCATCCGTCTCAGGAAAGGCACGTGCGCAGCATGGCGAGCAGCGCGTCCAGATCCAGGGGCTTGGTGAGGTGGCCGTTCATGCCGGATTCAAGGGACTTGCGGCTGTCGTCGTCAAAGGCGTTGGCCGTCATGGCGATGATGGGCACCTGCTGGGCGTCCGGGCGGTTCAGGGTGCGGATGCGCCGGGTGGCCTCCAGGCCGTCCATGACGGGCATGCGGATGTCCATCAGCACCGCGTCAAAGTAGCCCGGGGCGCTCGCCTCAAAGGCGCGCACCGCCTGCGCGCCGTCCACCGCTTCCTCGGTCAGAAAGCCGTTCATGCCCAGCAGGGTCACCGCGATCTCGCGGTTGAGCGCGTTGTCCTCGACCACGAGCAGGCGCTTGCCCTGGAGCGATACCGGCTCCTTCTTCGCCTTTTCGGGATGGGAAGCGGGCGCGGCGTCTCCCTGGCAGAGGTCGAAGCCGAGCGTAAAGAAGAATTCAGAGCCCTTGCCCAGTTCGCTGACGACCCGCAGCTCCCCGCCCATCATCTTGACGAGCTGGCTGGAAATAGCGAGTCCGAGCCCCGTGCCGCCGTAGCGGGCGGCCGTGTTTTTGCCGCCCTGTTCAAAGGTGTTGAAGATTCGCTCCTGCGCGTCGGGGCTGATGCCGATGCCCGTGTCGCGCACGGAAAAGCGCAGGAACACGCGCGTCCCCGTCTGCGGCCCCTCGCGACAGACGTGCACGGTGACGCGGCCGCCGGCGTCCGTAAACTTGATCGCGTTGCCGATGATGTTGATGAGCACCTGGTTCAGGCGCAGCGCGTCCAGCGAGAGGGGGGAGAGGGGCGAGAAGCCGTCCACGAACTCGAGCGCGACGCCCTTGACCTGCGCCTGCGCGCCCAGGAGCGATCGCAGGCTCGAAAGCTGCGCGGCCAGGTCGGTCTGCTCGAGGTTCAGCTGCAATTTGCCGCTCTCGATGCGGGACATGTCCAGCACGTCGCCGATGAGCGTCAGCAGATAGGCGTTGGCCGATTCGATCTTTTCCAGGCATTTGAGCGTCTGCGCGGGGTCGTTTACGACCGCCTTGGCGATGGTCGTCATGCCGGAAATCGCGTTCATCGGCGTGCGGATCTCGTGCGACATGCGCGAGAGGAAGTCCGTCTTCGCCTGGCTGACGGCGTCCGCGCGCGCCTTCATCACGAAGGAAGCGATGATGCGCGACAGCTCGCGCACGAGCCGGATCTGTTCCTGCGTCCAGGGGTAGTCCTCCTGGCTGCTTTCAAAGCACAGCGCGCCCGCATAGGAGCCGCGGTCCCAGATCGCAGCGCTCAGGCACGAGGCGAGCGGGCGGCGGCCGCGGATGGATTCCGTGCACACGCCGTCCTTGACGTAGAGCGAGGCGACCTCCGCGTAGGTTTCCGACGACAGGTAGAAGGTCTGGCCGCTTTGCAGGTCCTCGCTGCGCCGCGCCCACTGATAGGCCACGAGCACGCGCAGGTATTCGGGGTCGACCTCCGTGACGGAGACGCGGTCCAGCCCGTAACGGGTGCCCAGGCGCGTGAGCAGCAGGTAGACCGCGTCGTCCAGACGGCGGGCCTTGCCCAGCAGCTCCAGCGCGAAGTCCAGCATGCTGCCGTCGTCCGGCGCGGGGCGCTCGTCGATTTCGTTGAATAGGTGCTCGCTGGGATAGATGTGGGTGAGCGCGGTGCCCATCTCGCTGGAGGAGTCGAGGTAGCAGACGGCGCGCCCGCGGCAGTGGTCCTTCACGTACAGCAGCGCGCTTTCGGCGCAGCGGTACAGGCCGCCGTATTCGCCGGTCACCTCGGCAGAGCACATGCCGATGCTGGCCGAGATGATGGGCGCCTCGCCCTCCGCCGCGGGGTAGAGCATCTGGATGCGCGAGGCGATGCGCGGGCCGACGACCTTGGCACGGGTGCGTCCGATGCCGGGCACCAGCATCATGAATTCGTCGCCGCCCATGCGGGCGATGAGCGCGCGCTCCCCGCCTTCGTCGCGCAGGATGGAGGCGACGTCCTGCAGGATCGCGTCTGCGAATACGCGCCCCTCGCGGGCGTTGAGCGCGTCGAAGTCGTCCATGTCCACGAGCATCAGGGCCATGGGCTCCTCCGGGTCGCGCGCGAGCAGCGCCTCCTGAATCGCCTTGACCCCGGGCTCCCGCAGGAAAGCGCCGGTCAGCGGGTCGTGCGAGCGCGTGGCGTCCAGCAGCAGCTCCATTTCGCGCTCGCGGGTGATGTCCTCGAAGATGCCCACCGCGGAGGCGCTGCCGTCCGAGCGCACGGCGGAAACCGTCGCGCGGCACCAGAGCCCGCCCGGCGCGTACTGATAGACGCAGCCCGCCGTCCGTTCGCCGGAACGGATGCGCTCCAGCATGTGCAAAAAACCGGCGCGGCAGCCGGGCGATACATAGGCGTCGGCAAAGGCCTGCGCGGGGCCCGTGAAGCTTTCGCCGCAGCCGAAATGGGAGCAGGCGCGCGCGGGAATGCGCAGCTCCGAACGCATGGGGTCGTAGTAAAACTCGAAGGTGGAGGTGTGCTCCAGCGCAAGGCGCAGCAGCTCGCGCCCCTCGCGCACCTGCCCCGCCAGGCGGCGGGTCTGTACCTGCGCGCGGCGGCCCTCGTTGATGTCGATGTATACGCTTTGCACCATCGTGCCGCCGCTGGGGTCCGCGACGAGCTCCGCCTGGCCGATGATCCACAGCGCGGTGTGATCCCTGCGCTGCAGCTGATAGTCAAACGGGAAGGTGTCGCCGATTTCCTTCAGCGCTTCCACCTCACGCAGGATGCGCTCGCGGTCAGACGGCGAGATAAGATCCGGCATGTACCAGTCTTTCTTGGCCCAGAAGGATTCCGGGGTGTAGCCGAAAATACGGATGGCCTCCTGGTTGGCGTCGCGAAAGAGCATCCGGCCGCCAGGCAGGAGCTTGTATTGCACGATGCCGCAGAGGACCGAATCAAACAGATGGTTGTAGCGGCGGGCCTGTTCTTCCTTTTCGCGCACCTCGCGCTGCAGGAGCTCCTCGTACAGCATCTCGTCGGATACGTCGCGGATGACGCTGAGCGACAGCCGGCGTCCATCCTCGTCTACGCCCATCTTGCTAATGCCGCTGACCCACATGGCGGAGCCGTCCTTCTTCAGCATGCGGTAACGCACGTCGCGGTCGTCCGCGCCCGAAACGCACTGGCTGAAGAGCGCGCGGTCGTCCGGGTGCACGCTGGCAAGCACCTGGCCGTCCGTCGCCGCCACGAATTCCTCGTAATTGTAGCCCAGATAGCCGAGCATCCGGTTGTTGATGGTGTAAAGCGGATAGCCCTCGGAGACGTACACGCCGATGAGCCCGCCGGGTATGCCGCGTCCCAGCAGGTCCACGGCGCGGCGGCTTACGCGCGCCTCAAAGTCCGAATAGGCCTCGCCCTTGCCGCGGACGGGGAAGTATTCGCCGTCCGCCTGGTCGTCGCAGGGCATGGAGGCGTGGATCGAGGCGATGCGGCAGTCGGCGTCCTGCATGACGCAGGTGGCGTTTACGCGCACGGATACGAGCATGGCGCCCTGCCACACGTCCAGCGTGCACAGGCACACGGCGCACTGCGCGGCGAGCACGTGATCCTCCGCGCGCGTGAAGACAAAGCGGCAGGCATCCGGCGCCTGCGCCACCTCCTCGCGCAGCGCGCGGATCGCATCGTCGCGGTTCCAGGCGATTTCGTGGCCGCCGGTGCCCAGCCACTGGACGTCCTGCGTGAGATAACCGGCGGTCAGGTCGGGATCGCGCCGGTTCAAATAGGCGTCGAAAAACGCCCGAACCGTTTGCAGGGCATCGCCGCTGCGAATATTCATGACGCTGGCCTCCTTCTGCCGCCCATGCGGGGCATCCCGCGGGGAGCCGTTTACTTTTGTATGTATGCCTCGATGAGGCGCAGCGTGTTTTGAACGCCCAGGACGTGGCTGCGCTCGTAGCCGTGCGAGGCGTACACGCCCGCGCCGATGAGGGCGAAGCGCATGTCGTGCCCGGCGGAAAGCGAGGTCGCCGCGTCGGAGGAGTAGAAGGGATAGACGTCCACCGCGTAGTCCAGGCCGTTTGCACGGGCCAGCGCGACGAGCTCGCCGGTCATCTCGTAGTCGTAGGGCCCCGCGCTGTCCTTGGCGCAGATCGAGACCTGCGTCTCCCGGCAGGAAAGGCCGTCGCCCACGCAGCCCATGTCGACCACGAGCAGGTCCTCGGTGTCCTGCGGGATGCCGCTGGAGGCGCCGTGTCCGACCTCCTCGTAGACGGAGAAGAAGATGCTGGTCTTGCGCGCCGGACGCACCGCGCCCGCCGAGACGGCGTGCGCGAGGGCGAGCAGCATGCCCGCGCTGAGCTTGTCGTCCAGAAAGCGGCTGCGGATAAAGCCGGAGGGGGTTACCCGAACGCGCGGGTCGAGCAGCGCGTAATCGCCCACCTCGATGCCGAGCGCGCGCACGTCCTGCGCCGTGGAGACCAGCTCGTCGAGCAGGATTTCCATCTTCTTGTCGTCGCGCTTCTGATCGGGCAGCTCGTGGTTGACGTGGGTGGAGGCGTTGTCCGCCTGCACGACGCCGGTGTAGCGGCGCCCGTCCCGCGTGACGACGGTGACATTTTCCGTCTCCACGGCGTTGAGCGAGGGGCCGCCGATGCGCGTGAAGCGCAGGCGTCCGTCGGCCTTGATCTCGCGCACCATGAGGCCCAAGGTATCCACGTGCGCGGCGAGCGTCAGGGGCGAGCCCTCGCCGCCGAGGCAGCAGACGACGCAGCCCTTGCGCGTGCGCACGGGCGAAAAACCGAGCGCTGTAAGCGATTCAAGCAGGTGGTCGGTGACGTTTCGGGTGTAACCCGTGGGGCTTCCGATTTCAAGCAGGCGCACGGTTTCGTCTACCGCCGCCTGCACAAACTGCTGATCCATAAGGAGACTCCTTCACTCATAAAATGTACTCGTCAAAATAGGTGGGCCCGCAGGCCGCGACGAGGCGCTCGTGGTACGCCCGCTGCAGGGCGCGCGTCACGGGGCCGGGGCGTCCGTCCGCGATAGGGCGTCCATCCACGCTGACGACGGGCGCGGGGCGGTGGGTGACGTCGGAGCAGAAGGCCTCGTCGGCCGTAAAGAGCTCCTCCGTCGTAAACGCGCGTTCTTCCACCGGGATGGAGAGCGCCCGCGCGAGCTCCAGAATGTGCTTTCTCGTCGTGCCGGGCAGGATTTCGCAGGTCAGCGGGTGGGTGAGGATCGTTCCCCCGCGCACGGCGTACATCGTCGAGGCGGCGCATTCGGTGACGAGGCCGTCGCGCGCGAAGATCGCGTCGTCGCAGCCCGCCTCCGCGGCCTTCTGCATGCAGTAGGTGTTGGGAATCAGGTTGAGCGTCTTGATGTCGCACCGGCCCCAGCGGAAATCCTCGAAGAGCGCGGAGCGCAGCCCTTCCTGATAGTCCCGCGCGCTAAAGCTGTGCGGGCGCACGGTCATCACGAACGTCGCGGGCGTTCCCTTGGGCGGGAAGACGTGGCGGCGGGGAGCCGCGCCGCGCGTGAGCTGGAAGTAGACGATCAGCTCGTCCCCCTCCACCTGCGAGATGCCCTCTTCGATGAGCCGGGCGAGCACGTCGCGGTCATAGGGGCACTCGATTTCAAGCTGGCGCGCGGAATTTTCAAAGCGATCCAGATGGTCGCCCAGCGCGAAGGGCACGTGGTTGAAGGCCATGACGACGTCGTACACGCCGTCGCCAAAGTAAAAGCCCCGATCCAGAATGGGGACCTTGGCTTCCTCGATGGGCAAAAACGTTCCGTTTAAAAAGGCGATGCTTTCCTTCATGTGCATTCCTCCTGTGAGGTGACGCGCGGCCCTCCGCGCGATTGCTTTCATTATAACACGCCTGCGAGGAAGACGTCTCCATTTTGCGATATTTTTTATCGGCGGGCCTCCATGGACGCCTTTCTGAATGAAGTTGAAAACGGGCCGAGGATCCTGTACAATCCTTTTTAGAGGGAATTTGCACAAAGCCCCCGGATTTTTACGGGCCGGGCGGGACGGCGGGCAAAGATGCTTTGGGGCCGGGCGCTCGTGACAAAAAAATCATTGCTTGAAGGGAACTGCGCTATAGCGAGAAAGCGCTGAATGCGATCGGCAACCCGCTCCCCGCATTCTGGAAAAAATGCTGTGAAAAACGGTCTTCCCCCGCTTGAAGGGCATGCGTTTATCACGCCTTCCCTGTCGGTTTTCCGACGGCAGGCGGCCCGCGTCCGCCGAAGGGCGCGCGTCAGCGCGCGAAGGTCTCCTCGCCCAGCGCGTACAGGGCGGTCTGCTCGTCCGGGCCGAAGAGCGCGTAGACGACGTCGCCCGTGCGTACGACGAGCGCGCCCTCGTCGTTTTGGCCGGAAAGGTGCACGGCGTCCAGCCCGCGAAGCCGCATGCCTGCGGCTGCGTCGGGCGCATAGCCCGCCTGGGGGAGCGTGGTGAGGTAGGCCGCGGGCCATGCGCTCACGCAGCGCACCGGCACGCCGCCGCGCGCCTCGTAGGTGAGCGTAACCACGCGGCAGGTGTCGGTTCCCGCCTTTACGTCCTCGGCGTTTGCGCCGAGCGGCTCCTCGAGCGGGAGCGAAAGCAGCTCGGCGGGGAAGTACGCGGCCGCGTTCTGCGGGCTTACGGCGCCGTCCAGCGGGCGGGGGTCGAAGCGAGGCGCCGCCGTCGCCTGCGCGTTCTCCTGCGCCGCGCGGCTCAGCTCCGGCGCCTCGCCCATGACGACGACGAGGTAGAACGTGCAGACGCACGCCGCGGCGAGCAGCGTCCAGGCGAGAACCGACGGGATGCGCCGGAGAATGGACGAGAGCTTCATCGTTTTTTTCCTTTCTTTTTGTCGCGAAGGCTGCGCACCTCGTCGCCGCACACGCCGGAGACGAGCGCGATCAGCGCGCAGGCGAAGAGCATCGGGAAGGAAGGCCGCAGGCCGTAAAGGGGCAGGAGCAGATAGCCGAGCAGCGGCCAGGGCCAGACGGCGATGGGCGCTATGGCACACCGCGCGATGCGGTAGGGAACGACGGCGCTCAAAACGGGGCATAATAGATAGCAGAGCGCGAACGTCGAGGCGGCAAGCAGCGGCTGCGGCAGCAGGGCGCACAGCGGCGGCAGCAGCGCGAACGGCAGCACGCAGGCGGCGATGCCGGTGAAAAAGCAGCGCAGCGTGTGAGATTGTTTTTGCATGATGCCTCCTGTGAATCTTTGTAAGCGATTATAGCATACCCCGGCGCGCCGTGCAAATATCGGGCGTTCGGGATGAAGCGGCGCTTCGCGCGCGTTAATTCATACGGAACAGAACAGAGGGGCAATCGACCTGGCCGATGGCCGGATATAGAAGCAGATGAGCGGGAGGAACGGCATGCAGGAAGAAAGCAAGCTGCTGAGCCGGGCGCAGCGGGGAGACCCGGACGCATTTGAACGGCTAATTACGCCCTACGAAAAGCGGGTTTACGCGCTGGCGCTGCGAATGATGGGAAACGCGGAGGACGCGCGCGACGCGGCGCAGGACGCGATGGTGCGCCTCTGGCGCGCGCTGCCGGATTATCGCGAGCGCGCGAGCCTCTCCACGTGGATTTATAAAATTACCACCAGCGCCTGCCTGGACGCGCTGCGCAAGCGCCGCGTGCGCGCGCAGGAATCGCTGGAGGCGATGATGGAGGACGGCTTTGCGCCTACGAGCGGCGTGGACGAGCCGTCGGAGGCGCTGCTGCGGCGCGCGCGGGCGGAACAGGTGCGCGAGGGGATGCAGCGCCTGCCGGACGATTTACGCGCCGCGCTGATATTGCGCGACGTGCAGGGCGAGCGCTACGAGGACGTGGCGCAGGCGCTGGGCGTGAACGTGGGCACGGTCAAGTCGCGCATTCACAGGGCGCGCGAAAAGCTTTGTGAATTTTTGACCCAAAGCCCGGAACTTTTCGGCGCGGGGCGCGTTCAAAGAAGTGAAGGAAAGGGGGAAAAGAAGCGTGGACTGTGAAGCCTTTACTTCCCTGCTTTCCCGATGGCCGGACGGCGAGCTCAGCCCCGGCGAGGAGCAGGCGATGCGCGAGCACGCCGCCAAGTGCCCCGCGTGCGCCAAAATGCTTCTCGCGATGGAGGAGATGCACCGGGAATTTCAGGGGATGAACGACGAGATCGAGGTGCCCGCGGACTTTGCGGAGGGCTGGCGGCGGCAGGTGCGCGCCGATGCCTTCAGGCGAAAGCGGGGCCGCGCGCGCTCCCTCGTTCAGGGCGCGGCGGCAGCGGCGGCGGCGGTCATGGTGCTCCTTGGCGGAACGGCTCTGTGGCGCGCGGGGCGCCTGCCCATCGCCTACCCCGCCGCCCCGGAGGGCGTGGAGCGGGTGCAGAGCCTGCCGGACGCGGGCGATCAGCCGAACGAGGCCGCCGCGCTGAAAGACGCGCCGGACGAGGACGCCGTGCCCCAAATGCCGATGCTCTCGCGCATGGCGCCGGGCGACGCGGCGCAGGGCGCGCCCCTCCCCGAACCGGAGGAGGCACAGGCGGAGGGGGCGAGGCCGCGCGCGTTTGTGCAGGACCTCGCGGCCTTTGCGGGAATCGTCCTTCCCTGGGCGCTGGGCGCGCTTGCCTTTGCAGGACTTGCCGGGATGATCCTTCGCCTGATCAGGCGGAACAAGAGAAAGGAATGACTTCAATGAAAAAGCTGCTTTCGATGGTACTGGCCCTGTCCCTCATGCTCTTCGTCGCGCTGACGGCCTGCGCGGAGGACGCGACGCCCCCCGTTTCGCTGCCCGACCCGACGCCCGAGGCCACAAACCCCTGGGACGCCCTGCTGGCCGGTGCCAAGCAGAGCGTGGATGAGCTGACCGCGGCGACGGGCACGCTCAGCGTCACGGGCAGCGCGGCGGTCACGGCCGTACCCGACCGCGCGAGCATCTCCGTGGGCGTGAGCGAAACCGCGCAGGACGTCGCGGAGGCACAGCGCAGCGCGAACGCGAAGGTGAACGCGATCCTCGACGCCGTGAAGGCGCTGGGCGTCCAGGACAACAAGATCGTCACCAGCAACTACTCGATCTACCCCCAGTCGGAGTATTCCTCCCTCAGCGGCAAGTCCACGCTCGTGGGCTATCAGGTGTCCAACACCGTCACCATCGCGCTGGAAGACTTCTCCCTGCTGGAGAGCGTGATCGACGCGGCGGTGAAGGCCGGCGCGAACGAGATGTATGGCATCAACTTCGACGTGAGCAATCGCAGCGAGCTGTACCGCGAGGCGCTGAAGAAGGCCGTCGAGGCCGCGAAGGAAAAGGCGGCGCTGCTCGCGGACGCCTCCGGCCTGCGGCTGGACGTCATCCGCGAGGTGAACGAGGTCGGCGGCATCGGCATGAGCTCGGGACGCGGCTACATGAACGCCATGGACATGGTGACCGAGGCGGCGGCGGACGCGGGCACGAGCATTCAGGGCGGCGAGCTGACCGTCAGCGCCCAGGTGGAGATCGTCTATCAGGTGAAGAATCCGTAAGGCTTAACCCTACCTCCACAGCCTCCCCTGCCATTGGCAGGGGAGGCTGGCCATCGACAAAGTCTATGGCCTCGTGCAAAATGAATGCTCATTTTGCACGAATGTCACGGGTGATGTTTTCCTCCGCAAATGCTGGGCATTGACGTGCAGCGAGCGAAGCGAGTAGGGCCGAGGACAGCGCGGAGCGCTCCGCAGGACCGTACCCTGCGCCCTTTGGGCGCAGGGCGTCAACGGAAAACGCCCCGCCCGACCGGCAAAGCCGGTCGATACGATTTCATATGAAGGGGAAGTTTCCCCTTCATGCATCCTCTCTGACATTCCGCTACTTTGTTGATGCGCTGCCTCCCCTGCCATTGGCAGGGGAGGTCTTTTGACGTTCCCGCCCTTTACGCCGCCTGAATCCGCGAGAGCATCTCCTCGCAGAAGGCGGCGCTTTCCTTTTCCTCGGGCGCATTCAGGGGCGCGCCCGCGTACCACGAGAGCGCGGGGCGCACGACGCCCTGCCAGCGCGGCAGGGCGTCAAGCGCCCATCGCCCGCCCGCCTGCTTGGACAGGACGTCCCCCGTCTGAAGGTATGCCAGCGCGCGGCAGAGGTTGAGCACGACGTAGGCGTAATTCTCCCGCACGTCCTCGCGGGCGCTTCCGACGTCCAGCAGGACGCTGTCCAGATAGTCCGCGCGGGGCACGGGCGAAAAGACCTCCGCGATGGGCGCGCCGCAAAGCACGAGGCCCGCCGCGCGGAGCACGGTGAAGTGCGCCGCGAGATCCCTGTCCGTCCGGCCCTCCGTGTCGCAGAGCGCGAGCGGGTCCGCCCGCCAGCGGCCGATCCAGTCGTTTGAAAAGTGCAGCTCGTAGGGCGTGGGGTAGACGAAGGGGCGGCAGGCGCATTCGAGCACGACGCTCATCTCCAGCCCCTTCGGCGGGGAATCCGGCAGCAGCGCAACGAGCGCGTCCAGCAGGCGCAGCTTGGTTTCGGCCGCCAGCGGCCGCCGGACGACGGCGATGAAGTCCACGTCGCTGCGCGCCCATTCAAAGCAGCCGAAGGCGAGCGAGCCGTGCACGTAGAGCCCGACGAGGTTTTCGCCGAGCGCGTCGGTGTACAGGCTTTTCAAGGAATCGAGCAGATACGTGATGCGCTGCATGGGGCCTCCTGTTATACACGGGGATTTTTGGTTTAAAGGATGGAGTAAAATTCTTTTAACGGCCCCTGTTCTCCTTTATGCGTTTCAAGATAAATTTTTATGTTTATAAGGTTTAAGGTTAGAAACAGGGTTTCAGGTGATTGGCTTACCTGTCCTTAGCGTTTACTATAACAATGACATAAACGCGAAAGAGGGATACAGGAATGGGAAAGATATTAGAGGCGCTCGCAAACGATCAGCTTGTGTTCGCGACAAAATACTTTGAGGATGGAACGAATTGCGATCAGGCTGTTAAACGTTGGATAGAAGCGGACCGCTCGCTCCGCGCAATGCTGAATGCGGAGGGGAGCAAACACCTCGACGATCTCAATGGTGCGCGAAATCAGCTTAGCAGCCTGTCCAGTACGGACTCTTTTTGTATCGGCTTTCGGTTGGGCGCGCTGATGCTCGTCGAGGTCTTTACAGAACGGGACGGGTTGATCGGAAAAGCGGAAAGTGAATGAGCGGAAGAAGTGGAAAGCAGCCGAGACGTGCTTTAAGGAAAGCATGTCCTGACTGCTTGTGAAAATTAGGAAGGGGGTACGGGGGGTTCGTTTCCGCGTTGCGGACTTTTATTATTAACCGTTGCCGTGTGGGTATGAGGAACAGGGTACGGAGGTTCTTTTCTCTGCTGAAAAGAACCAAAAGAGGCCGCGCGGCGCGCGAAATCGGGCCCTTGCCGCTAAAGCGGGGACGTCGGGCGGTGCGCTAAAACTACGGGATGCCCTGAATGACCGCTACGCGGTCGGCATCCCTCCGTGAACGCGCACTGATCGTCCGCCGTCCCTCGCGGCGTATCATCGGCAAGGGTCCGATTTCGCTAAATGCCGCGGTATAGAGGGCCCCTTCGCCCCTCATAGGACACTTCCCCCGTGCGCGGGGGCCCATGGGGGCGGCTCCACGCCAGGGGGCCGTGAGGCCCCCGAGAGTGGCCGTTTCAAGGAGGTTAGGGGAGTCCAGAGGGGTCTAAGGGGGGAAATCGGAATCCCCCCTGACCCCTCTGGGCCCAGCGCAGCGCGTAACCTGTTTCTTATACGCACAAAGAATGATAATATCTGGATCGAAAGAGAATCTATGGTAACCCATTCCCTAACCGCCCGCTCAGTCGAGCTCGAACTTGCCGGTGTAGAGCTGGTAGTAGCGGCCTTTTTTGGCGATCAGCTCGTCATGCGTGCCGCGCTCGATGATGCGGCCCTGGTCGAGCACCATGATCGCGTCGGAATTGCGCACGGTGGAAAGCCGGTGCGCGATGACGAAGACCGTGCGGCCCTTCATCAGACGGTCCATGCCCTCCTGCACGATGCGCTCGGTGCGCGTGTCGATGGAGCTGGTCGCCTCGTCCAGAATGAGCACGGGCGGGTCGGCGACCGCGGCCCGGGCGATGGCGAGGAGCTGGCGCTGGCCCTGCGAGAGGTTTGCGCCGTCGCCGGTGAGCAGGGTGTTGTACCCCTCCGGCAGGTGCTCGATGAAGAAGGAGGCGCCCGCCAGCTCCGCCGCCGCGCGGACCTCCTCGTCCGTGGCGTCCAGCTTGCCGTAGCGGATGTTGTCCGCGACCGTGCCGGTGAAAAGGTGCGTGTCCTGAAGGACGATGCCCAGCGAGCGGCGCAGGTCCGGCTTTTTGATCTTTTCGATGTTGATGCCGTCGTAGCGGATCTTGCCGTCCTGAATGTCGTAAAAGCGGTTCAGCAGGTTGGTGATCGTGGTCTTGCCCGCGCCCGTCGCGCCGACGAAGGCGATCTTCTGGCCGGGCCGCGCGTAGAGCCGGATGTCGTGCAGCACGATCTTGTCCGGCGTGTAACCGAAATCCACGCCGTCCAGCACCACGTCGCCGCGCTGCTCCACGTAGGTCACCGTGCCGTCCGCCTTGTGGTAGTGCTTCCAGGCCCATAGGCCCGTGCGCCGGTCTGCTTCGTGCAGCGAGCCGTCCGCGTCCTTGGTGGCGTTGATGAGCTCGACGTAGCCCTCGTCCGTCTCGGAGGGTTCGTCCATCACGCGGAAGATGCGGTCCGCGCCCGCCAGCGCCATCACCACGGAGTTGATCTGCTGGGAAATCTGCGAGATTGGCTGCACAAAGCTGCGGTTGAATTGCAGGAACGCGGCCAGACCGCCCAGCGTAAAGCCGCCTACGCCGAAAATGGCGAGCACCGAGCCGAGCATGGCGGTGACGACGTAGCTGATGTGGCCGAGGTTGTTGTTGATCGGGCCGAGGATGTTCGCGTAGCGGTTGGCGTTGTCCGCGCTTTCAAAGAGGGCGTCGTTGAGCTGATTGAACTGCTCGATGCTCGCGTCCTCGTGGCAGAAGACCTTGACGACCTTCTGACCTTCCATCATCTCCTCGATGTAGCCGTTGACCGCGCCGAGGTTCTTCTGCTGATCGACGAAGTAGCGGCCGGATTTGCCCGTGACGAAGCCCGTCACGCGGATCATGATCGCCACCATCACCAGCATCACGATCGTCAGCGGGATGTTCAGCGCGATCATCGAAATGAAAACGCTCACCACCGTGATGACGGAGGAGACGAGCTGCGGCAGGCTCTGGCTGATCATCTGGCGCAGGGTGTCGATGTCGTTGGTGTAGATGGACATGATGTCGCCGTGGGAATGCGTGTCGAAGTAGCGGATGGGCAGGCTCTCCATGTGGCGGAACAGGTCCTCGCGGATGTTGCGCATGGTGCCCTGCGTGACGCTGACCATGATGCGGTTATAGCCGTAGGTCGAAAGCGCGCCCAGGTAGTAGATGCAGGCCATGAGGAGCAGCGCGCGCAGCAGCGGCGCAAAGTTTGGCGTGGCCTGCGACAGGAACGGGGTGATATAGCTGTCGATCAGCGTCTTGAGGAAGAGGTTGCCCGCCACGTTCGCCAGCGAGCCCGCGGCGATCAGCAGCAGCACCAGGAAGCATTGCAGCTTGTAATGCGCAAAGAGGATGGAGAACAGGCGCTTCAGGATGCGGCCCGGGTTTTCTACCTTCGGACGCGGCCCGCGCGGGCCCTTGCGAGGTCCCATCATTGCAGATCGCCCCCTTCCTTCGCTTCGCTGCCGGCTGCGCCCGCCTCGATGCCCTTCATCTGCGATTCGTAGACGTCGCGGTAAATCTCGCTCGTGCGCATGAGCTCCTCGTGCGAGCCCATGTCCTCGATGCGTCCGTCGTTCAGCACGAGAATCTGATCGGCGTCCATCACGGAGGCGATGCGCTGGGCGATGATGATCTTCGTCGTGCCCGGCAGCTCCGTGCGCAGCGCCTCGCGGATGAGGCTGTCGGTGCGCGTGTCCACGGCGCTGGTGGAGTCGTCCAGTATGAGAATTTTGGGCTTCATCAGCAGCGCGCGGGCGATGCACAGGCGCTGCTTCTGTCCGCCGGAGACGTTCGTGCCGCCCTGCTCGATGTGGGTGTCGTACTTGTCCGGGAAGGTCTGGATGAACTCGTCCGCCTGCGCGAGGCGGCAGACCCGCTCGATCTCCTCGTCGGAGGCATCCTTGTCGCCCCAGCGCAGGTTATCCCGGATTGTGCCGGAAAAGAGCACGTTCTTTTGCAGCACCATCGCCACCTCTGCGCGCAGCGTTTCGATGTCGTACCTTCGCACGTCCAGCCCGCCGACGCGGACGCTGCCTGCGCTTACGTCGTAGAGCCGGGGGATGAGCTGCACCAGCGTGGACTTCGCGCTGCCCGTGCCGCCCAGGATGCCCACCGTCTGGCCGGAGCGTATGGAAAACGAGAGGTCGTCAAAGATCGGCTTGCCCTCCTGCTTGTAGGAAAAGCGGACGTGGTCGAAGTCGATGGAACCGTCCTTTACCTCAAGGACCGGTTCCTGCGGGTTCGTGAGGTTGGAACGTTCTGTCAGCACCTCCGCCACGCGGTCGCCGGAGGCGCGGGACATCGCCAGCATGACGAAGATCATCGAGACCATCATCAGGCTCATCAGGATGTTCATCGTGTAGGTGAAAAGGCTCATCAGCTCGCCCGTGGTGAGCGTGCCGCCGACGATCATGTGCGCGCCCAGCCAGGAGATGAGCAGGATGCAGGTATAGACCGTGAACTGCATCAGCGGGCTGTTGAGCACCAGCAGCTTCTCCGCGCCGACCGACAGGTCGTACACGTCGCCGCAGGCGCGGTCGAATTTCCTGTTTTCGTGATCCTCGCGCACGTAGGCCTTCACCACGCGGATGGCGCTGACGTTCTCCTGCACGCTGGCGTTGAGCGCGTCGTACTTCTTGAACATCTGACGGAAGAGCGAGTGCGAGCGCCCGATGATGAAGTACAGGCAGACCGCCAGAAAGGCGATGGCCACCACGAAGATCATCGAAAGGCGCGGGCTGATGCGAACGCACATCACGAAGGCGAGGATCATCGTGATCGGCGCGCGAAAGCACATGCGCAGGATCATCTGGTAGGAATTTTGCAGGTTCGTCACGTCCGTCGTCATGCGGGTGACGAGGCCCGCGGTCGAATACTTGTCGATGTTCTGAAAGGAAAAGGACTGGATGTTTTCAAACATGCCCTTGCGCAGGTTTCGCGCAAAGCCCGAGCTCGCCTTGGCGGCGTAGCGCCCCGCGAGCACGCCGAACACGAGCGACAGCACGGCCATCACGACCATGATGCCGCCCACGATGCACACGTAGCGCACGTTCCCCGTGCTTACGCCGTTGTCGATCAGCAGCGCCATCAGCGTTGGGATCAGAATTTCCATGAGCACCTCGAGCACCATGAAAACCGGCGTCACAAGGGAGGCTTTCTTGTATTCCTTGACTTGTGCCATCAGCGTCTTGACCATAGAACCCTCCTAAAAAAATACGTAGCATGCTAATCATTTGAAGAAAAAATTACTCCGCCTGCATGTTATGCAGCAGGATGGTGAGCAGGTGACGAAGCGTCTCCCGGTCGGCCCCGTCCAGCCCGCGCAGCAGGATTTCTTCCTGCTCCTCGATGAAGCGCAGCACCTGCTCGTGGTGTGCATGGCTCTTTTCCGTGAGGTGCAGCTCCTTGTAGCGCTTGTCGGTGGGGCTGGGCACGCAGCGCACGAAGTCCTTTTCCTCCAGGCGTTTGACGAGCCCCGTCACCGTCGGGCGTTTGAGGTGCAGCTCGCGCTCCAGATGGATGGGATAGACGGGTTCGTCCGCATGCCGATGCAGATAGCCCAGCACGTCGCACTGGGCCTTCGTCAGGCCGACTTCCTCCATGTTGTGGTTCAGCCTGCGCGCGAACGCGTGGTGCAGAATTTTAATCATCAGGCTGATGTGGGGGTATTGTTCCATCGGGACCTCTCCTTGTCGTGCAATTTTAATTAGCACGCTAACTAATTTAGCACAATCCATTCGGCGCGTCAAGGGGCGGGCAAAAAGTACACAAAGAGTTCACAATCCGAAGGATAAACCGAAACGTCCATGAAAAAGGCTGCAAGGCACGAGCGGCCTTGCAGCTTTTACGGGTTAAACGCGCGGCAATCTTAAAAGGTTGTCATAGGGGGAATCGTTAGATTCCGAACGGACGTATTTTTCGCCCCGCGAGCTGGTCGCTGGAAGCAGCTCGGGGTAGGGGTAAATGTCGACGCAGATTGTCCCGGGGGCTCGCTTGAGATAGTCGTGCAGCTGACCCTTGGGATAAAAGTCGTTCCAGCCGTTCCCCGCGACGTAGATTTGGTCGATCTCCTGCGCGTTGTTTGAGTTCCCACAACCGGGCATCATTTTGATTTTCGTCGAATAATACATGTTTTTGTCTCCTTCTTATTCATTAATATAAGGAGAAGCAGAACTGTACTGTCGTAAATAATCCCACCTTTCCGTACAGCTGTTGCAGAAGGCTTGACAAAACGTGCTATTTTTATTATAATTAATATGTCTTTAGGCTCGAATTTGTCGGGCAATCTGCGAGCCAAATTGGAACTGACATTCCAATTTGGCTTTTTTCGTATCTCTGCTTCCCCTAGTGGAAATAATATCATATTTTTATTCTGAATGCAAGCGGTATAATAAATATATTTCTTTATAACTTAAACATTCTTGAAGCTTCTCACGTAACACGAAAAAATGATTGAAATATTTGCAACTATATTGTATAATAGATTTGCGCCTATATTGTATAATAGAATAGTCAAGTCGAGTTAGTCTTGAGAAACTAATTCGTGGGTTGAAATGTGTTTCGTGATGGCTTAAAGAGGTGTAGAAGGTACTCTGAGAACGGGCCGGTGTGTTTTGGAACAAAGTTCCTATAAACACATCGGCTCATTCTTTTTTTGTTTCATGCGACGTGAAATAGGTGTTGCCGGCGAAGATTATACACTAAACGAATATAGAATACGTGTAAAACCTATCGTTGTTGAGAGCTGAGAAGGACAAAAATTGGGCGTATGACGGGCAAAATTTTATCGGGGTTCTTTTGTTAGAGACTTTTTTGCAAAGTTTGCTTGACATAATGTGCAAAGCGAGCTATACTAAAAATGCAAAGCATGCATTGCAAAAAAGGAGGGGAACGGATGAAGACGCGCATCCCCGAGCTGCGGAAGAAGAAAAAGCTTTCGCAGGAGGAGCTGGCCCAGATCGTGGGCGTCACGAGGCAGACCATCACCTCGCTGGAGTGCGGGAAGTACACCGCCTCGCTGGTGCTGGCCTATAAGATCGCGCGCTACTTTGGGCTGACGATCGAAGAGGTATTCGACTTTTCGGAAGTGGAGGATATGAAAGATGGAAGCATTTAAGGGCATTCTCAGGCGCCGCGTGGCGCTTTACGCCGCGCTGCTCGTACTCTTCGTTGCGGCCTCCGTCGTCGCGCCGCTGTTTCGCGCCGACATGCCGGGCGTGGACGACCACACCCTGGGCATGGTGCGCGGGTTCCAATCCGGCATCTTCGCGGGGCTCAGCATCCTGCTTTTGCGGCAGCTGATCCTCGCCTTGCGCGCACTGAGGAACGAGGAAGCGCGCCGCAAGCTGTACGTGCAGGAAAAGGACGAGCGCCGCCGCTTCATCCTCGATAAGATGGGGGGCTTCGCTTACAACCTTGCCATGGGCGCCGTCGGCGCGGCGGGCTGCATCGCGGGCTATTTCAACCTGACCGTCTCTGCGACGCTTCTCTTAACGCTCGCCGGCATGGCGCTGCTCAAGGCGGGTTTCAAGGTCTACTACAGGAACCGGTTTTAGGAGGGGTGAACATGTGCAATCGCACGGAGACGAACGGTTTTCTGCGCGCGGGCGCGCTGCTGAGCATCGTGTACTTCCTGACGCGGGAGATCAAGGGCGACGCGGCCTGCTTCATCAACGGCATGGCGGCGGGGCTTTACATCGTGCTGATGGTCGCGGGCCTCTATCGGCGCGGGCACGGCGGAGGGGACTTCCCGGCGTGCAGGTGGAAGCGCCGCCTGGCCGCGCGGCTGCGGGGATAGGGAAGAGGGCATGACGGAGCTTTTGAAGCCGTCATGCCCTCTTCTTGTCTTACCGGTTCTTCGCGCCGCTGATGCACAGCCCAAAGAATTCCTCCTTCACGGCGGCGCCCGCGAGCGCCGAACGACGCAGGATGCCCTCAATTTCCGCCTTCGTGTAGGCGGCGTGCAGCGAGGTCATCAGTCCGGGGCGCATCTCTTTGGGCCGCGTGCTCAGGTAGACCATCGCCACCTTCCACAGCGCCGCGTCCCGGCGCAGGTCGGTGATGCAAAAGCGTCCGCTGGGCCGCAGCACGCGGTGGATTTCGTCGAGGACGCGCTCCGGTTCTTCCCATTCATGCAGGGAGCCGTTGGAGATGACGCAGTCGAAGGAGGCGTCCGCGAAGGGCATCTGCATGGCGTTGGCCTGAACGTAGGAGGCGGGGAAGCCGCAATCCGCCGCGTTCTTTTCCGCCAGGCGCAGCATGGCCGGGCTGATTTCACAGCCGGTGAGGGAGCGGGCATCCACCTTCCTGCACAGCTCCAGCCCGACGTAGCCGGGGCCGGGCCCGATTTCGAGGATGTCGCCGCCCGCGATGCCCGAGGCGACCATGCTGTCCACCCCGTTCCAGCCCTTGTCCCGCATGAAGCGCGCGAATACGTCGAATGTGGCCGCCGTGATCTCGCTTTGAATGCCCTCGTTCGTCTCAATGACCCTGGGTCTCGTCATGCTCCGTCTCCTCCAATCTTTGAATGGATTCCTGCGCCCACCGCAGCTCCGCCTGATAGTGCAGCGCGTGGTGCTCGAAGATGAGGTCCGCTGCCGTGCGCATGTCCGGCGGCAGCGGCGATACGACCTCGGCCCGGTGGGCAGCGATGCGCGCGAGCGACGCCTCAAGCCGCTGTGCGTGCGCGCGCAGCGCGCGCACGAGCGCGGCGCCATCGAGGCTGTCCGAGAAGAAAAAGGCCGAATCCGCCTCGAACGTCGGGCGGTAGCGCATGTCCAGCGTCTGCGCGAGCAGCCGCGCAAAGGCGTCCTGTCCCGCGCCGCTCACGGCGTACACCCGTTTTTCCGGACGCACGCCCTCCTTCACCTGCTCGGCGGTGATGAGGCCGGAGGCCTCCATCTTTTCCAGATGATAGTAAATTGTCGGCAGCTTGATGTCCGTAAAGTCCGCCAACTGTTCCGCGAGCAGCTTTTTGATCTGATAGCCGTGCTGCGGGCCGTAGCGCAGCAGCATGCCCAGGATGTACAGGGGAATCATACCTCGCCCTCCCTCGTAGTCAGTGCTGACTATATTATACTCAGCACTGACTATTTGTCAAGCCCCCAAATGAAACGCGCCTCGGAGAGGGAAGCCCTTATACGGCCAGGGCGCGCTTGCCTTTGCCGGAAGCACATGGTAAAATAAAAATAACAATTATATAAGGCTGACGTTCGCGATAAGCGCGGCGCCGGACCGGCATGGGGAGGGAAAACTCATGAAGAAAAGCACGGGTTACAATCGAAAACTGCGGACGCTTGCAGCCGCCCTTGCGGCGCTCACGCTGTGCGCCGCGCCCGGCTTCGCCGCGCACGCGGAGCGCGGAGCCGGGGACTTTCTGGAGCAGGTCGGCGATCTGGGAATGCGCCTTGAGAGGGCGCTTGAGGCGTACGAGCAGGAGCATGCGGCGGGGGATGCCACGCCCGGGGAGCAGACGGCCGAAGCGGAATCGGCGCAGAAGCTGTACGAACAGGGATACAGCTATGAATACGGCGTCGGCGTGACGGTGAACCACGTCAAGGCGAAGGAATGCTTTGAAATTGCGGCGGCGCAGGGACATGCGGGCGCGATGTACGAGCTTGGACGAATCTATGAAAAAGGCTATGGGGTAGAGACGGATGTGGCCCAGGCACTTCGCTGGTACGAAGAGGGGGCGAAGTTGGGCGATATCGACGCGATGGAGGCATTGGGGTGGGCGTATGTGTACGACTCCCGCGTCGAGCAGAACGTCGAGGCGGGAACGTACTGGTATGAATGCGCCGCAGCACAGGGAAGCACCCACGCGATGTACAATCTGGGCTGGATGTACGAAGCGGGCAAATACGTCGAACAAAACTACGAGACGGCGCGCACATGGTATGAAAAGGCCGCGGCGCTGGGCCACGACGACGCAATGAATAACCTGGGAGTTGTTTATGAGGATGGCCACGGCGTGGAGACGGACTTTGCCGCGGCGCGTACATGGTATGAAAAGGCCGCGGCGCTGGGGAACACATACGGAATGTTCAATTTGGCCCGGCTTTATGAAGACGGGCTGGGCGTAACGCAGGATTACGCGACCGCGGCCGAGTTGTATGAACGCGCGGCGGAGCTGGGGAATGTGGGCGCGATGGAGAATATCGGATGGTTTTACGAAGCCGGGCAGGGCGTGGAGCAGAGCTACGAGACGGCGCGAAGCTGGTATGAGCAGGCGGCTCAGCAGGGGAGCGGCTATGCGATGATCTGTATGGGCCTGTTTTATGAAGAGGGGCAGGGCGTAGCGCAGAGCTACGAGATGGCGCGAAGCTGGTATGAGCAGGCGGCCGGGCAGGGGTACGGCCTGGCCATGTACTACCTTGGGGGGTTCTATGAAGACGGACGGGGCGCAGAACAGAACTATGAAACAGCACGGAGCTGGTACGAGCAGGCGGCAGAGCAGGGGATTGATAGCGCAATGTTCCGTCTGGGATGGTTTTATGAAGAGGGACTGGGCGTAGAGCAGAGCTATGAGACGGCGAAAAGCTGGTATGAACAGGCGGCAGAGCTGGGTCATGCGTCTGCGATCAACAATTTAGGTTATTTTTATCACCAGGGCAAAGGCGTGGCGCAGGATTACGCCAAAGCCGCGGAATTATACGAGCAGGCGGCGGAGCTGGGCAATACGAACGCGATGGAAAATCTCGCCATCCTCTACGAAAGCGGATTGGGCGTTCCAAAGAACCGTGAGATGGCGCTGATGTGGCGGGAACGCGCAAACGCCGGGCAATGACGGAAACAATACGCACAGCACGATCTTACATTGCGCAGAAAGCAGCGGCCCCGGACATCGCCTGTCCGGGGCCGCGCTCGGCCTATGGGATGCGCCGGTTCGGGAGGTCTCTTCGGTCTGCGCGTCAGCGAATCAGGGACGAGGCGGCGAAGAGTGCCGCGGCCAACGAGGAAACCAGCGAGACGACCGTGATCTGCGTGTTGAGCGAGGGGCCGGCGGTGTCCTTGAAGGGATCGCCCACCGTGTCTCCGATGACGGCGGCCTTGTGCGCGTCGCTGCCCTTGCCGCCGCAGTGCCCGGCTTCGATGTACTTCTTCGCGTTGTCCCAAAGCCCGCCCGCGTTGCTCATCAGCATCGCCAGCAGCAAGCCGGTCACGATGTTGCCGGTGAGGTAGCCGCCGACGGCCTCCACGCCGCCGATGAAACCGACCGCCAGCGTCGCGAAGATCGCCATCATGCCCGCAGGAATCAGCTCCCCGATCGCTCCGACGGTCGCGATGTCGATGCACCGGCCGTAATCCGGCTGCGCCCGCCCCTCGCGCAGGCCGGGGATGGTGCGAAACTGGCGATGGATTTCCGCGACCATCTTCTGCGAATTGCGGTTGACCCCCAGAATCAGCATTGCGGAAAACAGCGCCGGAATCGCCGCGCCCACCAGCGCGCCGAAGAAGACCAGCGGGTTCATCAGATTGAACGTCACCTGCGCGCCCGCCGCCTCGACCGTCTCCTTGAAAGCGCCCAGCAGCGCGATGACCGTGAGACCCGCCGCGCCGATGGCAAAGCCCTTGGTGATGGCCTTGGAGGTATTCCCGGCGGCGTCCAGCTTGTCGGTGATCGCGAGCACGTCGTCGCCCAGGCCGCCCATCTCCGCGACGCCGCGCGCATTGTCCACGATCGGGCCGTAGGCGTCGCTGGAGATGATCATGCCGACGATGGCCAGCATGCCGATGGCCGCCATGGCGATGCCGAGCATGGGGTAATTGCCGCCGAGCGGCTCGCACAGCTTATAGGCCGCGAGTGCCGCCAGCCCGATGCCTGCCATGGAGGGGAGCGTGCTGATCAGGCCGTAGGAAAAGCCGGAGAGGATGGTAAACGCCGGGCCGCTCTTGCACGACTCCGCCACGCGGGCCACGGGCTTCTTGTCGTCCCCCGTGAAGAACTCGCTGGTGAGACCGATCAGCACGCCCGCCGCCATGCCCACGATCGCCGCGCCCCAGATGCGCAGGCTGTAGCCGCACAGCAGCGAGGCGAAGCCGGTCAGCAGCGCGAACGTGCCGCAGGTGACGTAGGTGCCGCCATTCAGCGCGCGGCTGGGGTTCCCGCCCTCCCTGACGCGGCAGAGCAGCACGCCGAAGATGGAGGCGAGCAGGCCCAGCGCGCCGTAGCAGAAGATCAGGTCGATGCGTCCCAGCGGCAGCGCGATGATCATCGCCGCGGCCATGGAGGCGACGTTGCTGTCGAAGAGGTCCGCGCCCATGCCCGCGACGTCGCCCACGTTGTCTCCGACGTTGTCCGCAATGACGGCGGGGTTGCGCGGGTCATCCTCCGGAATGCCCAGCTCCACCTTGCCGGTGAGGTCGGCCGCGATGTCGGCGGTCTTGGTGAAGATGCCGCCGCCCGCCTTGGCGAACAGCGCCAGGGAGCTTGCGCCGAAGCTGAAGGCCATCACCGCGTCGGTGCTGCGCGTGACGAGGTAGAGCGCCGCCGCGCCCAGCAGAGAAGTGGCCACGACCGCGAGGCCCATCACCGCGCCGCCGCGAAAGCCCGCCATGAACGCGGGGGCGAGCCCCTTGCGGGCGGCGGTGGCCGCGCGCACGTTGGCCAGCGAGGCGATGCTGATGCCCACGGCCCCCGCGCAGGCGGAGAGGGCAGACCCCAGCAGGTACGCAAGGGCCATCGAAAGGTTCGGCATCGGGCTGCCGCCCTGCCAGAGCGGTACAGGGAAGACGAGGAAGATCAGCAGTGCCACACCCAGGCAAAAGCCTGCGAGGATGCGGTATTCCCGGCGCAGGAACGTAAACGCGCCGTCCTGAATGAGCCTGCCGGCCTGGTGAAGGCGGCCGCCTTCGACCGGCAGCGCCTTGACCCAGCGATAGAAAAAGGCGGCGACGAGGAGCGCGGCGAGGGAGACGGCGATGGAGAGAATGGGCCAGAGCATGGGGAGTACACCTCCGTTTCAGTGTTTGGGAGAACGTTCACGCGATCATAGAGAAGGGGGAGACACGCAGGCATACGCCGCATGTCTCCCCCGACATCGCCCGCGAGCATCTGCCTCCCATCATAAAGCAAACCCACGCGGGAAAGAACCGTTTGAACACAGTTTATAGCTTTTCTTTTCGCGCTGCGCCCTCTCCGGCGGCGCGCGCATACTTTTCGCCCCGCGCGTAATAAAACATGTACTGCTGCACGATCCCCGCGCAGCCTTCATAGCGGCCCAGCGGGAAGGCGCCGCCGTATTCGCGCTCCAGCACGCGCGCGATCCACACGTCCACCGGGAAGGCATCCACGTCGTGCAGCGCGAAGAGCAGGATGCAGTTTGCGACCTTTACGCCGACCCCGTTGATGGAAAGGAGCGCCTCCCGCGCCTTTTCAAACCCCATGGCGGCGAGGCGGCGGTGCGAGAGGCCGCCGTCTGTGAACGCCCGCGCGGCGGAAAGCACGTACTTGTCGCGATAGCCCAGCGAGCAGTCCGCAAGGTCCGCCTCCGTGAGGCACGCGAGCCGCTCCGGCGCGGGGAAGGCGCGCAGACCGCCGTGCGGAGCGGGCAGCGGCTCCCCGAAGCGTTCGCACAGCGCGTCCACCGACTTTTCGATGGCCTTGATGTTCTTGCGCTGGGAGATGATGAAGCAGACGGTCGTCTCAAAGGCGTCCTGACGCAGAATGCGGATGCCGCGCCCGTAGCGCGCCGCCGCGCAGAGAAAGGCGTCGTCCGGGTCGATGCGGCGAAGCACCCCGGCGTAATCCGTGTCCATGTCGAAGTAGGCGCGCCAGAAAGCCTCCCACTCGCGGGGCGTGCAGGAGAGGTCGAACGCCTCCCCGCCGAGGGGCCGCACCTCCAGATAGCGCCCGCCCGCGACGATGCTGTAGGCGCTATCCTGCCCAAGCGGGCGGATGCGGAAGCACTGGCCGCTTTCGGCGGTCTTTCGAATGTCGAAGTCCGGGATGTCGATTCGCATGCTTTCAACCTCCATGGGGTTCATGATACCATATCTCGGGACGGCGCGGGGCTGGAAATGGGTGGGCGGCCGCGCCTATTTCGTTTGGCCGCGCAGCGGAATCGCCTTGAGGTGAAAGGTGATACAGTGATCCGCGCAGGGAAAATCGATTTCGCCGCGCGTCCCGCTGCCGCGCAGCCGGTAATCGCCCCCGCACCGCGCGATCTCGCAATAGGTGTGCAGCAGGGCCATCGTCTTGGGGCAAAAACCGGCGGGACATTCGTATCCGCACGCAAAATGGTCGCCCTTTTCAAGGCCCATGCGGCAATCCTCCGCCCGGCCGGCGACCACGGTGATTTCAAACCGCCAGTCTTCCTGGAGCCATTTTTTCATCGGTTCGTCCTCCGACTGAATCTGAGTTGAATTTTAAATTTACAACGCGCCCAAAATGCGTTATAACGGAATCATACGGAAACTGACGACCTGACAGGGAGGGAATCTACATGAAAAGGATCGCCGTTTTGCTGGCGGAGGGGTTTGAAGAGGGCGAGGCGCTGCTCACGGTGGACGTGCTTCGGCGCGCGGGGTTTGAATGCGACGCGGTGGGCGTCACGGGCGCGCAGGTGACCGGTTCGCACGGAATTGCCGTGCTGGCGGATCGCACGCTGGAAGGCGCCATGGACGATTACGACATGGTGGTGCTGCCCGGCGGACTGCCGGGCGCGACGAACCTGCGCGACGACGCGCGCGTGATCGAGCTGGTGCGCCGCTTTGATGGCGCGGGCAAGTTCGTCGCCGCCATCTGCGCCGCGCCGATGGTGCTGCAAAGGGCGGGCGTTTCAAAGGGCCGCAGGCTCACCTCGTATCCGGGCTACGAAGCGCTCTTCGCAGACGCCGACTATCGGCAGGAGCTGGTGGTGCGCGACGGGAACCTGATTACCAGCCGGGGCCCGGCGACGGCGCTTGCCTTTGCGTATGCGCTGGTGGACGCGCTGGGCGGCGACGCAGCCCCGCTGCGAAAGGGCATGCTCTACGACATGCTTCTTCAGGCGTCCGAAGCGAATTAAACGGCGAATTCTTAGAAAGCGAAATTCCTTGAGCGAGGTTCGGGGGCGGCGCTCCCCGGCCTCGTTTTGTTTGCGGTGTTCTAAGCGTCCGTGAACAGGCAAAAGGGGTGTCCAGCGGGATCGAAGAAGACGCGCACACCCTTGAGATACTGGTTCGGTGAGAGGCGCGCCCCGCAGGCGAGCGCGTGCGCGCAGGCCGCGTCAAGATCCTGAACACGAAAGTCGATATGCTCCATCTTCTGCGGCTTGCCGGAAACCTCCGGCCAGACGGGCGGCGCATAGTCCGGCTCCGCTTGAAAGGCGAGGCCCGCGCCGCCGGGCACGGGGCTGCGCAGGAGCACCCAGTCCGCTTCCTCACAGGCGACCGGCCAGCCGAGCAGACGGCTGTAAAACGCGCCCAGCTCGTGCGCGTCCCGGCAGTCCAGCACGACGGTGCGCAGTTCAATCGACGGCAGCATGGCGCGTCCCCTCCTCGTTCAGCAGCGCGCGGAGCGCCGGGACGGAATGCCGCAGCGCGGCGACGGTCTTCGTCTCCAGCACGACGCGGCAGCCACAGTCCTGCGCCAGCGCGACGCGCGCGGGCAGGTCGATTTCGCCGTCTCCGAGCGCCAGATGGTTGCGGCGGCCCAGGGCGTCGTGCAGGTGCATGTGCATCAGGCGTCCGCGGTGCGCGGCGAAAAAGGCTTCGTCCCCGCCGCCGGCGGCGTGCAGGTGCCCCGTGTCCATCGTCAGCGCAAAGCACGGGCTTTCCAGCAGCAGCGCTACGGCCTCCTGCTCGTGGGGCTGCCAGCCCTCCGTGTTTTCGATGCAGACCCGTACCGGGCCGCCCGCGAGCTCGTCCTCGCAAAGCGCCCGCGTCTCCAGCAGCGCACGGCGGTATTCGGCTCCGTAGCGCGCGTAGAGGAAGACGCGCCGGTCGGGCAGGGTGATGAAGTCACCCCGGGGCAGATGAAGGTTGACGACCGGCGCGCCGATCGCCTTTGCCAGGCGCAGCGAGTGGCAAAGGGAGCGGCGGTAGGCGGCGGCGATCTCCGCGTCGAAGTCCAGCGGGTTCAAAAAACCGTCCGCGTGCAGGGTAAAGTAGGGGCCGCCCGCCTCCGTCACGGCCAGGAGCGCGGCCGCGTCCAGCCGCGCGGGCAGGTAGGACGGAAAGTTGCCGTTCAGTTCTATGAATTGCAGGTCGAGCGCCCGGCACAGGGCGACGCAGTCCGCAAGGTTTTCCGTCTCCAAAAGGGTCGGCATGCCGATGTTCATGGCTGTTTCCCTCCACTTCGCGCGCAGCGGCTTATCAGTACGGGCAGTCCTTGAGAAGCGGGCGGTGCGTAAAGGCGGCCTCGCCCCCGGCAAAGGGGCGGACGGTCTGCCCGCTGCCGATCAGCTTGTACTTGTAGATGCAGAGCCCCTCGAGCCCCATGGGGCCGCGCGCGTGCACCTTGCCGGTGGCGATGCCCACCTCCGCGCCGAAGCCGTAGCGGAAGCCGTCGGCAAAGCGCGTGGAGCAGTTCTGATAGACGCCCGCCGAATCGACCAGCGCCATGAATCGCCGTGCGGCGGCTTCGTCGCCGGTCACGATGCAGTCCGTGTGGCCGGAGCCGTAGGTGTTGACGTGCGCGATGGCCTCGTCCAGCGAATCCACCACGCGCACGGAGAGCTCGTAATCGAGGTACTCCGTCCGCCAGTCCTCCTCCGTCGCCGCCTCGCAGGCGATGAGCGCCTGCGTGCGCGCGCAGCCGCGCAGCCGCACGCCCGCTGCCGCCATCGCCGGGGCCAGCCTGGGCAGGAAAGCCCCCGCGACGTCCCGGTGCACCAGCAGCGTCTCGCAGGCGTTGCAGACCGCCACGCTCTGCGCCTTGGAATCGACCGCGATGTCCACCGCCATCTGCACGTCTGCCGCGGCGTCCACGTATACGTGGCACAGGCCGTCCGCGTGGCCCATCACGGGGATGCGGCTGTGATCCTTGATGTAGCGCACGAAGGCGTTCGAGCCGCGCGGAATGATGAGATCGATGGATTCGTCCAGCGAGAGCAGCGCGCCCACGTCCTCGCGCGTCTCCAGCAGCGCCAGCGCCCCCTCCGGCACGCCCGCGCGGACCGCCGCCCCGTACAGCGCCCCGAAGAGCGCGCGGTTGGTGCGCAGGGCTTCGCGCCCGCCCTTGAGCAGCGCCGCGTTTCCGCTCTTGAGGCAGAGCGCGGAGATCTGCACCAGCGCGTCGGGGCGCGACTCAAAGATCACCCCGATCACGCCGATGGGGCAGGAGACGCGGTAGAGCTCCAGCCCGGGGGAGAGCTCCGTCGCCATCTGCGTCGCGCCCAGCGGGTCGGGCAGCGACGCCAGCGAACGCAGGCCCTCGACCACGCCCGAAAGCTTCTTTTCGTCGAAGCGCAGCCGGGCGAGCAGCGGCGCGGCGAGCCCCTCTTCTTTCGCGCGGGCCATGTCCTCGCGGTTGGCCGCGAAGATCTCCTCGCGCTGGCAGGTGAGCGCCTCGGCCATCGCGAGCAGCGCGCCGTCTCGCGTCTTCGCGTCCAGCGCCGCCAGCGGGATGGACGCCGCGCGCGCCTCGCGGGCCAGTATTTCAGGGGTTTTCAAGTGAAATCCCTCCTCGTATTCGATGATTTTTTCATTATAAACCATCGCGCCCTAAAAATCGACCCTCAATTCAGACCTTGACATCCGGAAGAATACGTAATATAATGCGCAATAACGCAATGTATTACGTATTGGAGGGCTGCGCATGAACATGGAAGAACACCTTTGCGGCGTGGAGCCGGCCTATCAGGTGTTTGGGCTGCTATTTCTGGTGGGGACGCGGCTGGAGGCCATCGGGGACAGCGGACAGTGCCTGGGGGAGCTCACGACGAGGCAGTGGTTCATGCTGCTGAACCTGAGGATGTTCTTTGAAGAGCCGCCGACGCTGACCCAGCTCGCAGAGGCGATGGGCACGTCGCGCCAGAACGCGAAGGCGATCGCGGAAAAGCTGGCGAAGAAGGGTTTCATCGCGCTCAAGCGCGACGCGCGCGACGCACGGGCGCTTCGCATCGAGGTGCTGAAGAAGGCGGACGACTACGAGCGGCAGAACGGGCAAAAGAACGACGCGTTCCTGCGCGCCTTCATGGGCGTGCTGACGGAGGCGGAGATCGAGACGATGCGCAGCGGCCTGCTGCGGCTGGGGGAGCAGGCCCTGCGGCTGCGTCAGGCGTACAGGCAGGCGGAGGAGGAATGAACATGGGCAGGACGGTGGTTTTGTACGCAAGCCGCTATGGCACGACGGAGCGCTACGCGAGGGAGATCGCGCAGAGGCTCGGCTGCGAGGCGGTGAACGTAAAGCAGTGGAAGCAGCAGCGTTTTTCTGACTACGACACGGTGATCTTCGGCGGCTCCCTGTATGCGAGCGCCATTCGCGGCGTGAAGGCGCTCACGAAGCACGAGACGCTGCTGGACGGGAAACGGCTGATCGTGTTCACGGTGGGCATGGCCGCGCCGGAGTCGCCCACGCTCGAACAGGTACGGGCGCAGAATTTCAGCCCGGACATGCAAAGGCGCATCGCCTTTTTTCACCTGCGCGGCGCGATGGACTACGCGCGCCTGAGCCCGCTGCACCGCCTCATGATGGCAGGGATGCACGCGGCAATCGGCAGGATGAAGGAGCCGACGGAGGAGCTCCGCCTCATACAGGAGACGTACGGCAAGCGCATGGACTGGACGGACAGGGCGGCGGTGGAGCCCATCGTCGCGGCGGCCAAGGCATAAATGACCCCCGGCGGTTCCTGCGTACCGCCGGGGGCGCTTTCGTTATATCCTCTTCAATACCCGCTGAATGTCCTCGTGCTTGCCGATCACCATCAGATGCTCGCTGGGGGTGAACAGGTGATCCGCGGGGGGAAGCAGGGTCGTCTCGCCGTTTTGCTTGACGGCGAGGATGGAGATGTGGTACTTCGTGCGCACGTTGCACTGCACGATGGTCTTGCCCAGCCACGCGTCCATCGGCGGGATCTCGTAGATGGAAAATTCGGGCGTCAGCTCGATGTAGTCGAACACGTTGTTCGCGCTCACCCGAACCGCCAGGCGTTCGGCCATGTCGCGCTCCGGGTAGACGACCTCGTCCGCGCCGTTTCGCAGTAGGAACTTCGCGTGGATGTCCCGGCTCGCCTTGGCGAGCACGCGGCGCGCGCCCAGCTCCTTGAGCAGCGCGGTGACCTCCAGGCTCGCCTGAAAGTCCGACCCGATGCAGACGAAGCAGAGGTCGAAGTTCGTCACGCCCAGCGAGCGGAGCACCTCTTCCTTGGTGCAGTCGCCGATCTGCGCGCTGGTGACGTCGTGCATGAGCTCGGAGATGATCTCTTCGTCCTCGTCCACGACCATGACTTCATTGCCAAGCTCCATCAGCTTACGGCTCAGGTGGCGCCCAAAGCGCCCCATGCCGATGACCAATATCGATTTCATCTTTTCCTCATCCTTTCGGGGTTAACCCACGAGTATCTTTTCCACCGGCTGCTGCACCGCCGGGGGGCGCCTGCGCTCGGTAAAGATGAGCGCGAACGTCAGGCTGCCGACGCGCCCGCAGTACATCAGCACCATGACGACCAGGCGGGAGACGGGGGAGAGCGCGCGGGTGATGCCGGTCGACATGCCGACCGTATCCACCGCGGAGAAGACCTCAAAGAGCACGTCCGGCAGCAGCAGCTCCGGCTGGAGCATGCAGATCAGCAGCGTCGCCGCGACGACCATGCCCAGGTAAACCGTCGCGACCGAGGACGCCCTGTGCACCACGTCCTGATCGAGCCTGCGGCCCAGCACGCTGGTGTCGTGCGTATGGCGCAGCGTCGCGGCGGCGGAAAGCAGCAGCACGGCCATCGTCGTCGTCTTGATGCCGCCCGCCGTGGACCCGGGACTGCCGCCGATGAACATGAGCACCATCGTCAGCAGCTTGGACCCGTCGCCCAGCAGCGCGGTATCCACCGTGTTAAAGCCCGCGGTGCGCGGCGTGATGGCGGAGAACAGGCTGGCCAGCAGGCTTTCCCCCACGCCCATGCCCTGCATGGTGTCCGTGCGCTCCATGATGAGGAAGAGCACGGTCGGCAAAAGAACCAGCGCGGCGGTGGAGATCAGCACGATCTTCGTGTGCAGGAAGTAGCGCCGCCAGTGCAGCCGATGCTTGGCCAGGTCGTCCCAGACGATGAAGCCGAGGCCGCCGATGAGGATGAGCGCGCTGATCGTAAGGGTGACGAGCGGGTCGGAGACGTACTCCGTCAGGGAGATGTAGAGCGCGTCCGGGCGGCCCAGCAGGTCGAAGCCCGCGTTGCAAAAGGCGGAAATCGCGTGGAAGATGCTCATGTACACGCCGGACAGCAGCCCGTAGCGCGGCACGAAGCGCAGGGAGAGCAGCAGCGCGCCCGCGCCCTCGAAGATCAGCGTGCCCAGCAGGATGCGCCGGGTAAGGCGTACCACGCCGCCGATGGAAAGGCTCGCGACGCTCTCCTGAAGGAGGCTGCGCTCCGCCAGTCCGATCTTGCGCCGCAGGGCGAAGGAGAAGAGCGTCGCCACGGTCATGAGTCCGAGGCCGCCGATCTGGATGAGCACCAACAGCACGAGCTGGCCGAAGACGGACCAGTGCGTCGCCGTGTCCAGAACCACGAGGCCCGTGACGCACACGGCGCTCGTCGCCGTGAACAGCGCGCTGAGGGGATCGGTCCAGGAGAAGGAGCGGGAGGAGAACGGCAGCATGAGCAGCACGGCGCCCAGCAGGATCAACCCCAGAAAGCCCAGCGCGATCATCTGCTGATAGCTCAGTTGGAGTCGCTTGAAACGAAACATCGCGAAAAATTCCTTTCAGGTCTTAAAAATAGACATGTAGCATTGTATTCGCGTCCGTCCCAAAACGCAAGACCTTTGAAGAAAAATGCCCGAAAACCTTTAGGAAAATGCAGCGCCCGGGGGATTCGACGCCGGATATGCCGCCTGGATGCAAAAAAGGGGTGCATTTTTCCGCCGGGGTATGTTATAATGGATACCGGATTTGAAGGGAGGTGCCCGGATGGCACGTCAGAAGGGCATCAAGCCCGTCGCGCAGAACCGCAAGGCGCGCCACGAGTACTTCGTGGAGGAGGCCTTCGAGTGCGGCATCGCGCTGCACGGCACGGAGGTCAAGTCCATGCGTCAGGGGCGCGTCAATCTCAAGGAGAGCTTCGCCGCCGTGAAGGACGGGGAAATGATCGTCAGCGGCATGCACATCAGCCCCTACGAGCAGGGGAACATCTTCAACACCGACCCGCTCAGGCCCAAGAAGCTGCTGATGCACAGGGCGGAGATTCGCCGCCTGGCAGGGCTGGTGCAGCGCCAGGGCTACACGCTGGTGCCGCTTTCCGTCTATCTCAAGGACGGGCGCATGAAGATGGAGCTGGGGCTCTGCCGCGGCAAGAAGCTGCATGACAAGCGTGACGACATGGCGCAGCGCGACGCGAAGCGCGACATCGACCGCGCGCTCAAAAACAACGGGCGCGGCGAGTGAAATTCAAAATCCTTTTTCATGGGGGTGTACTGGTTTCGACGGGGATCTGGAGATGAGGTAAGCGAGCCGTGGACCCTGGCCACGTTAAAACGGGGAATTAAACATTAACTGACAATAGCGAATACGCTTTCGCGGCTTAATGCCGCGCGTCGGCCCAGGGGCCCCGTCCCCTTGGAATCCGGCGTCAATTGACGGGCAATGAATCCGCCTAAGCTTTGCCGCGAGATTCACATGATGAAGCTACCGAGGCCGCAAGCCTGCCTATGGGCGTGCGGCGGGGGGAATCCTAAATTATAGGCTGCGCTCGGAGAAAATCTCTTTGAAGGGTTTTCGGACAGGAGTTCGATTCTCCTCACCTCCACCAAATGGACATTACACGAACACCTACTTTTTCAAAGGCGGCTTTGCCGTAACGGTGTGGCTGTAAGACCAACAGAAAAGAGCGGTCAAGGTTTTGTGCCTTAATCGCTCTTTTTGTCATTCTGCCTTATGTTCGTTTTGTTGTTCCTGCCGCTCGGCAAATTCCTTTTGCCCCTGTTCGCTCTCGTAAAACTTGCGTATTTCCGGTACGAGGAACCGGGCAAAGAATTCTAATTTGTCCGACTGTGTCCGTTTACGGCGATCACTTTCGTTCTTTTGCCACCTATGTACCTTGCGGGCGCAGCTTTTGCAGTATTTCGCCCGGTTGGAGTTGGGAACAACCGCCGCCCCGCAGACGGCGCAGCGGTTCACTACTTCGCCCATAATTTCGGCGTGCAACGCTTTGTCCGCAGGAAGTACAGTGTTTACAAACCACTTGCAGATAAGGGAATAGGAAATGCTCTGGACGCAGACACATTCCTCCCCATCGTCAAGGGCAATGCAGTTGCCATTATCGTAGTTGAATCAGGTTTTCCGTATCAGGGCGTTGGCTTTGCGCCGCTGCCCCGGTGCCATTTGTTTTGCCATTGCCTGTCCTCCATGTTGGTGTTTCCCATCGGCCGATAAATTAAGTGTATACTTTTTTGCTCGCCTATCCCGTATATCCATAAGGTTGGAAATCGGGCTGAAAAATAAAAATTTCCACGTTTATGGAAAAGATTGTGGTATAATGAAGGACGGAAAGAGGTGGTGCGAATGAATGTGGCTTTGGCCATACAGGAGAAACTAAAGGACTTGCGGACAAGCCGGGGGCTGAACCTTGAACAGCTTGCGGAGCAGACAGGCATATCCCGCTCCGCTTTAGGCCAGTACGAAACAGATGAATACAAAGATGTTAGCCACACCAGCATTGTGACGCTGGCAAAATTCTATGGTGTGTCTACTGATTACCGGCTGGGAATGACGGAAATTAAAAGTCACTCAAACGCCGATCTTGCAGACCTGCATTTGAGTGACGATATGATTGAACTTTAAAAAACGGGCATATCAATACCCGCTTGCTCTGTGAGATGGCAGCACACAAGGATTTTGTAAAGCTGCTGACAGATATTGAAATTTATGTGGACGGTATTGCCGCTATGCAGCTAAAAAACCTAAACGCATATGTTAATCTGGCGAAAGGTATGCTTGAGAAGAAATACAATCCCGGCGATAACGACCGTCACTTGCGTATTTTTAACGATTCGCACATCAACAAGGACGAGTATTTTACTAATATCGTCCATAGCGATATAGACGACATTATTGCAGATATAAAGGAAGCCCACAGAGGTGACAGCACCAACGCCCCGGAAGATGATTTTGTTGAGGAATGGAAAAGAGACATAGAGTTCGTTTCCAGTATTGAGGGTACTTCTCAAAAGCGGCAAGCGATTTTATATTGCAGGCGGTTGAGCATCGACTACACCAAGTTGACCGAAGTTGAATTTGAGGTGTTGATACGGGTGCTGCAAAAATCTAAGAAGCTAAAAGTTCCGGAAAAAATCGGGAGAAAAAGCGATAGAAAAATAGGAGGGACAGCGTAATGTTAAAAAAAATTAAAAAGCGTTTAAGAACTAATGATGTCTTTGTTGCTGGAGGGTTTCCGCGCATAACTTATAATCCTCGTAAAAATCATAAGCTAGAAGAGCGGGTTCGAGAAGTGGACGATAATTTATCGAAACTACTTGTGATTACTGGCCCGACTAAAACAGGGAAAACGGTTCTTGTAGATAAAATCTTTCCAAGAGATAATTCTGTTTGGATTGATTGTGGGACAGTAAATGACGAAAATTCATTTTGGGAACTGATAGTTGAGCAATTAAAAGAATTTACCGAATTAGAAGATCAAGAAAGCGAAAGTTCAGCTATTGAAAACGGAGCGGATGGCGGTATAGAGGGAAGCATTGCTGTTGTTAAAGGGAAGTCCAATATTCACACTAACCATACATCTGTAAATGAGACAGTACATATAAAACGTAGAACATCTAGCAATAAAATTGTTGCTTTACGTGATTTACAGCAGGAAAGAATACCTCTCATTGTGGATGATTTTCACTATCTTGATAAGCGGCTACAAAAAAATATAGTAAGAGCTGTCAAGTCTCCTATTATGCATGGGCTTCCAGTAATATTTATTGCAATACCAAATAGGAAATACGATACTGTTGAAGTCGAACGCGAAATGACAGGTCGTATAAGTACAATAAGTATGCCAACTTGGGAAAAACGCGAACTTATGGATATTGCCACAGTAGGATTCGAGAAGCTTAATATTATTGTGCCAGATGAAATTATTTCAGGGATGGCAGATGCCGCCTATGGTAGCCCTTTTTTAATGCAAGAATTTTGTAATACGCTATGCAAACACTTTGAAATATTAGAAGCCTGCATCCCCGAAATGTCAATTCCTGTAGACTTTGATATGGTTAATATTTATCATAACTTGGCGGATAATTCTGGAAGACCAATGTTTGATAAGTTAAAACGTGGTCCCAGAGCAAGATCAGATAGAAAGCAGAGATTATTGAAAACAGGGACTAAAACAGATATATATGGAGTGGTAATGGAAAGTTTGAAAAATATTAAACCTGGCGTTGAGAGCATTAGGTATGAGGAACTACGAAATAACATAAAAAATATACTTGATGAAGCGCCACCTCAGAAAAATGAAGTCACTAGGGTTTTAGATAAGATTGCGAGGATTTCCTATTCTGATAGTTCATCAACCCCAGTCATTGACTGGCAAAAGGAAGATAACTTACTCACTATTACAGACCCATTTTTTGCTTTTTACCTAAAATGGGCAAATCCTAATTAAGGATGTAGGACGAGGGGTTCATATACCCTCCCGCCCCTTGTGAAAGCAAACGGGGATTTGTGGTTTTTGTCCACAAGTCTCCGTTGGACTGTATCCCGATAAACGGACAATGAAATAAGAGACCTCCTGTTGTAGAATGTAAGAAGCAAACTACGACAGGAGGTTTATTGTATGAGGCAAAAATACACGAAGGTACAAGGCCTTATTGAAACAATACGCGAGCGGAAAATCACGGGCGAAACGAATCGTGAAATCGGAGCCAGCCTTGGGCTAACAAAGAAACAGGTTGAGCAACTAGTCAATCGAGAAAACCGTAGAGAACGATTAATCGCACAGGGCGATGTACCTCGCCTTAAAGGCCGTCCGCGTAAAATGCCGGAGAACGGGGAAATCCAGCAGAATAATGAATTGGTAAAACTGCGTATGCAGGTGGAACTGCTGCGAAATTTTCTGTTAGAAGTTGGAAGGAGGTGAAATTGAAATATCGAGTTATAGAACGTTTTCGCAACATTTATCCTATCGTCACAATGTGTGAAGTATTTGAAGTTTCCCGAAGTGGGTATTATGCCTGGCGTAAAAAGCAAGAAAAGACGCCGAAAGATCAGTGGTTGGTCGATCTGATTGTGGAATGTCAACAGCAGTGCAACCAGACCTACGGCATCCGCCGTGTTCGTCTCTGGATCCAGCGGAAGAAAAGAAAAAATGTAAATCTGAAAGCACTTCTGCGCGTCATGCGCAAGACCAATCTGCTTGCACAGATTCGGCGGCAAAGAAGATATACTCAACATCAGCAAAACGTGTACAAATACCCAAACCTATTGCAGCGTGCCTTTGAACAGCAACAACCCAATCGTTTCTGGTCAACAGATATCACCTATATCCCCACACCACAGGGAATGCTGTATATGTGTGCGGTGATTGACCTTTGTGGTCGAATGGTGTTGGCCTATCGCATGGGTGGCGACATGGCCGCATCGCTGGTTACTCAGACGATCCGAGACGCTATGATAACAGAGAAGGTCACCGATGGACTCGCACTCCCCAGTGACCAAGGGTCTCAATACACCTCCGATGCATACTTCGACCTAAGCAAAGAATATCACTTTCAACCCTCTATGTCCAGTCCCGGATGTCCATACGACAATGCCGCTATGGAGAATTTCTTCGGAACGCTTAAATCGGAATGCCTTTATCGTGCCCATTATTCTACTCGCGCAGAGGTAGAGGAGTTGGTTGCACAATATGTCCACTTCTACAACTTCGAACGCATTAACCTGAAATACGGCCTTACTCCCTATGAAATCAGGTGCAAGGCCGCGTTAGGTTGCGTAATTCTACAATATCCTTTTATTTTCCTGTCCGTTCAACCGGATACAGTCCAAAGGCGGTGCCGCAGATTTTTTTAATCTGCAACACCGCCTTTTTCTTATTGCCGGCTCATGAATAACACGATTTCGCCGGCGAGGAGCAGCAAAGCAAATCCAAAAAGACTTCACTTAAATCACATGATGACCCTCTCGCCCTCCGCAATGTAGTTCGCCAGCGCCTGCATGACCTCGGCAGGCGTGGGCTTGTCGATGATTTTGTGCCCCAGCACATCCCGCAGCCTTTCGCGGTCGCCGTGTTCCCATATCTCTTCCACGGCGCGTGCGATTTCTCGGGCAACCAGGTGCGGCTTCGTGCGGTATATGGCCGCCACCGGCTTGTAAACTTTTTCGTTCAGCTCGTTGCGCGGAAAGTATCCCAGGCCTACGATGATTTCACCGGATGAGGCGAGATAGCTGTAGCCGCATTTCGAGGTGTTGCCGCCGAGCGATACGGCGGTTGCGTAGGAGTTTCTCATATGCATGGCACCCTCTTTCGTATTTTATTGCCATTAGCATAGTCGAAAAATTCCTGTATACGCTAATTTATGTCGATATATGTCCTGATAAGTCACCTATCTCTTCCAAGCGGGGCTCTGCGCGCCCGTATCCAGGGGAAATGATCCGTTTGCGACGACGTGCGCAGCGTCGGCAAGGGATTTTTTCGTGGAGCGTGGCTCCTTCCCGTGCGGCGGCTGCCGGTCTCCCCGTAAGGCTTCCCGGCATTGACCTTCTTCCGTCCGCGCATGCTCATAAAAGACGTAAAATCATGATAGTTTTATACCAAAAGAAGTATTTTTTGCCGAGGAGAAAAAAGATGCTCTGCGGCTGTAAGGAAACATTTGCCCTACCTTTGTGTCCTGCTGTATAATCCCATATATCTTATACGAAAGCAGGGGAACGATGAAATGGAGCCGCATCAGGGCAAGGATACGCTTCGTTGGTTCGACGAGTTTGCCTATCAGAAATACCCGTACGTCAAGGCACTCGCAGCCAGGCTGCTGCAATCGGCCTCCAGACCGACGCGGGACGCGGAAGACATTGCGCAGGAGTTCTTTCTCGTCGCATATCGCAAGGCGGAGACGGTACGAACGCACCCGAATCAGGCGGCATGGGTTTATCGAACCGTGTTCCTGACGTTCTTGAACTACCATCACAAGGAGAGCCGGCAAAAGGCAGGCGTCCCGCTGGAAAGCTACGAGGACATCGCGGACGACCTGGTGATCGACGAGATCGTCGCCTGCCGGGACATGCTGTGCCGGGCGGTGGACAAGCTCCCCGAAAAGGACTACGAGCTCTATCAGGACGTATACGCCCGCGGCCTGTCGCCCGCGCAGATCGCGGCGAAAGAGGGCAAGCGCACGGACACCATCGCCAGACGAATTTCGCGACTGAATCAAAAGTTGCGGGGAAATATTAATAAGCTGTCCGAAAAC